>NZ_JBIUVQ010000007.1:40412-336098 GCF_044743035.1 Streptomyces sp. NPDC087787
AGGCCGGACCGGACCCGAGGCCGGACCGGACCCGAGGCCGGACCGGACCCGAGGCCGGACCGGACCCGAGGCCGGACCGGACCCGAGGCCGGACCGGACCCGAGGCCGGACCGAGCCCGAGGCCGGACCGGACCCGAGGCCGGACCGGGCCTGGCACCCGGAACCAGCAGCGGAACTGGAGCCCGGACCGAGGTCCGAGACCGGGATCTGATGCCGGCGCCGGATTTCCGGCCGGGCACGGCCCCGGCTTGGTCCGGACCGAAGACCGGAACCCGGACCTGCCGGCCCAGGCCCAGATCCCCAGCGGGCCACGGCCCAGGCCCAAGCCAAGGACCAAGCCGAGGACCAAGCTCGGGACCGGATCCAGGACCGGCCCCCGGCCGGGGACGAGGCAAGCCTGGCCCGGATCGAGCACCGGCCGCCGGGCCGAAACCGAGACCGGAATCGGGCTCCGGCACCGGCACCAGGTCCCAGTCCGGCCCTCGGCCGGAGCCGGGATCCGGCCCGGACCGGGACTCGGCCTGGACCGGGTCGCCGGGACTCGGCCCAGACCGGGCCTGGGCCGGAGCCAGGACCCGACCTGGACCGGGACTCGGCCTGGACCAGGACTGAGCCTGGACCGGGCTTCGGCCGGGACCGAATCGCCGGGCCTTGGTCGGGCCGGGCCTTGGCCGGGCCTCGGCCTGGGCCAGGACCCGACCTGGACCGGGACGCCGGGTCGAGCCAGGTGCCGGGGGCGGAGCCGCAGGCCCCCGTCGAGGGGCCTGCGGGCCCCCGGCCCGTGGGTGGGGGCGGCGGGCGGGAGTCCGGCGTCTCTCGCCCGCCGCCGATTCGGGCGCCCTGGGCGGGCGGCGGCGGTCAGGCCTTGCGCGGCTTGCAGTCCGCCTTCTCCTGGCCGGTGACGTACTTCAGGCCACCGAGCAGATGACTGCGGAATCCGTCCTCGGCGTAGGACTCCTTGGTGTGGCCGAGGCCGGTGTAGAAGGAGCGCCCGCCCTGGTAGGCCTGGCACCAGGCGATCGGGTGGTCGCCGTTCATCGTGCCGCCCCGGTACGTGCTCTCGTCCAGGGTGGCCAGTACCCGGGCGTGGTCACGCGGGTTGGAGCGGTAGTTGTACCACTCGTCCGTGCGGTCCCACGCGTCGTCGAGGCCCTTGGTGGCCGGGTGGTCGTGCTCGGGCACCCGGACCGTGGCCTGCTGGATCTGCGGATGCGACTCGAAGTACGCGCCGACCAGGCCGCCGTAGAACGGCCACTCGTACTCGGTGTCGGCCGCCGCGTGGATGCCCATGTAACCGCCGCCGCCGGCGATGTACTTCTCGAACGCCTTCTTCTGGTCGGCGTTCAGCACGGTGCCGGTGGTGGAGAGGAAGACGACGGCGTCGTAGCGGGCGAGGTTGGCGGTGGTGAACTGCTGCGCCTCCTCCGTGGAGTCGACGGTGATGCCGCTCTGCCCGCCGAGGTCCTTCAGGGCCCGCACGCCGGTCTCGATGGAGTCGTGCCGGAAGCCGGCCGTCTTGGAGAAGACCAGGACGCGCTTGTCGTTCTTCGCGGGCTTCTTGTCGGAGATCACGAAGTCGTCGACGTCGAAGAGCGCTCCGTCACCGCCCTTGAAGACCAGGTACAACTCGGTGGTCTTCTTCGGCAGCTTGCCGAGCGGGATGTCGATGTCCTGGAAGGTCTCCCAGCCGCCGGTCACCGGGACGACCCCGGAGCCGTGCAGGGTTCCGTTCGGACCTCCGGTGCGGACCTCCAGGTACCCGCCGGCACCGCCGGAGGACACCCGCGCGGTGAGCGTCCGGGCACCGCTCAGGTTGTACGGCTTGAACGAGATCCAGTCACCGTTGTCGATGTCGCCGACGGTCCTGCCGCCGTGCGCCTCGGTCTTGTCGTAGGTGCGGATGCCGCTCTGGTCGCTGAAGTGCTCGGCCTGCCGGTGGCGGGGCTGGAGCACGATCCGCGCGTGGGTGGTCAGCGCTTCCTGGCCACCGCCGCCGTTGTCGGTGTACTCGGCGTCCAGGACGCCGAAGATGTTGGCGTTGGGGTCGTGCTCGCCGTCGGCCGGCACGGCGAGGGTGCCCTGGCAGCCGTTGGCCGAGGTGATCGGGTGGCCGTGGCTGTCGTGTCCGAGGATGTAGCGGACGGTGACCTTGGAGCAGTCGATCTTCCTGTCCTCGGCGTCGGTGACCTTCACCTTGAACGGGATGGTGTCACCGAACTCGAACAGGGCGCCGTCCGCCGGGGTCTCGAAGGTGACGACGGGCGCGGTGTTGCCGACGACCACGTGGACGTTGGCGGTGGCGGTGTAGCCGGTCGGGTCCGTCACGGTGACGGTGGCCGTGTACGTGCCGTTGGTGCGGTACGTGTGCTGGGGCGACTGACCGGTGCCGGTGGTCCCGTCACCGAAGTCCCAGCCGTAGGTGAGCGCGTCGCCGTCGGCGTCCTTGCCGGTCGCGGAGAAGGACACCTTCAGGGGTGCCTTGCCCGACGTCCTGTCCGACGTGGCGGTCACGGTCGGCGCGTGGCCGTTGGTGACGTTCTCGATGCGGTACAGCGCGGAGTTCTCGTCGCCGCCGAACCAGGACAGTCCGTAGTCCAGGACGTAGAGGGCGCCGTCCGGGCCGAAGGCCATGTCCATCACCTGGGTGCCGGACCAGGGGAAGGGGTTGATGGACTTGACGGTGCCGTTGTCGTCCTGCTCGATCCGCTTGATCCACCGGCGGCCGAACTCACCGGCGAAGAAGTCCCCGTCGTAGGCCTCGGGGAACTTGGCGGGCGATTTCAGGTCGGGGTCGTAGCGGTAGACCGGGCCGCCCATCGGGGACTCGGAGCCGTTGCCGAACTCGGGGATGGAGCCGCCGTCGTAGTCGATCCAGGCCGGCTGGGCCGGCGGGAGGTCGACCAGGCCGGTGTTGTTCGGGGAGGTGTTCTTCGGCGCCGAGCAGTCGAAGGCCGCACCGGACTGCTTGGTGGCGAAGTCGTACTTGATGTACGCCTCGTTCTTGCCGACGCAGTAGGGCCAGCCGTAGTTGCCGGGCTTGGTCACGCGGTTGAACTCGACCATCCCGGAGGGACCGCGGTTGGGGTTCGCGGCGCCGGCGTCCGGCCCGTACTCGCCTATGTAGATGGTGCCGGTGGGCTTGTCGATGCTGAACCGGAACGGGTTGCGGAAGCCCATCGCGTAGATCTCGGGACGGGTCTTCGGGGTGCCCGGGGCGAAGAGGTTGCCCTCGGGGATGTCGTAGGAGCCGTCCGGCTTGACCTTGATCCGCAGGATCTTGCCCCGCAGGTCGTTGGTGTTGCCCGAGGTGCGCTGGGCGTCGAACGCCGGGTTCCGGGTCGACCGCTCGTCGATGGGCGTGTAGCCGTCGGACGAGAAGGGGTTGGAGTCGTCGCCGGTCGACAGGTAGAGGTTGCCGTCCTTGTCGAAGTCGATGTCGCCGCCGACGTGGCAGCACATGCCGCGGGACGTCTTGACCTCGAGGACGTTCTTCTCGCTGGACACGTCCAGCGTGCCGTCCTGCTTCAGCACGAAGCGGGAGAGCCGGTTGACGCCGTCGAAGGGCGCGAAGTCGGCGGCGGTGCCGTTCTCGGGGGCGTCGCCGGGCGGGGTGTTCAGCGGCGGCGCGTAATAGAGGTAGACGAAGCGGTTCTCGGCGAAGTCGGGGTCGATCCCGATGCCCTGGAGCCCCTCCTCGTCATGGTTGTAGACGGCCAGCTTGCCGGCCACGGACGTGTTGCCCTGAGCGTCGGTCAGCCGCAGCGTGCCGTCGCGGGAGGTGTGCAGGACGCTGCGGTCCGGGAGCACGGCCAGCGACATCGGCTCGCCGACCTCGGGGGCGCCCTTGGCGAGGGTGACCTGCTGGAAGTCCTCGGCGGCCGCCGCGGCCGGTCTGTCGGCACCGGGGCCGTGGGCGCTCGCCGGCGGCGCGGCGAGCGCGAGGGAGCTGCCCGCGAGGAGTGAGCCGGTGAGAAGAGCGAGTGCCTTGCGGAATCTGGGACGTTTCCTGTGCACGAAGATCCCTCCGGGAGGGTGGGGGTCGTACGGGGCGGTTGCGATGCGCCGGGGTGCGCCGTCACCCCGGAGATGTGCGGACCTGTACAACTCCGGGACCGTAGCTGGCTTTGTCGGAGTCGGGTAGTCCTTGCGCAGAAGAGAAGTTGCTCTTTTTCCAGTGTGAGGACAAAGCGGGCCCGGGGCAGCGGGGCGCACCCCGCGCCCCAAAGGGGCGCGGGGCTGTGTCGACATGCGGCTCCGCCGCGTGGGCGCGACCAGCCACAGCGCACCCGCGGCCGCCTGCGGACACGCGCCAAAACGGCGCTCCGCGCCCCGCCGAACCGGCGGAGCCGACCGGCGGAGCTACTCCCGGCCGAAGGCCGCGTCGAACGACGCGCTCGGCGGGTCGAAGTCGAACGCCTTGAGGTGCCGCAGCGCCTCGGGGGCGCCCTGGAGCCGGTCCATGCCGGCGTCCTCCCACTCCACCGACACGGGGCCGGTGTAGTCGATGGACCGCAGCATCCGGAAGACGTCCTCCCACGGCACGTCACCGTGCCCGGCGGAGACGAAGTCCCAGCCGCGCCGGGGGTCGCCCCACGGCAGGTGGGAGCCGAGGCGGCCGTTGCGCCCGTCGAGGCGCTTGCGGGCCTCCTTGCAGTCCACGTGGTAGATCCGGTCCCGGAAGTCCCACAGGAAGCCGACGGGGTCGAGGTCCTGCCAGACGAAGTGGCTCGGGTCGAAGTTCAGCCCGAACGCGGGCCGGTTGTCCACCGCGTCCAGGGCCTGCCGGGTGGTCCAGTAGTCGTACGCGATCTCACCGGGGTGCACTTCGTGCGCGAAGCGGACGCCCTCGGCGTCGAACACGTCGAGGATCGGGTTCCAGCGCTCGGCGAAGTCCTGGTAGCCGCGTTCGATCATGCCCGGCGGCACCGGCGGGAACATGGCGACCAGATGCCAGATCGAGGAGCCGGTGAAGCCGATGACGGTGTCGACGCCGAACGCGGCCGCCGCCCGCGCCGTGTCCTTCAACTCCGCGGCGGCCCGCTGCCGTACGCCCTCGGGTTCCCCGTCGCCCCAGATGCGGGCGGGCAGGATGCCCCGGTGGCGCTCGTCGATGGGGTGGTCGCAGACTCCCTGGCCGACCAGGTGGTTGGAGATCGCCCAGCACTTGAGGCCGTACTTGTCGAGCAGCGCGCGCCGCCCGTCGAGATAGGCGGGATCGGCCAGCGCCTTGTCGACCTCGAAGTGGTCGCCCCAGCAGGCAAGTTCGAGTCCGTCGTAGCCGAAGTCCCGGGCCAGCCGGCAGACCTCCTCCAGCGGGAGGTCGGCCCACTGGCCGGTGAAGAGGGTGAACGAACGTGGCATGACCGGGCCTCCCTAGACCGGGACGGGCGTGTAGAGGGAATTCTTCGCCGCGCTCTCCTCGACGGCGGCCAGGACGCGCTGGACCTGGAGCCCGTCGGCGAAGGACGGTTCGGGCGCGGTGCCCGCGGCGATCGCGAGCACCAGGTCGCGGGCCTGGTGGACGAAGCTGTGCTCGTAGCCGAGGCCGTGGCCCGGCGGCCACCAGGCCGCGAGGTAGGGGTGGTCGGGTTCGGTGACGAGGATCCGCCGGAAGCCGGCGCTCACCCCGGGTTCGGTGTGGTCGTGGTACGAGAGCTCGTTGAGCCGTTCCAGGTCGAACGCGAGCGAGCCGTGGGACCCGTTGAGCTCGATGCGCAGCGCGTTCTTGCGGCCGGAGGCGAACCGGGTCGCCTCGAAGGAGGCGAGCGCGCCCGAGCCGAACCGGGCGGTGAACAGGGCCGCGTCGTCGACGGTGACCTCCCCCAGGCCGCTGCCGCCGACGCCGCTGAGACCGGCCGCCGCCCCGGCCGGCAACGGGCGCTGCCGGACGAAGGTCTCGGTGACCGCGGACACCCCGGCGATCGCCTCGCCCACGAGGTACTGGGCGAGGTCGACGATGTGGGCGCCCAGGTCGCCGAGGGCGCCGGAGCCCGCCGCGTCCTTGCGCAGCCGCCAGGTCAGCGGGAACTCGGGGTCGACGAGCCAGTCCTGGAGGTAACTGACGCGTACGTGCCGCAGGGTGCCGAGGCGGCCCTCGGCGACCATGCGCCGCGCCAGGGCGGTCGCGGGCAGCCGCCGGTAGTTGAAGCCGACCATGGCGACCTGGCCGCGGGCCCGCGCCCGCTCGGCCGCCTCGGTCATCGCCCGCGCCTCCTCGACCGAGTTGGCGAGGGGTTTCTCGCACAGCACGTGCTTGCCCGCCTCCAGGGCGGCCACGGCGATCTCCGCATGGCTGTCGCCGGGGGTGCAGATGTCGATGAGGTCGACGTCGTCGCGGGCGATCAGAGCGCGCCAGTCGGTCTCGGTGTCGGCCCAGCCGAGCCGGGCGGCCGCGCCCCGCACGGCCGCCCCGTCACGCCCGGCGACGACGGCCAGTACGGGCCGGTGCGGCAGGTCGAAGACGCGGCCCACGGTGCGCCAGCCCTGGGAGTGGGCGGCGCCCATGAAGGCGTAGCCGACCATGCCGACACGCAGCGGAGGCTTCCCGGCCGCGGGCTCGCTCTCGGCCTGCTCCGACTGTCCCTTCAGGCCCATACCGATAACTCCTTCTCGTCAACGTTCGCAGCGGCGTTCTGGACGCCGTGATTGCGAGGTGGGGGGTTGGCGGCGTCCATCACTTGAAGCCGGTGGGCATGTACTGGTCCACGTTGGTCTTGTCGACCACGGCGGAGTACAGGGTGATGGACGCCGGGATCTCGAACTCCGCCATGCCGGACACGCCCTTGCCCTGGCCCAGCGCGCGGGCCAGGTCGATCGCGGACGCGGCCATCGTGGGCGGATACAGCACGGTGGCCTTCAGGACACCCTTGTCCTGCTTGATCTGTTCGAACGCGGAGAGCGCGCCGGCGCCGCCGACCATGAAGAACTCGTCGCGGCCGGCCTGCTCGATGGCGCGCAGCGCGCCGACGCCCTGGTCGTCGTCGTGGTTCCACAGCGCGTCGATGTGCTTCTGCGCCTGGAGGAGCTGGGACATCTTCGACTGGCCGGACTCGACGGTGAACTCGGCCGCCTGGCGCGCCACTTTGGTGATGTTGGGGTAGTTCTTCAGCGCGTCGTCGAAGCCCTGGGTGCGCTGCTTGGTCAGCTCCAGGTTGTCCAGGCCGGCGAGTTCGACGACCTTCGCGTTCGCCTTGCCCTTGAGCCGCTCGCCGATGTACTGCCCGGCGTTGAAGCCCATCCCGTAGTTGTCGCCGCCGATCCAGCAGCGGTACGCCTGCGGGGAGTTGAAGACCCGGTCGAGGTTGACGACGGGGATGCCCGCGCGCATCGCCTTCAGCCCGACCTGGGTGAGTGCCTTGCCGTCGGCGGGCAGGATCACCAGGACGTCGACCTTCTTGTTGATGAGGGTCTCGATCTGCCCGATCTGCGCGGCGGTGTCGTTGGAGCCCTCGGTGATCTCCAGGGTGACGTCGGAGTACTTCTTGGCGCGGCTCTTGGCGTTCTCGTTGATCGCGTTGAGCCAGCCGTGGTCGGCCTGCGGGCCGGCGAAGCCGATGGTGACGGCCTTGCCGGGCTGGTCGTCGGCGGCGGGCTGGTCGTTCGCCGCGGGCTTGTCGTTCTTGGGCTCGTTGCTGGTGCAGGCGGCGAGGAAGGCGGTGGCGCCGACGGCGGCGCCGCCGAAGAGCAGGCCTCTGCGGCTCGGTGTCTGGGGCATGGCGATGGCCTTTCCGGTGAGGGCCGTACGGAGCGGGCGGCTCGGCTGGGCTACGGGGTGGAGGCGGTGCGCCGCTGGGCTAGTGCCGCGGCAGGTGACGTCTGGACGGGGCGAACGTCGCCTGTCGCGGCACTAGGTGGTCGAGGCGGTGCGCCGCTGGACGAGGACGGCGGCGACGATGATGGCGCCCTTGGCGATCTGCTGGACGTCGCTCTGGAGGTTGTTCAGGGCGAAGATGTTGCTGATCGTGATGAAGATCAGGACGCCGAGGACGGAGCCGACGATGGTGCCCCGGCCGCCGCTCAGCAGGGTCCCGCCGATGATCGCCGCGGCGATGGCGTCGAGTTCGTACAGGTTGCCGTTGGTGTTCTGGCCGGAGCCGGCCAGGACGATCAGCAGGAAGGCCGCGATGCCGCAGCACAGCCCGGACAGCAGGTAGAGGTAGAGGCGCTGGCGGCGCACGTCGATGCCCGCGAGGCGGGCCGCCTCCGGGTTGCCGCCGACGGCGACGGTGCGGCGCCCGAAGGTGGTGCGGTTCAGCACGAGCCAGCCGATGACGGTGACCGCGGCGAAGACGAGGACCAGCGGCGGCACGCCGAGGACGTAGGAGTCGCGGTTGCCGAGGCTCAGGATGCCGTCGATGGTGACGATCTGGGTCTTGCCGCCGGTGATCTGCAGGGCGAGACCGCGTGCGGAGGCGAGCATGGCGAGGGTGGCGATGAACGGGACCATGCCGCCGTACGCGATGAGGACGCCGTTGACGAGTCCGCAGCCGACACCGACGAGCACCGCGGTGAACAGCACGCCCACGAAGCCGTACTCCTGGGTGGCCACGGTGGTGGCCCACACGGAGGCGAGGCCGACGATCGCGCCGACGGACAGGTCGATGCCGCCGCTCATGATGACGAAGGTCATCCCGACGGTGACGACGCCGATGATGGACGCCTGGGTGAGCACCAGTTGCAGGTTGCGGGTGTCCAGGAACTGGTCGGGTTTGGTGATGCCGCCGATGAGGACGAGGGCGGCGAGCACACCGAGCAGCGACAGGGTGCGCACGTCGGCGCGCGCCCACAGGACGCGCAGCGGACCGGCGTCGCGCTTCGGGGCGTCCGCGCGGGCGGCGGGCGGCGGCCCGGCGTCGGGTCCGCCGTGCTGGGCCGGGGTGGCGGGCTGCGTCATGACGTCACGCTCCCTTCCTCGGTTACGGACTGCGTGGACACGGGGGTTCCTTCCATGGCCAGGTCGAGTACGCGGTGTTCGTCCAGTTCCCGGGCGGGTGCCGTGTGGACGACGAGCCCCTCGCGGAGCACCAGGACGCGGTCGGCGAGGCCGAGGACCTCGGGTATCTCGCTGGAGACCAGCAGCACCGCCAGGCCCTCGTCGGCGAGTCGGCGCACCACCGCGTACAGCTCGGCGCGGGCGCCGACGTCGACACCGCGGGTGGGTTCGTCCAGGAGCAGGACGCGGCAGCCGCGCAGCAGCCAGCGGGCGAGGACCGCCTTCTGCTGGTTGCCGCCGGAGAGGGTGCGCACCGGCGTGTCGGGGTTGTCGGGGCGCAGGGAGAGTTCGCGGGTGGCCTGCCGGGCGGCGTTCCGTTCCGCGCGGCGGTCGAGCCAGCCGCCGCGGGCGAAGCGGGACAGGGTGGAGACGCTGACGTTGCGGGTGACGGACTCCAGCATCAGCAGGCCCTGGGCCTTGCGTTCCTCGGGGGCGAGCCCGAGTCCGGCGCGGACGGCGGAGCGCACGCTGCCGGGGCGCAGTGGTGTGCCGTCGACGAGGACGCGGCCGGCGCTGGGTCTGCGGGCGCCGTAGACGGTCTCCAGGATCTCGGAGCGGCCGGAGCCGACGAGTCCGGCGAGGCCGACGATCTCGCCGGGCCGCACTTCGAGGTCGAGGGGGGCGAACTCGCCGTCGCGGGCGAGCCCTTCGACGGTGAGGACGGGCGGGAGGTGATGGGTGTCGGCCGGCGGGCGCGGCGGGAAGACGTACTCGACGTTGCGGCCCGTCATCAGGGAGACGATCTCGCGGGTCGGGGTGGACTCGGCGGGCAGTCCGCCGGCGACCGCGCGGCCGTCCTTGAGGACGGTGACCCGGTCGCCGATGCGGCGGATCTCCTCCAGGCGGTGGGAGATGTAGACGACGGCGACGCCGGCGGCGGTGAGGTCGCCGACGATGCGGAAGAGGTTGTCGACCTCGTCCGGATCGAGGGCGGCCGACGGTTCGTCCATGACGATGAGCCGGACGTCGTGGGAGAGGGCCCGGGCCATGGAGACGACCTGCTGCTGGGCGGCGGAGAGGTCGCCGACGAGCCGGCCCGGGTCGATCTCGGGGTGGCCGAGCCGCTTGAGGAGGACGGTGGTGGCGGAGCGGGCCTCGCGGCCGCGGACGACGAATCCGGCGGTGGTGGGTTCGTGGCCGAGGAAGACGTTCTCGGCGACGGACAGGTGTCCCACCAGGTCGAGTTCCTGGTAGATGGTGGCGATGCCCAGGCTCATGGCGGCGATCGGGGACTTCAGGGTGGTGGGCTCGCCCCGCCAGACGATCGTCCCGTCGTCGGGCTGGTGGGCCCCGGCGAGGACCTTGATGAGGGTGGACTTCCCGGCGCCGTTCTGGCCGAGCAGGCAGTGCACCTCTCCGGCCTGTACCTCCAGGTCGACTCCGTCCAGGGCGCGGACTCCGGGGAACGACTTGGTGATGCCGGACATGCTGAGCAGGGGTGGTTCTGGAGCCATGGTGGTTCCCCTCGGCGGATACGGCCGGTCTCAGGGCAGGGCTGACGTACGCGTGGCTGGTGTACGGGGCGGGCTGGTGTACTCGGGACGTACCGGTGGTGGTGCCGTGCTGTGTGCGGGTGGTGCGGGGCGTACCGGTGGTGCGAGGTGGTGCCAGGTGGTGCGCGCCGGTCAGGCCGGCGAGAACAGGTGGTCGCTGATGAGCCGGGCCGCGCCGATGACTCCGGCGGCGGGCCCCAACTCGCCCAGGACGATGGGCAGGTTGCCGGTCGCCAGGGGCAGCGACTGGCGGTAGACCTGGGTGCGGATCGCGGCGAGCAGGGTGTGGCCGAGGCCGGTGACCCCGCCGCCGATCACCACGAGACCGGGGTTGAAGAAGGAGACGAGTCCGGCGATCACCTGGCCGGTGCGGGTGCCGCCCTCCCTGATCAGGCCGAGGGAGGTGGCGTCGCCCGCGGCGGCCGCGGCGGCCACGTCGACGCCGGTGAGCGCGCCGTTCGCCGCCAGCCGGGTCGCGAGTTCGGCCGACAGGCCCTGCTGGGCCGCCTCCAGCGCGTCCCGGGCCAGGGCGGCGCCGCTGAAGTGGGCCTCCAGGCAGCCCTGGTTGCCGCAGACGCACGGGCGTCCGCCGGGCACGGCCTGGATGTGCCCGATGTCGCCCGCGCTGCCGGTCGTACCGCGGTGGACCTCGCCGCCGACGACGATGCCGCAGCCGATGCCGGTGCCGATCTTGACGCAGAGGAAGTCGCCCACGGAGCGGGCGACGCCCGCGTGCTGCTCCCCCATCGCCATGAGGTTCACGTCGTTGTCGACCATGACCGGGCAGCCGAGTTCCTGGCTGAGCGCCTCCCGTACGGGGAAGCCGTCCCAGCCCGGCATGATCGGGGGTGCCACGGGGACGCCCTGGGGGAAGCGGACGGGACCGGGGACGCCGATGCCGGCGCCGTCGTAGCCCTCCGCGAGCCCCGAGGCCCGCAACTTCGCGGCCATGGCGAGGACCTGCTCGAAGACCGCGACGGGTCCCTCGCGCACGTCCAGCGGCTGGTTGAGGTGCCCGAGCACTTCCAGTTCCGCGTTGGTGACCGCGACGTCGACCGAGGTCGCGCCGATGTCGACGCCCAGGAAGCGCAGTTCGGGGGCGAGGCGGACGTTGTGGGAGCGGCGGCCGCCGCGCGAGGCGGCGAGTCCGTCGGCGACGACCAGTCCCGTCTCCAGGAGCCGGTCCACCTCCACGGCCAGCTTCGAGCGGGACAGCTCGACGCGGTCGCCGAGCTGTGCCCGGGAGCTGGGTCCCCCATCACGCAACAGCTTCAGCAGCCGGGCCTGATGGGTGTTGGCGGGTCGTGCCGTCATACGTCTCACGTGCCCCTCCCCGCCTCAATTCGGCCTGCGCACACGGTAATTCCGGCCACCTGGCCGCCTGCTTGAGAGAGGAACGTAGCAGCGACTGCCGGAACTGGGAAGAAGTTGCGCATGGATTGCCGCCAACTTTTCCCACGAACAGGACAAAGTCGGGGATGCCGAGCGAGGACCCCGACCCGGGTCCTCGCGGGAATCAGGCTCCGTGTGCTCGGGCGTCCGGCGGGTGGCGCGCCGTTCCGTCCCGGTCCGCCATCTCCTCGATGAACGCGCGGTGCTCAATCCAGGACCGGCGCCCGCGCTGCCGGCGGCACCGGGCTCCGAACCACCGGACCAACGGGCCACCGGACCAACGGGCCACCGGACCAACGGACCACCGGACCACCGGACCACCGGACCACCGGACCACCGGACCACCGGACCACCGGGCCACCGGGCCACCGGGCCACCGGGCCACCGGGCCACCGGGCCACCGGAGGTGCGATACCAGCGCACCCGCCGGTCGACCCGGGACGCGAGCTCGGCATGCACCGCGTTGCCGGCCGGCCCGACGACCCTGGCGTGGAAGCGGGCGACGCGTCCCGGTCCGCTTAGGCGGCCGCGTGGCGGGCCGCCTCGGCCTGCGGGACCACGCGCGCGCTGAGGAGCCGGCCGGCCTCCTGCTCCGCCGGCTCGTGCACGAAGGCGCCCTGGGCGGACCGCGGATAGAACCGCCCCTCGGCGTTCAGGCGCTGGAGCGCCCGGCGCACCGGCTGCCGGGAGACGCCGAGGTGTCCGGCGAGTGTGTGGTCTCGACGGAGTGCCGGCCCGGCTGGAGGGCGCGGATGGTGATGAGCTCCAGCCGGATCACGGACGCGCTCACGCAGCGGGCCGGGGCGCTCGAGCGTCCCCGACCCCGACGTCCGCCGCTCAGGGGCAGCGCACGACCTGCCCGGCGTAGGAGAGATTGCCGCCGAAGCCGAACAGCAGCACCGGGTCGCCGGTGGTCACCTCGCCCCGCTCGATGAGCTTGGACAGCGCCAGCGGGATGCTCGCGGCCGAGGTGTTGCCGGACACGCTGACGTCGCGGGCGACCACGGCGTTGACGGCTCCCAGCTTCGCGGCGAGCGGCTCGATGATGCGCAGGTTGGCCTGGTGCAGGACGACCGCGGCGAGCTGCTCGGGCGCGAGTCCGGCCCGCTCGCAGGCCTGCCGGGCCAGCGGCGGCAACTGCGTGGTGGCCCACCGGTAGACGCTCTGCCCCTCCTGCGCGAACCGCGGGGGCGTGCCCTCGATCCGCACCGCGTGCCCCATCTCGGGCACCGAGCCCCACAGCACCGGCCCGATCCCGGGCTCCTCGCCCGGCCGGCAGGCCTCGACCACGGCGGCCCCGGCGCCGTCACCGACGAGCACGCAGGTCGTGCGGTCGGTCCAGTCGGTCACGTCGGACATCTTGTCGGCGCCGATGACCAGGGCGCGGGTCGCGGCGCCCGCACGCACGGTGTGGTCGGCGGTGGCCAGGGCGTGGGTGAAGCCCGCGCACACGACGTTGAGGTCCATCGCGGCCGGCCGCGGCACGCCGAGCCGGGCGGCGACACGGGCGGCGGTGTTCGGGGAGCGGTCCGTGGCCGTGGAGGTGGCGACCAGCACGAGGTCGATGTCGCCGGGCGTGAGCCCGGCCGCCGCGAGCGCCTTGGCGGCGGCGTGCGCGGCGAGCTCGTCGACCGGCTCGTCGGGCCCGGCGATGTGCCGGGTCCGGATGCCCACCCGGCTCCTGATCCACTCGTCGCTGGTCGCCACGATGCCCTCCAGGTCCTCGTTGGTGAGCACCTTGGCGGGCTGGTAGTGACCGACGGCGGTGATGCGTGAGCCGTTCATGGGTGATCCCCCTCGTGACCGTGGACAGCGGGAATTCCCCAGTCTGATCAGTGACTCACGGGTAAGGCGGCAGGTGAAGCCACAGGATTGACGGGCCCCGCTTGTCGGCTTCCGTCAGACGGGGGCTGCCCTCACCATCCGGGGCCGCCGCACGTGCAGGACAATTGACGCCGTCGGGGCCGCTTCGGCCGAAGAGCGCAGAGAACCGAGGCTGATCAGGACATGGGACGAGTCACGGAACGACGCAAGGTGATCCGCATCCGGGACGGAGCCGTCTCGTCCCGCCCCGACACACTGGTGGCCGAGGAGCCGCTGGAGATCCGGCTGAACGGCAAGCCGCTCGCGATCACCATGCGCACACCGGGTGACGACTTCGCGCTGGCGGCCGGTTTCCTGGTGAGCGAGGGCGTGCTGGGCGCCGCGTCCGACCTGCTGAACATCGTGTACTGCGCGGGCGCGACGGGTGGGGGTCCCTCCCTGCTCGAGCGAAGCCGAGAGCTTGGGGGAGGCTCGAACACCTACAACGTGGTGGATGTGCGGACCGCGCCGGACGTCGTCCTGCCCGACATCACCCTCGAACGCAATGTGTACACGACCTCGTCGTGCGGCCTGTGCGGCAAGGCGAGTCTGGACGCGGTCCGTACGACGGCCCGCTGGCCGATCTCCGACGCGCCCCCGCTGCGGGTCGGGCCCGAACTGCTGGCGGCCCTGCCCGACCGGCTGCGCGCCGCCCAGCGCGTCTTCGACCGCACCGGGGGGCTGCACGCGGCGGCCCTGTTCGACGAGGACGGCGGGCTGCTGGACATACGGGAGGACGTGGGCCGGCACAACGCGGTCGACAAGCTGGTCGGCCGCGCCCTGCAGCAGGGCGGCCTGCCGCTGTCCCGCAGCATCCTGCTGGTCTCCGGCCGCGCGTCCTTCGAACTGGCGCAGAAGGCCGTCATGGCGGGCATCCCCGTCCTGGCGGCCGTCTCCGCGCCGTCGTCCCTCGCGGTGGACCTGGCCGCGGAGACGGGACTGACGCTGGTCGGCTTCCTGCGGGGCAGCTCGATGAACGTGTACGCGGGCGAGAAGCGGATCACCCTGCGGGAAGCGTCCGCCCACGGCTGACCCGCGCGGGGCCGTCGCAGCCGAATCCGAGACCGAGGCAGGTGTCAAAGGGACCGGTGTCAACGGGGCCGGTTCGCCGTGGCGGCCCCGGCGCGCGACGCCGGCGCCTGCCCGGCGGTCCCCTCCCGAACTTCGGGGTCGCGCGCCCGGCGCTTGGCGATCACCGCGCACACCATGAGCTGCATCTGGTGGAAGACCATCAGCGGCAGCACGGCGAGCGAGGCATGGGCGCCGAACAGGACGCTCGCCATGGGCAGCCCGGAGGCCAGCGACTTCTTCGAGCCGGCGAACTGCACGGCGATGCGGTCCTCGCGGGAGAAGCCAAGGGCCCGGGTGCCGTACCAGGTCAGGGCGAGCATCACGGCGAGCAGCAGGGCCTCGACGACCAGGAGGCCGCCGAGCCGCGCGGGACTGACCTGGTGCCAGATGCCGCGCACCATCCCCTCACTGAACGCGGTGTAGACGACGAGCAGGATCGAGCCGCGGTCGACCAGCCCGAGGATCTTCTTGTGCCGGGCGACGAAACCGCCGATCCATGGCCTGAGAAGCTGCCCGGCGACGAACGGCACGAGCAGTTGCAGCACGATCGTGACCAGCGAGTGTCCGGAGAAGCCACCGCCGCCGCTGCCGAGCAGCACGGCCACGAGCAGCGGGGTGAGGATGATGCCGACCAGCGAGGAGAAGGAGCCGGCGCAGATCGCGGCGGGCACGTTGCCGCGGGCGATGGAGGTGAAAGCGATCGACGACTGGATGGTCGACGGGACCAGGGTGAGGAAGAGCAGGCCCTGGTAAAGGGGCTGGTTCAGCAGCACCGGGACGAGGCCGCGGGCGGCGAGCCCGAGCAGCGGGAATATGACGAACGTGCAGGCCAGGACCGTGACATGCAGCCGCCAGTGCTTCAGGCCGTCCAGTGCCTCGCGGGTGGAGAGACGGACGCCGTAGAGGAAGAACAGCAGGGCGATCGCGCCGGTCGAGGCGCCCGAGGCCACATGGGCGGCCGCGCCGCGGGCGGGGAGGAGTGCCGCGATGCCCACCGTCGCCAGCAGCAGGACGATGTACGGATCGATCGGCAGGTTCGTCCGGCGCAGGCGTTTCACGGTGCTCCACTTGCTCGTGCTTTTCGGGTCGGTACGGGCAGCGACGAGCCCGTCGGGACCCCTGATGCTCTCTTCATCGTGCCCCTCACGGCGCTGATCGGGAATCCGTCATACGACTCTGACTGTCATCGCATCTCGTGATGACCGGTGTACGGTGGCCCTCGTGTACGACCCCGCCCAGCTGCGCACCTTCCTCACCGTGGCCCAGACCCTCAGCTTCACGGGAGCCGCCCGGCGGCTCGGGCTGCGTCAGTCGACCGTCAGCCAGCACGTGCGCCGTCTTGAGGACGCGACCGGCAGGCTGCTCTTCGCCCGCGACACCCACTCGGTGGAGCTGACCGAGGACGGCGAGGCCATGCTGGGCTTCGCGCGCCGGATCCTCCAGGTGCACGAGCAGGCGACGGCGTTCTTCACCGGCGCCCGGGTGCGCGGCCGGCTGCGGTTCGGCGCGTCGGAGGACTTCGTGCTGACCCGGCTGCCGGAGGTCCTGGCGGGCTTCCGCTCGGAGCATCCCGAGGTCGACCTGGAGCTGACGGTGGAGCTGTCGGGCATCCTGCACGAGCAGCTCGCCGCCGGAAAGCTGGACCTGGTGCTGGCCAAGCGGCGCCCCGAGGACCCGGCCGGCGACCCGGTCTGGCACGACCGCATGGTCTGGATCGGCGCCGAGCGGCTGCGCCTGGACCCCGACCGGCCGGTGCCGCTCATCGTCTACCCGCCGCCCGGCATCTCCCGCGCCCTCGCCCTGGAGGCCCTGGAGCGCCAGGGCCGGCCGTGGCGCGTCGCCTGCACCAGCGGCAGCCTCAACGGCCTGATCGCCGCCGCCCGAGCGGGCCTGGGCGTGATGGCGCACTCCCGCGGCCTGATCCCGCCGGGCCTGGTGCGCGTCCCGGACCGCGCGGGCCTGCCGGAACTGGGCGGGGTCGACTTCGTCCTCGTCCACGGCCGCCGCCACGACACTCCCCACCACGCGGCCGACGCCCTGGCCACGGCCATCCTCTCCAGCGGCGACCGCCTCCACCGGCACGGCGTCGGCTGAAACGCGCCCCTCCCCGGGCCGGCCCGCCCCGAGGGCCGTAAGCGGGCAGTACAGATTCGGTGGAGAAAACGGCACCGAACCTTACTCATCCGTAAGGAAACCTGTCCGACCCTTCCCCTTGTGAGCGCATTTTCCGGCGTCCGCGGGGGCGCCGGAGGCCTTCGCGGGCCCTGCCGCCCCCGCCGCGCTGGGGTAGCTTTCACGGCGCTGTGCGGAGCGTCACAAGGAACGGGAGCGGGGTTTGCGCGAGTTCACCAGCCCTCCGTCGACGTTGCCACCGCCGGTGGGCGGACTGGCCGACGTCGTCTTCCAGCACGCCCAGGACGACCCGCTCCACATCGCGCTCGGCCGCAAGGACGAGTTCGGCGGATGGCGGGACGTGACCTGCGCCGAGTTCCGCGACGAGGTGCTGGCCCTCGCCAAGGGCCTCCTCGCCCAGGGCATCCGCTTCGGCGACCGCGTCGCGATCATGTCCCGTACCCGTTACGAGTGGACGCTGTTCGACTTCGCGCTGTGGACGATCGGCGCCCAGGTGGTGCCGCTCTACCCCACCTCCTCGGCGGAGCAGTGCTTCTGGACGCTGTACGACGCCGAGGTCACGGCGGCGGTCGTGGAGCACGAGGAGCACGCGATGACGATCGCCACCGTCATCGACCGGCTCCCGCGGCTGCGCCAACTGTGGCAGCTCGACACCGGCATCGTGCCGCGGCTCTACGACGCGGGCGCGCACATCGACGACGCCGTGGTGCACCGGCACCGGGAGGCGGTCACCCCCGACTCGATCGCGACCGTCATCTACACCTCCGGCACCACCGGCCGGCCCAAGGGCTGCGTCCTGTCGCACGGCAACTTCATGTACGAGTCGGACACGGTGATCGAACGCTGGGAACCGGTGTTCCACAGCAGGAAGGGCGACGAGGCGGCGACGCTGCTGTTCCTGCCGCTCGCCCATGTCTTCGGCCGGATGGTGGAGGTCGCCGCGATCCGCGGCAAGGTCCGTTTCGGCCATCAGCCGCAGCTCAGCGCCTCCGCGCTGCTGCCCGACCTCCAGGCGTTCCGGCCGACGTTCATCCTGGCGGTGCCGTACATCTTCGAGAAGGTATTCGGCGCGGCCCGCCGCAAGGCGGAGAAGGAGGGCAGGGACGGGCCGTTCGAGAAGGCCGTCGAGGTCGCCGTGAAGTACGCGGACGCCGTCGAGGCCAAGGCGTGGGGCATCGGCCCGGGCCCCTCGGCCGGCCTGCGGATGCAGCACCAGTTCTTCGACACGTTCGTGTACTCCAAGGTCCGCGCCGCGATGGGCGGCAGGATCCGCAACGCGATGTCCGGCGGCTCGGCGATGGACCGCCGGCTCGGCCTGTTCTTCGCGGGCGCCGGCGTGCAGATCTACGAAGGCTACGGGCTGACCGAGACCACCGCGGCGGCCACCGCCAACCCGCCCGGGCTCACCCGTTACGGCACGGTCGGACAGCCCGTCCCGGGCACCAGCGTGCACATCGCCGACGACGGCGAGATCTGGCTGCGCGGCGGCAACGTCTTCCAGGGCTACCTCAACAACGAGAAGGCCACCGACGAGACTCTGCACGACGGCTGGCTGGCCACCGGCGACCTCGGCTCCCTCGACGAGGACGGCTATCTGACGATCACCGGCCGCAAGAAGGAGATCCTGGTGACCTCCGGCGGCAAGAGCGTGGCGCCGGGGCTGCTGGAGGAGCGGGTGCGCGACCATCCGCTGATCTCCCAGTGCATCGTCGTCGGCAACGACCGCCCCTACGTCGCCGCGCTGGTCACCCTCGACCAGGAGGCCGTCGAGCACTGGCTCATGATGCGCGGGAAACCGCGGATGCCGGCGGGCCGGCTGGTGCACGACCCCGATCTGGAGACCGAGGTCCGCCGTGCGGTGGTCGCCGCCAACACGCTGGTCTCACAGGCGGAGTCGATCCGCACCTTCCGTGTCCTCGCCCAGCCGTTCACCGAGGAGCACGGTCTGCTGACCCCGTCCCTGAAGCTCAAGCGCAAGGCCATCGAGAACGCGTACGCGGCCGAGGTGGAGGCGTTGTACCAGGTCTGAGCGGGGTCCGCACCGCACGGGCCGGTTCCGGCCGGAACGGCCGACCAGGAATGCGGTACGGCCCGTGATCGTTGACGATGGGAGCAGCAACACCGGACGACAAGCGAAGGATCGAGAAGCTAGTGAGCAGCAAGGTCCCCCCGATCATCCTCAACAACGGCGTCGAGATGCCCCAGCTGGGCTTCGGAGTCTGGCAGGTGCCGGACGACGAGGCGGAGCGGGCCGTCGCCACGGCATTGGAGGCCGGGTACCGAAGCATCGACACAGCGGCGATCTACGGCAACGAGGAGGGCACCGGCAAGGCCGTCGCCGCCTCCGGGGTCCCCCGCGAGGAGGTCTTCGTCACCACCAAGGTCTGGAACAGCGAGCACGGGTACGACTCCACGCTGCGTGCCTTCGACGCGTCGCTCGCCAAGCTCGGCCTGGAGTACGTGGACCTGTACCTGATCCACTGGCCGACGCCGGCCCGGGGGAAGTTCGTCGACTCCTACAAGGCGTTCGAGAAGCTGCTCGCCGAAGGGCGCGTCCGGGCGATCGGCACGTCCAACTTCCTTCCCGAGCACCTGGAGCGCCTGATCGCCGAGACCTCGGTGATCCCGGCGGTCAACCAGATCGAACTGCACCCGCACCTCCAGCAGCACGCCGCGCGCGAGTACCACGCGAAGCAGGGCATCGCCACCGAGGCCTGGTCGCCGCTCGGCCAGGGCAAGGGCCTGCTGGAGGTTCCGGCGATCGTGGCGATCGCGCAGAAGCACAACCGCACGCCCGCCCAGATCGTGCTGCGCTGGCACCTCCAGCTCGGCAACATCGTGATCCCGAAGTCGGTGACCCCCTCCCGGATCCGGGAGAACATCGACGTCTTCGGCTTCAGCCTGGACGACGAGGACCTCGGGGCGATCAGCGCCCTGAACGAGGACCGGCGCCTGGGCCCGGACCCGGCGACGTTCGGCGTGGTCTGATCCTCACCTGGCGCGGTGCGTCCCGGTCCGCCGCCCGGCGATTCCGGACGCATCGCGCGTCGTCGCCATCGGGACGCGCCATATGTAAGGAAACTTTCCTGACAGAAGGGTCTCCCCGTGCACATACGAAGACCTCCGCTCGCCGCGGCTCTGAGTGCCGCCCTGCTCGCCACCGGAACGGCACCCGCACACGCCTCCGGCGGCGGGGAACCGCGGCCCACCAGGGAGGGCTCGGTCGGCGCCGCCGAGCTGCTCGCCAAGGTGACGGCCTGCCGGCAGATCTCCCACGGCAAGTACCGCACGGACGAGGGGGCTTTGGCCACGGTCCCGGTGTGCGGCGGGAACGGCGTGGTGTTCTGGAAGGCCGACATGGACATCGACTGCGACGGCGTGCGCACCACCCACTGCAACGAGACCGCCGACCCCTGGTTCCACGACGACACGGCCTTCCACCGGTCCGACGGCCGGCCGCTGGAGGCGGAGTCGCTGCCGTACGTGGTGGTGCCGAGCGCGAGCGCCATCTGGGACTACGCCGCAGCCGGCATCAGGGGTGGCGGCGTGGTGGCCGTGATCCACGGCGACCGGGTCGAGTACGCGGCCGTCGGCGACACCGGCCCCTCGGAGATCATCGGCGAGGCCTCGTACGCCACCGCCAAGGCCCTCGGCATCAACCCGGACCCGGCCACCGGCGGCGTGGACTCCGGAGTGACCTACATCCTGTTCAAGAACTCCCGTGTCTCGCCGATCGAGAGCCACAGCGCGGCGGTCGCCCTGGGCGAGAAGCTGGCGAAGGAGTTCGTCGCCGCCGACTGAGCCGGGGCCCGGCAGCGCGCGTATGCCGGGCCCCATTTCTCAGGCGGCCCGTACCGCCGTGTACACCGTGTACGCCTTGAGCACGAAGAGGTCGCTCCTGCGGTGCACGCTCGCCTCGTCGTCGGGGTCGAGGAGGCGGTCGAGGGTGGCGCGGTCCTCGGCGGCGATGCCGCCCTCCAGGGCCTCGCCGAGGCGGTTCAGCTCGGCGGCGACATAGGCGCGGGCCCGGTCGGAGACCGGCGCGGGCAGGTCGAGCAGGAAGCTGCGGGTGCCGGTCGGCTCGAGGCCCGCGGACGCCAGCAGCGCCGGCCAGTCCTCGGTCTCGGCGACCGAGCCCGGCAGTTCGGCCCGCATGCGCGAGAACCAGTCCTCCTGCACCACGTCGATCCGGGCCTGCAGGCCCGGCCGGCCGATGCCGATGTCACGGGCCAGGAACCGGGCGGGCAGGCCGCCCTCCAGCAGGGCGAGCGTGCCGCCGGGCGCCAGCCGCTCGGCGAACGCGACGAGGGCGGCCCGCTGGTCACCCAGGTGGTGCAGGCTGTTGCCGGCCCACAGCAGATCCGCCGGATACTCCAACTCGTCCAGCACGCCGGGGAGTTCACCGGCGAGCGTGCCGAGGCGGTCGACCAGACCGAGGCGGGCCGCGCGGGCCCGGGCCCGCTCGAGGAGCGGATCGGAGCCGTCCACCGCGACGACCCGCGCGCCCGGGAACGCCTCGGCGAAGAGGCAGGAGACCACACCCGGCCCGCTGCCGGCGTCGACGATCAGGCCGGGCTCGGGCGCCTTCTCCCTCAGCCACGCCATGACCGTCCCGTACAGGGGCGTGAACAGCTCCGCCTGGGACTCGAGGAGCGGAGCCATGACGGCCCAGTCGATGTCGCCCGGACCGTGGCCGTGAGGGCCGTGCCCGCCGGGGTGGGCCTCCTGGTGGTCGTGGTGTGCGTGGGGTAGGTGCGCCATGCGATCAGCCTCTCTCGTCGGTGCGGTCAGCCTGCGCCGACGCACCAGGAGAGGGCCACTCCTGTTGCCGAGGCCGCAAAAGCGACGGCAAAGGAAGGACGGCAAGGAGCCGGACGTGAAGGTACGGCCGGGGGGCAGGTGCCCCCCGGCCGTGGGGAGGAGCCGTCCGCCGGGGCCGGCCGGCAGGGCCGGTCCCGGCGGATCACCGGCTCATGAGCGGGTCACTACAGCGCCGGGTAGGCGTTCTTCATCAGCTCCTGGAACTGGGCGGAGAACCAGTGCCCGGAGACCGGAGCGTTCGGCAGCGCGCCCGACATGCTGTTGTTGTTGCGGGCGTTGCCGCCGTAGGTCGGGTCGCACATGCGGTCGAAGCCCTTGCCCTCGTCGTTCGCGATGGCCGAGCTGGAACCGTCTGACTCCCCCGGGGGCTTCATCCACACGTAGGCGTCGATGCCGGCGGCCGGCGCCGCCTTCGGACGCTCGCCGAGACCGGCTCCCGCCTGGTTGCACCAGTTGCCCGGGTTGATGCGGCGGTCGTAGCGCCCGCCGTCGACGTAGGTGTCCACGCTGGTCTTGGCACCCGGACCGGCGGGACGCGCCGATCCGCCCCAGCCGTTCCTGGAGGTGTCGATCAGCATGCCGATGTTGGAGTTGAAGCCGACGGAGACGAGCTTGTTGCGGAAGGCCTGCGCGAACGACAGCTCGTCGACGTACTGGTTCCAGTCCACCCACTTGGACTGGCGTACCGAGACGCCGTTGACCTGGTCGGTGATCGAGAAGTTGTTCTCCTTCAGGGCACTGTAGTTGGCCGTGTTGGTGATGAAGCCGGCCACGTCGTTGACGGACGCGCCCTCACTGGTGGCCGCCTGCTTGAAGATGTCGGCCGACGGGCCGAAGTTGTCGTCCCAGCCGATCCAGCCGTGGTGCCCGGCGTCGATGTAGTTGTAGACGTTCGGGATCTTGCCGAGCTTGGCCAGTGCGTAGCCGACGCCCTTGATGTAGTTGCCGTTGGCCTTCATGGTGTCGCACTGCGGTGTGGCGGTGGCGCGGCCGCTGGTGTTGGTGACCAGGTTCGGCAGCGAGTCGATCTCGATGGTGGTGACGATCCGCAGCGAGGAGTACTTGGAGTCGCCGAGGATGGCCGCGATCGGGTCGATGAACTGCGTCTTGTACTTGTCGATCTCCGTCGGGCCGAGCTCGCCGTTGGAGGCGAGGGCCGCGCAGTCGCGTCCCGGCAGGTCGTACACGACGACCTGGATGACCTCTTCGCCGGTGCCCTTCTGCTTCAGGGCCTCGTCGAGGTGGGCACGCAGGCCCATGCCGCCGTTCACGCCGTTGATCGCGGCGATGCGGTCGAGCCAGACGCCGGTGGGCTGGTTGGAGACCCTGGTGCCGCCGGGCTCGGCGGCGGCCTTCTTGGACCACTCCGGGTTCACGTACACCTTGGCGCCGACGTACGGGTTGTCGACGCGGCTTCCGTTGCCGGGGTTGCCGCCACCGGGGTCGCCGCCGCCCGGGTCGCCGCCGCCGTTGTCGACGTTGCAGGTGACGCCGTCGAGGCTGAAGGAGGCCGGGATCGCGTTGGTGCCGCTGTAGGTGCCCTGGAAGCCGAAGTTGACGGAACCGCCCGTCGGGAGGCTGGCGTTGTAGGTCTCGTTGGCCGCGGTGACGTTGGCACCGCTCTGGCTGACCTTCGCGTTCCAGGCGCTGGTGACCTTCTGGTTACCGGCGTAGGTCCACTTCAGCGACCAACTCGACTTGGCGGCGCCGTTGTTCTTGACGGTGACGTCGGCGGTGAAGCCGCTGTCCCACTGGTTGACCTTGTAGTCGACGGTACAGGGGACCGCGGCGCTGGCGGGTGCGGCGGTCAGCGCCGTTCCCGTCGCCCCGGCCACCAGTGCCATGGCGGCGAGTATCGATGTTCTGGTGCGGCTCATGAGTGCGACTTGCTCCTTCTGTCGAACCTGATGTGCGGTTACGGGACTTTCGGACAGGGACGTGCGGACTGGGGCTCGCGGAGAGGGGCTCACGGACTGAGGGCGCGCAGATGGTCGCGCAGCCCGGCGCCGAACGCCGTGGGCGTGCCGTCGAAGGCGGAGATCAGGGACGGCCCGGAGGAGCAGTCCCAGGTGTTCCAGGTCCAGCCCAGATAGGACAGGCCACGGTCGTCGAACCACTTCATGACCTGGTCGATGAACCCGTGCGAGCAGGTGTTCTCACCGATCTCCCCGGCCACCAGCGGCACCTGCGCCGCGACCGGGACGAGGGTGGAGTTCCAGCAGCTCGCGCTGGAACAGGTGTTGAAGTTGTAGACGTGGTAGGAGGCGCCCAGATTGCCCGCCGGGTCGCTGGGCCGGTAGGTGAGCCACTGACCGAGGTCGTTGGAGTACGCGAGACCGCCGGCGAGGATGACGTTCTTCGCCCCGGCACCGCGGATCGCGTCGACGAGGCTCTGCATGCCGGCGACCTTGTACCCGATGCCGGGGCAGGTGCCGCCGTCGCGCCAGCACTTCCAGGCGTCCGTGAGGCTGGAGGTCGCCCGGTCCGGATAGGGCTCGTTGAACAGGTCGAAGACCACGGCCTGGTCACCCTTGAAGGTACTGGCGACCGAGGACCAGAACGACGGCGTGTACTGCGCGTCGGGCATCGGCTTCTGGCAGGTGGCGTGCACGTCGGAGCAGCCCGCCGAGTTGCCGGTGTACTGGCCGTAGGTCCAGTGCAGTTCGACGATCGGGGTCATGCCGCGCGCCTCGACGCGGGCCACCAGCTCCTTGACCGCGTTGATGTAGTTGGCACCCGCGTACTCGGGTTTGATGTTGGAAAGACCCAGCCAGCACTCCTCGTTGAGCGGGATACGGACGGCGTTCGCCTTCCAGTCGGCGATCGCCTTGATCGCGGCGTCGTCCACGGGGCCGTCCCAGATGCCGTAGCCCTGGACGCACATGAACTCGCCGCCGGAGCGGTTGACGCCGAGCAGCCGGCGGTTGTTCCCGGCGGCGTCGACCAGCTTGCTGCCGGAGACGTGCAGTGCGGGTGCCTTGCCGTCACCGGTCGGCGGCGGATCCGTCGGTGGTGTGGTCGGGCCCGGGTCGACGTTGCAGGTGGTGCCGTTGAGCTTGAACGTCGTCGGCACGGGGTTGCTCCCCGACTTGGAGCCGAGGAAGCCCGCGCTGACGCTCGCGCCGGTGCCGAGAGAGCCGTTGTAGCTCTCGTTGGCGGCGGTCACCTTCGTACCGGACTGGGACCACTTCGCGTTCCAGCCCTGCGTGACCTTCTGTCCGCCGGCGAAGTCGAAGGTCAGGCTCCAACTGCTCAGCGGAGCCTGGTTGTTGGTGATCCTCACGTCGCCCTGGAAGCCGGCGTCCCACTGACTGGTGACGGTGTACTCCACCGTGCACGCGGGTGCGGCTCCGTGCGCCGTGACCGCAGGTACGACCACGCTCCCGACGAGCGCGACCGCACCGGCGATGCCTAAAAGGACCGAACGCGGGGGGTGTCGCATGAGCGACTCCTTGCAGCTCTGGCGCGCCGTCACGGCCGCGTCGACTGATGGAATCGCTCCCACTGGTTCGAGTGAAGGTAGCGGCAAGTGACGGCGAAGGACAGAGGGTGTGCGAACTTTTGTCGAACTTCCTCAACTCAACGCCCTTTAAAGGCTGTTGGACAGCGTCGAATCTTTTCGACTCTTCAAGGACCTTGACCCCCTGGACACCCGTCCGCACTATGGGAGCGCTCCCACTGGTTCACGGCTTGACGATCCTCCCCCACCTCCCCCGAGCCGCAAGGAGGAACCAGCACATGCATCCCCGACGCAGACGCCGCGGCGTGCGGCGGCTGTGGACCGCCACCGTGGCGGCCCTCGCCCTTCCGCTCACCATGCTGTCGACGGGGTCGACCACCGCGCACGCGGCGGCCCTGCAGTGCAGCGTTGACTACAAGACCAACGACTGGGGCTCCGGCTTCACCGCGGACCTGACCATCACCAACCGCGGCACGGACACCATCAACGGCTGGACCCTCACCTACGGCTACTCGGGCAACCAGAAGCTCAGCAACGGATGGAACGGCATCTGGTCGCAGTCCGGCCAGACGATCACCGTGAAGAACGAGTCGTACAACGGGACCGTCGCCGCCGGCGGCGCCGTGAACACCGGTGCCCAGTTCAGCTACAGCGGCACCAACGCGGCCCCGACGAGCTTCGCGGTCAACGGCACCACCTGCGCCGGCGCGCACCAGCCGCCGGTGACGGTGCTGACCAGCCCGGCCCCCGGCGCGGTCTACACGCAGGGTGCCGCGGTGCCGCTCGCGGCGACCGCAGCGGCGGCCGACAACGCGAGCATCACCAAGGTCGAGTTCTACGACGACACGACGCTGCTGGGGACCGACACCACCGCGCCGTACACGCTCTCCGTCTCGAACCTGACCGCCGGCAGTCATTCCCTGGTGGCGAAGGCCTACGACAGCCTCGGCGCCTCCGCGGCGTCCACGCCGGTCGGCATCACGGTCGCCTCCGGCCCCGCCGTGGTCGTCTCGCCCACCCAGCTGGGCGTCCAGCAGGGCAAGACGGGCACCTTCGACGTCAAGCTGTCGAACCAGCCCAGCGCCAACGTGGTGGTGAGTACCACCCGTACCTCCGGCAACACGGGCCTGTCCGTGACCGGCGGCTCCTCGCTCACCTTCACGCCGTCCAACTGGAACACCGCGCAGAAGGTGACCATCACCGCGGACGCCTCGGGCACCGGCTCGGCGGTCTTCACCGCCTCGGCGACCGGTTACACCAAGGCCACGGTCACCGTGACGGAGCTGGCGGGCTCGAAGGCGTACGACGCCCGCTTCCTGGACCTCTACGGCAAGATCACCAACCCGGCGAACGGGTACTTCTCCCCCGACGGCATCCCCTACCACTCGGTGGAGACGCTGATCGTGGAGGCGCCCGACCACGGTCACGAGACCACGTCGGAGGCGTACAGCTACCTCCTGTGGCTGCAGGCCATGTACGGCAAGGTGACGGGCGACTGGTCGAAGTTCAACGGCGCCTGGGGAATCATGGAGAAGTACATGATCCCCACCCACGCCGACCAGGCGACCAACTCCTTCTACACGGCCTCCAAGCCGGCGACGTACGCGCCCGAGTACGACACGCCCAACGAGTACCCGGCGAAGCTGGACACCGGTGCGTCGGTGGGCTCCGACCCGATCGCGGGTGAGCTGAAGTCCGCGTACGGCACGGACGACATCTACGGCATGCACTGGATCGAGGACGTCGACAACGTCTACGGCTACGGCAACACGCCGGGCGGCCAGTGCGAGGCCGGCCCCACGGCCAAGGGACCGTCGTACATCAACACCTTCCAGCGCGGCCCCGAGGAGTCGGTCTGGGAGACGGTGCCGCAGCCCACCTGCGACGCCTTCAAGTACGGCGGCAAGAACGGCTACCTGGACCTGTTCACCGGAGACTCCTCGTACGCCAAGCAGTGGAAGTTCACCGACGCCCCCGACGCCGACGCGCGTGCCGTCCAAGCCGCGTACTGGGCGGACGTGTGGGCCAAGGCGCAGGGCAAGAGCGCCGATGTGTCGGCCACCGTCGCCAAGGCGGCGAAGATGGGCGACTACCTGCGGTACTCGATGTACGACAAGTACTTCAAGAAGATCGGCAACTGTGTCGGGGCCTCCTCCTGCCCGGCCGGCACCGGCAAGGACGCCTCGCACTACCTGCTCTCCTGGTACTACGCCTGGGGCGGCGCCACCGACTCCTCGGCGGGCTGGGCCTGGCGCATCGGCTCCAGCCACGTCCACGGCGGCTACCAGAACCCGCTCGCGGCGTACGCGCTGAGCAGCAACGCCAACCTGAAGCCCAAGTCGTCGACGGGCGTGGCCGACTGGAGCAAGTCGCTCCAGCGGCAACTGGAGTTCTACCGGTGGCTGCAGTCCTCCGAGGGCGCCATCGCGGGCGGCGCGACCAACAGCTGGCAGGGCCGTTACGCGACTCCGCCGGCCGGCACGCCGACCTTCTACGGCATGTACTACGACTGGCAGCCCGTCTACCACGACCCGCCGTCCAACCAGTGGTTCGGCTTCCAGACCTGGTCGATGGAGCGGGTCGCCGAGTACTACCAGCAGACGGGTGACGCCACCGCCAAGGCGGTGCTCGACAAGTGGGTCAAGTGGGCACTGTCCAAGACCACGGTCAACCCGAACGGCACCTTCCAGATCCCCTCCACCCTCAAGTGGTCGGGGCAACCGGACACCTGGAACGCCTCCTCCCCCGGCGCGAACAACTCGCTGCACGTCACCGTCGCCGACTACACCAACGACGTCGGTGTGGCGGCCTCGTACGCCAAGACCCTGACGTACTACGCCGCCAGGTCCGGTGACGCGAACGCGAAGTCGACGGCGAAGGCGCTGCTGGACGGCATGTGGAACAACAACCAGGACAGCCTGGGCATCGCCGTACCGGAGACCCGCACCGACTACAGCCGCTTCGGCGACAAGGTGTACGTGCCCAGCGGCTGGACCGGCACGATGCCGAACGGCGACAAGATCGACTCCTCGTCGACGTTCAGCTCCATCCGTTCCTTCTACAAGAACGACCCGGCCTGGTCGAAGATCGAGTCCTACCTCAAGGGCGGCGCTGCCCCGGTCTTCACCTACCACCGGTTCTGGGCGCAGGCGGACATCGCGCTCGCCATGGGTTCGTACGCGGAGCTCCTCGAATAAGTCCCCGCTGAACGCTCCGTGTACCGGGGCCCGTCATTCGCCGGCGGGACCCCGACCGGGCGGCTCCCTCACGGGGGGAGCCGCCCGGTCGTCACATCCTCCCCCTCCCCTCCGGCCTCCCGCCTTCCGTCCTCCGTCGAGAGGAGCCCCACCGTGCGAAGAACGCCCCGCACCGGCCGTGTGCTCACAGCCGTGTTCGCCCTCGCCGCCGGACTGCTCGCCGGCGCCCCGTCCGCGGTGGCCCGGCCCGTCGCGCCGGCCACGCTCGCGGCAGACACGTACACCTGGAAGAACGCCCGTATCGACGGGGGCGGCTTCGTCCCCGGCATCGTCTTCAACCGCAGCGAGAAGAACCTGGCCTACGCCCGCACCGACATCGGCGGCGCCTACCGCTGGCAGCAGTCGACGAAGACCTGGACCCCGCTGCTCGACTCCGTCGGCTGGGACGACTGGGGGCACACCGGCGTCGTCTCCCTCGCCTCCGACTCCGCCGCGCCCGACCGGGTGTACGCGGCCGTCGGCACGTACACCAACAGCTGGGACCCGGGCAACGGCGCCGTGCTGCGCTCCACCGACCGGGGCGCGAGCTGGAAGAAGGCCGACCTGCCGTTCAAGCTCGGCGGCAACATGCCCGGCCGCGGGATGGGTGAGCGGCTGGCGATCGACCCGAACAAGAACAGCGTGCTGTACCTGGGCGCGCCCAGCGGCAAGGGCCTGTGGCGGTCGACGGACTCGGGGGCGACCTGGTCGCGGGTCACGAGCTTCACCAACCCGGGCAACTACGCGCAGGACCCGAATGACACGTCCGGCTACGCCAGTGACAACCAGGGCGTCGTCTGGGTCACCTTCGACGAGTCCACCGGCACCTCGGGCAACGCGACGAAGACCATCTACGCCGGGGTCGCCGACAAGGACAACGCGGTGTACCGCTCCACGGACGCGGGCGCGACCTGGCAGCGGCTGCCGGGGCAGCCGACCGGATACCTGGCCCACAAGGGCGTCCTGGACGCGAAGAACGGCTACCTGTACCTCGCCTACAGCGACACGGGCGGACCGTACGACGGTGGCAAGGGCCAGTTGTGGCGGTACGCGACCGCGACCGGCACCTGGACGAACATCAGCCCGGTCGCCGTGGCCGACACCTACTACGGCTTCAGCGGTCTGACGCTCGACCGGCAGCACCCGGGCACGGTGATGGCGACGGCCTACAGCTCCTGGTGGCCGGACACGCAGATCTTCCGCTCCACCGACAGCGGCGCGACCTGGACGCAGGCCTGGGACTACACGTCGTACCCGAACCGCTCCAACCGCTACACGATGGACGTGTCGTCCACGCCCTGGCTGACCTTCGGCACCAACCCCTCACCGCCCGAACAGGCCCCGAAACTCGGGTGGATGACGGAGGCGCTGGAGATCGACCCGTTCGACTCCAACCGGATGATGTACGGCACGGGCGCGACGATCTACGGCACCGAGAACCTCACCAAGTGGGACAGCGGCGGCCAGTTCGCGGTGCGCCCGATGGTGCAGGGCCTCGAGGAGACGGCGGTGAACGACCTGGCCTCCCCGCCCTCCGGAGCACCGCTGCTCAGCGCGCTGGGCGACCTCGGCGGCTTCCGGCACACGGATCTGACGAAGGTCCCGTCGATGATCTTCACATCTCCGGCCTTCACCACGAGCACCAGTCTGGACTTCGCCGAGACCAACCCGAACACGGTGGTGCGGGTCGGCGACACGGACTCGGGCGCGCACATCGCCTTCTCGACCGACAACGGCGCCAACTGGTTCGCCGGCACGGACCCGTCGGGCGTGAGCGGCGGCGGGACGGTCGCGGCCGCCGCGGACGGCAGCCGGTTCGTGTGGAGCCCGGCGGGGACGGGCGTGCGGTACTCGACGGGCTTCGGGTCCTCGTGGTCGGCCTCGGCCGGCATCCCGACGGGCGCCGTCGTGGAATCGGACCGGGTCGACCCGAAGACCTTCTACGGCTTCAAGTCCGGCAAGTTCTATGTGAGTTCGGACGGCGGCGCCACGTTCACCGCCTCGTCGGCCACCGGTCTGCCCAGCGGTGACACCGTGCGCTTCAAGGCCCTGCCGGGCACGAAGGGCGACGTCTGGCTGGCGGGCGGTGCGAGCGACGGCGCGTACGGGCTGTGGCACTCGGTCAACGGGGGCTCGTCCTTCACCAAGCTCGCGGGCGTCGAGCAGGCCGACACCATCGGCTTCGGCAAGGCGGCGAGCGGCGCGTCGTACCAGACGCTGTACACGAGCGCGAAGATCGGCGGGGTGCGGGGCATCTTCCGCTCCACCGACAAGGGCGCGAGCTGGACCCGGATCAACGACGACGCCCACCAGTGGGGCTGGACCGGCGCGGCGATCACGGGCGACCCGCGGGTCTACGGCCGCGTGTACGTCTCGACCAACGGCCGCGGCGTGATCTACGGCGACACCTCCGGCACCGGCGGCGGGGACACGGGCGGAGGTGACCCGGGCGGTGGCACACCGCCGCCGGCCGGTGCCTGCGCGGTGACGTACCAGGTCACCAACCAGTGGACCGACGGCTTCCAGGCCGACGTGCAGCTCACCAACACCGGCTCCACGGCCTGGAACGGCTGGTCGCTCACCTGGTCGTTCCCGAACGGGCAGAAGGTCACCCAGCTGTGGAACGCCGACTACTCCCAGTCGGGCGCCTCGGTGACCGCGCGGAACGTGAGCTGGAACGGCACCGTGGCGGCCGGTTCCTCGGTGGGCTTCGGCTTCACGGGGAGCTGGACGGGGACCAATGGCAGACCGGCCGCCTTCACGGTCGGCGGCCAGAGCTGCAAGGTCTCCTGACGGGGGGAGGGGCGCGTGCCGGACGCGGCACGCGCCCCTTGTGGCTCACTCCCCCTTGCGGAACGCCCTCAGGGTGAAGACCGGGTCCGGGCGGCGGCGGTCCTGGTCGGGCAGGGCCGCCAGCCGCTCGGCGAAGACCTCGGCGAGGGGGGCGCCCGGCGGCAGCGTGACGAACCAGCCGCGGCGCAGGTCGGCGATGGTGCGGCGGGGGCTGCGGCCCTGGTCGCGGCCCGGGAAGAGGGCCTCCCCGGCCGGGACGAGACCGTGCGCGGCGGCGTACTCGGTGACCAGGCCGGCGTCGTCGCGGGCCGGGCTGCGGGGCCGCGAGGCGAGGACGGCGTCGATGTCGCTGCCGACGTTGTGCGCGGCGGCCTTGCCGACCGTGGTGACGTACACCCCGCCGGGCCGGAGCACCCGGGCGCACTCGGCGACCATCGCCCGCGCCTCCCCGGGGCCGGGCGCCAGGTGCAGCAGCCACACACTCGTGACGGCGTCGAACCGCCCGTCCGGGAAGGGCAGGCTGCGGCTGTCGGCGAGCACGACGGCGCCGGGCAGCCGTGCCCCGGCGTGCCGGGCCATCGCGGGCGCCCGGTCGACGCCGGTCACCCGCAGGCCGGGGCGGGCGGCGGCGAGGCGGCGGGTCACGATGCCGGTGCCGCAGCCCACGTCGAGCAGTTCGCGCGTCCGTTGCGGTAAGAGCCCGAGGACCGCCTCCGCCGCGGCCTCCGCTCTCGGCTCGCCGCCGCGCGAGGCGTCGTAGCGCTCGGCTTCCTCGTCGTAGTCCAGCACGCGGATCCCCCTCCCCGTCCGGGCGCGGCTCAGCTCGCGCCGTGTCCCGCTGCCAGGTCCTGAACCCGGCGGGCGAGTTCGAAGTCCTTCTCGGTGACGGCGCCGCCCGCGCTGTGGGTGTGCACGGCGAGCGAGATCGTGTTGTAGCCCAGGGTGAGGTCGGAGTGGTGGTCGAGTTCCTCCTGCACCTGGGCGATGTGCACGACCATCGCCACCGCCGCGAAGTGCGAGCCGAGCCGGAAGGAACGGGTGAGGCGGTCCCCCTCGACGGACCAGCCGGGCAGCTCGGCCAACCGGTCCTCGACCTCCTTGTGCGACAGCGGTGCGACGGGCATGGGACCGGCTCCCTTCCTGGACTTCTCCTGGACTTCCGCCGGGACCTCCGCCGGGTCTCGCGCTCCTGTTCAGACTGCCACAGGAGGGCCGCCGCGTCCCCGGGACGGAGCAGGCCCTCGGTTCTGCCGGCCCCGCACGCGGCCGGGGACGGCGGCCCGCGACTCGGTCGTACGCCCTGTCCTCGACTACGGTCGTGCGTATGGCCCTTGTCGCGTCCGGCACCACCGCGTCCCCCGCCGCCTCCGCAGCCGGGGGCGTGGGCCCGCTGCTGCGGTCCTGGCGGGAGCGGCGGCGGATCAGTCAGCTCGAACTGGCGCTGCGCGCCGACTCCTCGTCCCGGCACATCAGCTTCGTCGAGACCGGGCGGTCGCGGCCGAGCGAGGAGATGGTGCTGCGCCTCGCGGAGCACCTGGAGGTGCCGGTGCGGGAGCGCAACGCCCTGCTGGTGGCCGCCGGTTACGCGCCCAGGTTCCGGCAGACTCCGCTGGACGACCCGGCGCTGGGTCCGCTGCGCGAGGGCCTGGAGCGGCTGATCCGGGGGTACGAGCCGTATCCGGCGCTGGTGGTCGACGCGACGTACGACGTGGTGAGCGCGAACCGGGGCGTCGCGATGCTCCTGGAGGGCGTCCCGGAGCGGCTGCTCGCCCCGCCGCTGAACGCGATGCGGCTGACCCTGCACCCGGAGGGTCTGGCGCCGCGCATCCGCAATCTGCGCGAGTGGCGCGGGCATCTGCTGGCCCAGATGGAGCGGCAGCTCGGGCTGCACCGCTCGGCCGCGCTGCGCGAGCTGTACGAGGAGGTGGCGGCCTACCCGGTGCCGCGCGGCGGCGCGCGGGAGGCGGCCCGGGCTCCCGGGGAGGTGCCGTACTTCGCACTGCCGATGCGGATCGAGCACGACGGGCGGGTGCTGTCGTTCGTCTCCTCCATCTCCACCTTCAACACGCCCATGGACGTGACGGTGGCGGAACTGGCGATCGAGACGTTCCTGCCCGCCGATCCGGCCACCGTCGAGTACCTTCACTCGTCGTGGGCGGGAGAGAGCCGGGAGGCAGGGCGTGAGTGAGCGGCGGGCCGCGCCCACCGTGGGCCAGGTGGTGCTCGGCAGAAGACTCCAGGAACTGCGGGAGAAGGCCGGGCTGGGACGCGAGGAGGCCGCGCGCGTCCTGCGGGTGGCGCCCGCGACCGTACGGCGGATGGAGACGGCCGAGGTCGCGCTGAAGATCCCGTACGTGCAGATGCTGCTGACCGCCTACGGGGTGGGCGACGAGGCGGCGGCCGCGTTCGTCGCACTGGCCGAGGAGGCCAACGCGCCGGGCTGGTGGCAGCGGTTCCACGACGTGCTGCCGGAGTGGTTCAGCCTGTATGTGAGCCTGGAGGGCGCCGCCCGGCTGATCCGCTCCTACGAGCCGCACTTCGTGCCGGGGCTGCTCCAGACGGAGGGCTACGCGCGTGCGGTGCTGGAGGCGGGGACCGTCGGTCAGCGCCGGCCCGACGCGGTCGAGCGGCACGTGTCGCTGCGGATGGCCCGGCAGCGGCTGCTGGAGCGGGCCGATCCGCCGCACCTGTGGGTGATCGTCGACGAGACGGTGCTGCGGCGGCCGGTGAGTGACCGCCCCGAGGTGATGCGCGACCAGCTCGACAAGCTGCTCCGGTACACCGAGCGGGACCGGGTGACGGTGCAGGTCGCCGAGTTCACGCGGGGGCCGCACGCGGGGACGTACGCGCCGTTCTCGCTGTTCCGCTTCGCCGAACCGGAGCTGCCCGACCTGGTCTACACCGAGTACCTGACCGGCGCCCTGTACCTGGACTCGCGCCCGGAGATCTCCGCGCACCTGGAGGTACTGGACCGTATGACGGCGGCCGCCGCCACCGCCGAGCAGACCCGCGAGCTGCTGCGGAAGTACCGCGAGAACCTCTGAGCCCGCCCGGCGGCCGACAATCCGACGCGGCCGGCTAGGCGGCGCCGCCCTTCGTGTCGCGTTCGTCGTCGACGATCTCCGCGTCCACCACCGTGTCCTCGTCGGGCGGCGGCTGCTGCTGTCCGGTGCCCTCGGCGCCGCTCTGCTGGGCCTGGGCGTACATCGCCTGGCCCATCCGCTGGCTGACCGAGGCCAGTTTGTCGATGGCCGTGCGCAGCGCGGGGGTCTCCGCCTGCTGCTCCAGGAGCGCCTTCACCTCGGCGGCTGCGGCCTCGACCTCCGACTTGGTGTCGGCGGGGACGCGGTCGCCGTTGTCGCGGAGGAAGTTCTCCGTCTGGTAGACGAGCTGCTCGGCCTGGTTGCGGGTCTCGGCGGTCTCCCGGCGCCTGCGGTCCTCCTCGGCGTACTGCTCGGCCTCCCGCATCATGCGGTCGATGTCGTCCTTGGGCAGCGCCGAGCCGCCGGTCACGGTCATCTTCTGCTCGCGGCCGGTGGCGAGGTCCTTGGCCGAGACGTGCATGATCCCGTTGGCGTCGATGTCGAAGGCGACCTCGATCTGCGGCACCCCGCGCGGGGCGGGCGGCAGACCGGTGAGGTCGAAGACGCCGAGCTTCTTGTTGTACGCGGCGATCTCGCGTTCGCCCTGGTAGACCTGGATGCCGACCGAGGGCTGGTTGTCGGTGGCGGTGGTGAAGATCTCCGAACGCCGGGTCGGGATCGTGGTGTTGCGCTCGATGAGCTTGGTCATGATGCCGCCCTTGGTCTCGATGCCGAGGGACAGCGGGGTGACGTCGAGGAGGAGGACGTCCTTGACGTCGCCGCGGATCACGCCCGCCTGGAGGGCGGCGCCCACGGCCACCACCTCGTCGGGGTTGACGCCCTTGTGCGGGTCCTTGCCGGTCAGCTCCCGTACCAGGTCGGTCACGGCCGGCATCCGGGTGGAGCCGCCGACGAGGATCACGTGGTCGACGGCCGAGAGCTTGATGCCCGCGTCCTTGACGGCCTGGTGGAAGGGGGTGCGGCAGCGGTCGAGGAGATCGGCGGTGAGTTCCTGGAACTGGGCGCGGGTCAGCTTCTCGTCCATGTGCAGCGGGCCCTCGGCGGAGGCCGTGATGTAGGGCAGGTTGATCGTCGTCTCCGTGGAGGACGACAGTTCGATCTTGGCCTTCTCGGCGGCCTCGCGCAGCCGCTGCACCGCCATCTTGTCGTTGCCGAGGTCGACGCCGTACTGGCCCTTGAACCGCTTGACCAGGTGCTCGACGACCCGCTGGTCCCAGTCGTCGCCGCCGAGGTGGGTGTCGCCGTTGGTGGCCTTGACCTCGATGACACCGTCGCCGATCTCCAGCAGGGAGACGTCGAAGGTGCCGCCGCCGAGGTCGAAGACGAGCACGGTCTGCTCCTCGCCGCGGTCCAGGCCGTAGGCGAGCGCGGCGGCCGTCGGCTCGTTGATGATCCTGAGGACCTTCAGGCCGGCGATCTCCCCGGCCTCCTTCGTCGCCTGCCGCTGGGAGTCGTCGAAGTACGCGGGCACGGTGATCACCGCGTCCGTGACGTCCTCGCCGAGGTAGGACTCCGCGTCCCGCTTCAGCTTCTGCAGGACGCGCGCGGACAGCTCCTGCGCCGTGAAGCGGGTGCCGTCGACGGAGCCCTTGTCCGGGAAGCGCCAGTTCGCGTCCCCCATGTGCCGCTTGACCGAGCGTGCGGTGCGCTCCACGTTCGTCACCGCCTGCCGCTTGGCCACCTCGCCGACGAGCACCTCGCCGTTCTTGGCGAACGCCACGACCGACGGCGTGGTGCGCGCGCCCTCGGCGTTGGCTACGACGGTGGGCTCACCGCCTTCCAGCAGCGCCACCACCGAGTTCGTCGTCCCGAGATCGATCCCGACCGCACGTGCCATCTTCGTCCCCTTCCGGGCGCCTCCTGCTCTCCAGCTCAGAACTCGAGTGCCCTGTTGTCAATGCCGCGTACCCGCCGCCTGCCGCTTCACCCGGGAACAGCGATGCCGCGCCCCGGACGAGGGGCGCGGCATCGTCGGACGTGCGTCTCGCGTCAGGCGAGCTTGGCGTCCAGGGTGATCGTCGTACCGGTCAGGGCCTGGCTGACCGGGCAGTTCTTCTTGGCCTCCTCGGCGGCGGCGACGAACGCGTCGTTGTCGATGCCGGGGACCGTGCCCTCGACGCTGAGGTGGATGCCCGTGATGCCCTCGCCCGGCTGGAAGGTGACGTCGGCCTTCGTGCGCAGGGTGGTGGGCGGGGTGCCGGCGCCGGCCAGGCCGTGCGACAGCGCCATGGAGAAGCAGCTCGAGTGGGCGGCGGCGATCAGCTCCTCGGGGCTGGTCTTCCCGTTCGCCTGCTCGGCGCGCGACGGCCACGACACCGGCTGCTCGCCGATGCCGGAGGAGTCGAAGGTGACGACGCCGTTGCCCTCGAGCAGGTTGCCTTCCCAGACGGTGTGAGCGGTTCGCGTGGTTGCCACGGTGGTTCCATACCTTTCGCCTACGTTCCCGTTGCCGGGATTCCGTGACGCCATCCGATCACATCCGCGACACGTACATCCACAGAACCGGGCCGCGACCTGCCGGAGAAGCTGCGCGAATCGCCTGCCGGACGCCGGGGGGAGGCCCTACAGTCCGTGCCATGGTCGAACTCTTCCAAGTCCTCGGGGGAATCGCGGGATTTGGTGGGGTCGCTCTCGGTGTCCTCTACCTGCTCTACCGGGACCTCGTGCGCGACATCATCCGCAGGCGGATGTTCAGGACGCTCACGTCGGCGCAGGCGACCGCCCTGTTCGGGGCCGTGGTCGTGCTGGCCTTCGTCGTGGCGATCCTCGGGATCTTCGCCACCCTCGCCGAAAGCAGGGGCGTGCGGCAGTTCCTCGTCCTTGTGGGCATGCTGCTGCTGTTCCTGCTGGCCGTGCTGTTCATCGCGGTGCGCGTGGTCACCGGCCCGGCCCGCACGAGGGCCGGTGGCGCGGAGCGCAGGCTCGCCGCGGTGCGCCGGCACGTCGAGAGCGGGGAGCCCGACCAGGCGGAACGCGCCCTCGAGGCGTCCCGGCCGGACCGCGAGTCGTCCGGGTTCTGGTACTGGAAGGCCAGGATCGCGCTGGTCAGGTCCAACCTCGACGTGGCGTACGGCTATGTGGAGGAGGCGCTGAGGCTGGACGCCCGTGACCCGTACAGCATCGCGCTGAAGATAGAGCTGCTCCTGCTGGCGGGCGACTCCGAGCGGCGTGATCGAGCCGCTCGGCTGTCGGTCGAGACCACCGGCCTGAGCGGCGAACTCGACGCCTGGCTGCGCCGGTTGCGGGCCGAGGGAATGTTCGGCGGTGGGGTGCGCACGCGCACGGAACTCGAGGCGCGGTGCCCGCTCCCCACCCGTACTGCGGAGGATGTCCATGCGGAGTGAGCGGAGCGGGTCCAGGGAGGAGCGGAAGGCGGTCGTCCTCCTTGCGCCGGTCACCGACGCGGGCGGGGGCGCGGACGGCGGGCCGAAGGCTCTCCTGCGGGAGGCACTGCTCTCGGCGGCCGGGGCGGGGCTGAGTCCGGTGACCACGGTGGCCCGCACGGCCGAAGAGGCCGACGCGCTGCTCGCCCGGCATCCGGACGCGCTGCTCCTGATCCACCCGGGCGCCCGGCTCCCGGGCCGCCCGCGCCCCACGCCGGGCGGCGCGCTGTGGGACCTCCTGCGCTGCGGAGCCGGACTGCGGCTGTGCGAGCCGGTGGCCGCGGGCCCGCGCCCGCGGGAGGCCTCCGCCGTGGAGGGCACCTCGTCGCCGGGGCCCCTGGGCCCGGACGACGAGGTGCGGCTGGCGCTGCTGGTGGTGGAACTGCCTCGGGAGGGCGCCCCGGCCGAGTCCGGACGGGCGTTGCGCGCCGAGCGCGCGCCGCTGTGCCGGGACTTCGCGGCCCGTATCGGCCTCCCGGCCGGACCGGTGCTCGGGGAGGACGTCGAGGACTGGGCGGCGGAGCTGCGGCGGGCCGCGTACCGGCCCCTGTCGCGGACGGCGGTCGTGCACCCCGGGATCACGGCACCCGCCCCGGACAGCCCGGACGCCCTGCTGTGGGGATGGCTGCGAGCGGGCCGGGAGATCCGGTCGGCGTTCGCCCCGCACGTTGACGGGTTCCTCCAGCGGCGATCGTTGAGGGCGTCCCAGGAGCAGTCCGCCGACATCCGGGTCACCCGGCTGGGTGGTCCGTCTCCGGACCTTGACGAGGAACGCTTCTCCACCCCGGCGGGCCGGTCGTACCCGCCGCGCGGCACACCTCCTCCTGCGACGGGGTCCCCCGGGCCGGTCGGGTCACCGCTGTCCGGAGGCAACGAAAGCGACTGCGCTGCCCCCGCGCAGCGGCGCGCCATCAGCCATGACCCCCACCCGCCCCTGTTCCGCCGCACCGGGCGGCCCCTCCCCCACGACGGACTCTTCATCCGCCGCAACAGCGCCTTCGGCACCCGTTCGCCCCTCGGCGTGCGGGACCTCATCGAGCAGGGCGTGATCATCGGGCAGGAGCAGATCCGGTTCGACGACTTCGTGGCCGCCCGCACCGATCAGGTGCCCGGTCCGCCGCCCGGCCGGGCCGTCGGTGTCAGCCACGGGCTCGCGGCCGCGCAGGGCGAGTTCAGGGCCGACGAGGCGACGACCCACTTCCTGGAGATCACGCTCAAGGCCGACGAGGCGCACCCCGGTGACGCCCCCGCCGAGCCCCTGCCCGTGAACTTCGTCCTCGTCGTGGACACCAGCGGCTCGATGCACGGCGAGAAGCTCGACTGCGTCAAGGAGGCCCTCCAGCTCCTCTACGACCGGCTGCGGCCCGCGGACTTCCTGGGCGTGATCACCTTCGACCACCACGTCCGCACGGTGCTGCCCGCCACCGCCAAGCGGGAGCTGCCGCGCGAGCGGTTCGCCGAGGTGGTGGCCCGCCTGAGAGCCGGCGGCGGCACGGACCTCGACCTCGGTGTGCAGTACGGCATCGACGAGATCGGCCGGAACGCCCTCGACGGACGCACGGTCAACTGCCTGTACCTGTTCTCCGACGGCGATCCGACCTCCGGCGAACTGGACTGGGTCAGGATCCGCACGAACACCGCGGCCAAGCTCCGCGGCGACCTGACCGTGTCGTGCTTCGGCTTCGGCTCCGACGCCCGGATGCCCGAGCTGGCGGCGCTGGCCGGGCTGGCCGGCGGTCACTCGACGTTCGTCACACGGCCCGAGCAGGTGGGCACGGACCTGCTCGCCGACCTGGAGCGGCGCGACCATCTGGCCGCCATCGACATCCAGCTGCGCCTCGACATCGCCCCGGACGTGGAGATCCGGCACCTGTACGGGCATGACCTGGTCACCGACCCGCGGGCGCGGGCCGCGGTGCTGCGCGAGGCGGCCCAGGCGGCCGAGCGTGCCCGGCGGGACTACGGCACCGAGGCCCTCCCGGACCTCGTCACCGAGGAGACCGGCATCCGGATCTTCGCGCCCGACCTCGCGTTCGGGGAGACGTACTGGATCGTCCTCGAACTGACCGTGCCACCGGGCGGTGAACCACGTCCGCTGGGCACCGGGGCCGTGCAGTACGTCGACACCGTCGCCCGCGAGGGGCACCGGCACGAACTCGACCTGGCCGCGGGCCTCACTCTCGCCGAGGAGACCGTGACCGTGCACGCGGTGGGCCTGTGGACCAGCGAGGTCACCTTCCACGCGCTGGACGACCTGTACGACCGCGACCGGGACACGGCCACGAAGCGGCTGCGGGAGCACATCCGCGTGCTGCGGGCCGCGCACAGCCGGCTGCCGGCGCGGGAGTTCCGCGACGACCAGGTCACCCTGCAGAAGCTGATCACCCTGACCGGCTCGCTGGACAGGGTGGTGTCGTTCAGCGACCAGCCGCACGGGCCGGGCGGCGGCATGGCGCCCGCGGTCATGGTGATGAGCGACTTCGGCCGGGTCCGGTCGGGCTTCTGGCCGCACCGCTGAACCACTGACCGAACGGGCCGGAGTCCCGGGCGGCCGGGCTCGGGCGGCCGGGCTCGAACGGCCCCTGAGGTCGCCTCCTCCGGGGCCGGGCGGATCCCGGGGTCAGGCGGCGCGCTCCTCCGGTTCGGCGGTGAGCGGTGCCCCGGTTCCGGCGGCCTCGCGCAGCCAGCGCCGCAGCACGCGGTGGACGTGCTCGGCGCCGACGAGTTCCTCGCCCTCCGCGACCGGCGGGGAGCAGTCGAGCGGCGACAGCAGGAACGGGCGGCCCTGCGCGCCGCCGAGGCCGCCGTGGGAGCCGATCTGCTCCTCGAAGGCGAGCACCTCCCCGTCGGCCGGGTCGTGGCTGGAGTTGACCATGATGTCGGCGGTGTGCGGGAAGGAGTGGGTGCGGCGTACCGCGTCGGCCGCGCCGGGGCCGAAGACGGCCAGCGGACCGGGGTCGGTGTCCAGCTCGGCCAGCGGTATTCGTACGCCGCGCGGGCCGAGGACGACACCGCCGTGCTCCTCGCTGCGCACGAGCAGGAAGCCGACGCCAGGGTGGTCGGCGAGCGTGGACAGCAGCGCGGGGTGGCGGGCGTCGATCTCCTCCTGGCTCATGCGGTGCGGCACGCCCGGGAAGGAGACCAGGCCCAGGTTCCCGGAGGCCAGCACGACGGGCTCGGGGCGGCGGGAGGGCCGCCGGTCCTCGCCGCTCTCCTCGACCGGGCGGCCCAGCGCGGCCCGTACGGCGGCCCGGGCCTCGGCGCCACTGCGTGTCCTGTCAGCCCGGCGCGGCACAGGCAGTCCACAGCCGGCCCGGACCAGGTCGCCCAGGGTCAGGCCGTAGCGGGAGCGGAAGGTCTCGCCGGGGCTCTGGCCGTGGTCGGACAGGAGGACGAACCGGTACGGGCGCGGGGCGTGCTCGGCGACCTTCTCGATCAGCGCCAGCGAACGGTCCAGGCGCCGCAGCACCTGCGCCGCGTCCCGGCTGTGCGGCCCGGAGTGGTGGGCCACCTCGTCGTACGCCACCAGGTCGGCGTAGACGGCGGTGCGCCCGGCGAGCAGGTCGCCCATCACCGCGGCCACGACGACGTCCCGCTCGACGACCGTCGCGAAGGCGCGGACCAGCGGGTACAGGCCGCCGCGGGAGACACGCGGGCGCTCCTCGCGGAGCCGGGCGCGCAGGGACTGGCCGATCTCGCGGCCGGTCTCGGCGACGAAGGACAGGAAGGTGCGGACGGCGTTGGCGGGGTCGGAGAAGTAGGCGAAGTAGCCCGCGCGGGAGCGGCTGCCGCGGTCGCGGCGGACCGCCACCGACAGGACGAGGGCGAGTTCGCCGGCGCCGCCGCCGAAGAGGTTGCCGCGGCTGGCCCCGTCGGCGGTGAGCAGTCCGCCGTCGCCGGTGCGCCGTACGGCGCGGCGCTGGAGTTCGACGGCGCTGCTGGGGCGGTTGCAGACCATCACCTCGCCGGTGTCCTTCTCGTACCAGCGGAAGGCAGGGACGTCGTGGTTGGACCCGTGCAGGATGCCGAGCTGGCTGGCGCCGGTCTGGCTGGACCAGTCGGTGCGCCAGGGGGTGAGCCGGTGGGTGGGCCCTGGTTCCCCCTCGCCGGCGCCGAGCCAGCGGGCCACGGTCGGCATCAGGCCCTCGTCGACCGCGTTCCGCAGCACGTCGTGGCCGACGCCGTCGAGCTGGACGACGACGGTGCCGGGGGTCGGCGAGCAGGGCCGCAGCCGTCCGCGGCGGCGGTCGGCGAGCCGGTGGAGCCGGCGCCGGTAGGCGTCGTCGTCGCGCACGGCGAGGGCGGCGCCGGTGGCCGAGGCGACCGCGGACATCGCCGCCGCCACGATGACGGCGGTCTCGGGGGCGGACTCCGCCTGGCCGGAGGGGGTGACGCGCAGGGCGAGCAGGAGCAGGGAGCCGTTGAGGAAGAACACCAGCAGCCCGAGGACCAGGGCGGGCACGAGCAGCAGCAGCCGGACGAGCAGCGGCCACACCACGGCCGACAGCACACCGAAGGCTCCCGCGCCGAGTGCGGCGGTCACGGCGATCGTGGTGGCGCTGTCGCCGTCGGGCGACTGCAACCGGAAGTCCGGCAGGATCCCGGCGAGTACCAGCAGGGTGACCGTGGAGACGGCCCACACCGTGACACTGCGCCCGACCTGACCGGCGGCCCGCCGCCACCGCCGCCCGCCACCCATGCCTGGCACATCCTCCGCTTCCGCCCCGCCCGGTGCCTCCGCACGGACGCGTCCCAGCTTGTCATACCCCCGCACAAACCACCGTGACCTGCGGTAACACCCACAAAGCGGTGAGGGCGGAGGGGTGAGCCAGGGGGTCAGCGAGTCAGGTGTCAGCGGCCGTCGTAGCCGGCGGTCGGCATGGAGAGGCGGCGGTGCACGCAGGCCTTCATCTGGGCGTCGTACGAGGGCTCGGCCTGGCCCACCGTCTCCACCCGGACTCCGCGCCGCGCGCACTCGTCGGTGAACTCCTCGACGGAGGACAGCGCCCGTTCCAGCACCCGCCGGCTGGGCGCGACGAACAGGTCCATGCCGGGGCGCACTCCCTCCCACAGGGCACTGTGGTCGGCGCGCAGCCCCCGGACAATCAGTTCCCGCGCGACCACGTAGCCGTGTTCGGCGGCCCAGCGGGCGCACATCGCGTGCTGGCTGCGGGAGTCCACCAGGAAGGGCTCGTCGTGCAGCTCCTCCAGGGGTGTCAGGCTCGCGATCGCCGTGACGCGGACGACCGCCGGGGCGTCCCCGCCGGGGGCATCCCGCACTTCTCCCATGGCGTCCCCCCTCACCTCCGGGTTTCCGCCGCCGACCCTACTCCTGCCCGTAGGCTCAGGGGGAGTCGCACGAAGGGGGCAAAGGAGTGCCGGTGGAGATCACCTGGTGGGGTCATGCCACCTGCACGGTCGAGGACTCGGACGTGCGCGTGCTGACCGATCCTCTGTTCGCCCGCCGGCTCGCGCACCTGCGGCGCCGCCGCGGCGCGCCACCGCCGCCCGCCGCCTGGCACGCGGACGTGGCCCTGGTCTCCCACCTGCACGCCGACCATCTGCACGTGCCCTCGCTGGCCCGGCTGGAGCCGGGCACGCGCCTACTGGTGCCCCGGGGCGCACTCGGGGCGGTCGCGGGACTGCGGCGGCTCGCCCGTCTGCGGATCACCGAGGTCACGCCGGGTGACCGGGTCGAGGTCGGCGGCCTCGTCGTACGGGTGGTGCCGGCCCGGCACGACGGGCGGCGGCTGCCGGTCGGACGGCACCGCTCGCCCGCGCTCGGCTACGTCGTCGAGGGCGAGGCGCGGACGTACTTCGCCGGGGACACCGGCCTGTTCGAGACGATGGCCGAGGAGGTCGGGCCGGTCGACGCGGCGCTGCTGCCGGTGGGCGGCTGGGGACCGTACCTCGGGGCGGGGCATCTGGACGCAGGGCGGGCGGCGCAGGCACTGGCCCGGCTGGCGCCGGGGAGCGCGGTGCCGGTGCACTACGGCACGTACTGGCCGATCGGGATGGATGCCGTGCGCCCCCATGAGTTCCATGCGCCGGGTGATGAGTTCGTGCGCCTGGCCGCCGAGCGTGCGCCGGGGGTCGCGGTGCACCGGCTCGGGCACGGCGAGAGTGTGCGCCTGGAGGGCGCCCGGTGATACGGATCGCCGCCGCCGTGACCTCGGTGGTGCCACCGGAGTCCACCCAGCAGGCACTGGGGTATCCCTCGCTGTTCCTGCTGGTGCTGATCGGGGCGCTGGTGCCGGTGGTGCCGACGGGCGCGCTGGTCAGTTCGGCGGCGGTGGTAGCGCTGCACCAGACGGCGCCGTTCTCGCTGGCGCTGGTGTTCGTGACGGCGTCGCTGGCCGCGTTCCTCGGGGACGCGGCCCTGTACTGGCTGGGGCGGCGCGGGCTGGGGTCGCGGAACGGGTCGCGGTGGCTGGAGGCGATCCGCACGCGCGCCCCGGAGGACCGGCTCGCGCAGGCGCAGCGGAAGCTGAACGAGCACGGCGTCGCGGTGCTCGTCCTGTCCCGCCTGGTCCCGGCGGGCCGCATACCGGTGATGCTGGCCTGTCTGCTGGCGAAGTGGCCGCTGCGCCGCTTCTCCCGCGGCAACCTTCCCGCCTGCCTGGCCTGGGCGGTCACGTACCAGCTGATCGGCATCCTCGGCGGCTCACTGTTCAAGGAGCCCTGGGAGGGCGTGGCCACCGCGATCGGACTGACCGTCCTGCTGGGCACGGCCCCCTCCGCCTGGCGCCGCCTGCGCCGCCTGATCCCGGCCCAGCGCTCGCAGTGAACGCGGGGCAGGGCCGCCGGACGGTCCCCGACCGTCCGGCGCGGCGCCGGCTCAGGTTCGCTTCAGGACGCGGGAGGCGCCCACCGGGAGGTCCCACAGGCGCTCTCGGGGGAGGCCGGCCTCCTGCCAGGCTCTGCGGACCCGGGTCAGAGGCTCCAGGAGGGGTTCGGCGGAGAGGACGAAGGTGCCCCAGTGCATGGGGGCCATGTGCCGGGCGCCGAGGTCCTGTGCGGCCCGGACGGCTTCCTCCGGGTCGCAGTGGACGTCGCTGAGCCACCAGCGGGGGTCGTAGGCGCCGATGGGAAGCAGGGCGAGGTCGATGCCGGGGTAGCGGCGGCCGATGCGGGAGAACCAGTGGCCGTAGCCCGTGTCCCCGGCGAAGTACACGCGCTGCCCGTCCGGGTCGGTGAGCACCCAGCCGCCCCACAGGCTGCGGCAGGTGTCGGTGAGCGTGCGCTTGGACCAGTGATGGGCGGGGACGAAGTCGAAGCGGACACCGGACAGTTCGGCCGCCTCCCACCAGTCCAGCTCGGTGACGCGGGTGAACCGGCGCCGCTGGAACCAGCGGCCGAGTCCGGCCGGCACGAACACCGGGGTGTCGCGCGGGAGTCGGCGCAGGGTGGGCGCGTCCAGGTGGTCGTAGTGGTTGTGGCTGATGACGACCGCGTCGACGGGCGGCAGCGCCTCCCAGGCGACACCGACGGGCGTGACCCGGGCCGGGGTGCCGATGATGCGGCGGGACCACACCGGGTCGGTCAGCACGGTCAGCCCGCCGATCCGGACCACCCAGCTGGCGTGCCCCGCCCAGCTGACGGCGACGGTACGGGTGTCCACGCGGGGCAGTCCGGCGGGCCGGTACGGCAGCAGCGGAATGTCGGCGAGGGCCTCCTTGTCCGGCCGCAGGGCGCCCTCGCGGGCGAACCGGGCGAAGGCCTTCAGCCCGGGCAGCGGGGCGGTGAGGCGGTCGTGGAAGGTACGCGGCCAGACCCGCCGCTCCCCCAGCGGCCGGGGTTCGGCCAGCGGCGGGACCGGGGCGGACGGAGAGGTCAGGAGGGACGAGACCGCCGGATCGCCGGTCTCCTGCGGGGTGGTGCTCGTGGACGTGGTCGACTCGGACTGCTGCGTCATCGAGGAGGCTCCCATCGCTGAGCGTCGTCACGGAGATCGTCGAGTACCGAATTCAGGGAGAGCAACGCGCGTTGCGGGTATGGCAGTTCCAACGGCGTGGGGGACAGCAGGCATTCCGCGCGTTCCTCGTCGGTGCGGCCGAGGAGTTCCGTGGTGGACAGCCGTACGCGCAGCGCGCCGAGGTCGTCGCCGAAGCGGTGGCCGCCGGGCACGGGCAGTCGCAGGCGGGCGGTGAGGAAGTCCTCCAACTCCTGTGCGTCGCCCACCGCGTGGGCGTCGAGAGCGGCGCGTAGCGGGCCGAGGTCGGCGTACAGGTGGCGGCCGGACTGCGGCGGCCGGGCGAGTGCGCCGGCGGCGACCACGGCTGCGTGGACGGCCCGCGCCACGCGCGCGTGCAGGCCTACCGCGGCCGTCCGGCGCGCGGTGACGGGACCGGGTTCGGCGAGGACGTAGGCGGCCGCGGCGGCGACCGGTTCGGCGATACGGGCGTCCAGCGCGGTGAGGATGTCGAGCACGCGCGCGTGCAGTGCCTCGCCGGTGGCTCCGGCGGGGAAGCGGGCGATCGCGGCGGGCCAGCCGGCGGGCAGGAACGCGCCGGCCAGATCGGTGACGACGGTGACCTGGTCGGGCAGCATCTCGGCGGGGCTGAGCAGCACCGTCTCGTGCGGCGCGTGCACGGTGTCCCGCCAGGTCTCGTCGCTGACCAGGTGCAGTCCCTCGGCGGTGGCGGCCTCGACGGTCTCGTGCAGCACCTCCGGCGGTGCCACGGTGGCGGTGGGGTCGTCGGCGACGGACAGGACGAGCAGCCGGGGGTCGCCGCCCTCGGCGCGGACTCTGCGGACGGTCTCCAGCAGGGCGTACGGATCGGGAACGCCGCCGCACTCGGCAGGGGTGGCCACGTGGAAGGCGGGGCTGCCCAGCAGGCGTGCGTACGGCGCCCACCAGGCCGCGCAGGGCCGGGGCACCAGGACGTCGCCGCCGAGTGCGGCGGTCAGCGCGAGCAGCAGTGCGGGGGCGCCGGGTGCGGCCGCGACCCGGCCGGGCGAGGTGGGCAGTCCGCGCCGCAGCCAGTAGCCGCAGGCGGCGTCCAGCAGTTCCGGGCCGCCGCCGATCGGTCTGCGCCGGGTCCGGTACGCGGCCCCGGCGAGCGCGGCGGACACCTCCGGCAGGACGGGCAGTCCGTCGTCGGGGAGGGCGGACGGTCCGTAGCGGACGGGGCCGTGTCCTTCCGGTTCCGTCCGCCGCATGGGTACCTCCGCGAAGTCCCTGATGCCGTGTGGTGCCGCCGCTTGGTCGCCCGGCGCGGGCCGTGCCTTCGGGCCTCCGTGTACCCCGGGTGACGCGGTCCCAAGGCCACCGGCCCGGCCGGGAAGGCCCCCGCACGGCGTCCGCCCGTCAGGTCAGCCGCCGGGCTTCGCGCGCCGCCACGCCCGGTGAACCGCCCCGCCGAGCGCCGCGAGGATCAGCGCGCCGCCACCGATCAGCGCGGGCAGGGACGCGGTGAACGACCCACCCGAACCGGCCTGTACGCCGTGCTGGGCCGGGTCCCGGTCCGCGTCGGCGGCGGACGGCCCCCGGGCGGGGTCCCGTGACTCCTGCGGGCGGGAGGGTTCAAAGGAAGCACCGCCGTTGAGATCGGGCGCGGCCTGGGCCCGGGACGGGTCGTAGGACGGGACGTCACGAGCGGTGTCGCGCGAGGCCGGGCCGGGGCCGGGCTCACGGGGAGAGCCCTGCGCGGACAGCCCGGGGGCCTGGTCACGGAGCGGAGTCTGCGCGGACAGCCCAGGGGCCGGGTCACGGGGAGGAGTCTGCGCGGACAGCCCGGGGGCCTGGTCACGGGGCCAAGTCTGCGCGGACCGGCCCTCCCCCGGATCACGCGGCGGAGTCCGCGCGGCCTGGAGACGGGAAGGGTCATGGGCCAACACGTCCTGCGGGACGGGATCCTGCGACGCGTCCACGTCCACCGGCACCGCCGTGCCCGCGTCACGGACCGCGCTCCCGGACGAACCCGCGCCCGGGGCACGCGGAGCCGTCGTGGACGGGGGCACGGGCATCGCACCGTATCTGCTCGTGCCGGACGCGGGAGCCGGTGCGCAGGTCTCCGCCGTGGCACGTGGGGTGGCGGCGCCTGCCGGGGCGCACGCCGCGGTGGCGACGGCACCCTCGGCCGGCGGGTGGGGCTGTACCGCCGGGGCCGCCAGGGCGGCCGAGGTGGCGCCGCCCGCGATGACTCCGGCCAGGACGGCGACGGGCAGGGCGCGGGGGACGGTACGGCGCATGAGCGGGGCTCCTCGGACCGGCGGCGGCTGACGGCACGGATTCGTGCCCTCGCTGCCATCACAGCCGCTGGGGCCGCGGGTCGCGCGCGGCCGAGCCCCATTAGCCTGACACCAACGGCCTATCGGGTGACGCCGGCGCGGGCGCGGGCGCGGCCACGGCGCGGCCGTCGGCCGCCCGGTGCCGCTGCCCCGCCCCGGACGACGGGCCGCGGCTACGCACCCTCCTGCATCACCTGCTCCCGCAGCCGGTCGCAGCACCGGCTGATCAGGCGGGACACGTGCATCTGCGAGATGCCGAGCTGCTCGGCGATCCGGCTCTGCGTCATGTCGCCGAAGAACCGCATGTAGAGGATGGCCCGCTCCCGTTCGGGCAGCGCCGCCAGCCGGTGCTTGACGGACTCGCGGTCCACCACGGTGTCCAGGGCGGGGTCGGAGGAGCCCAGGCAGTCGCCCAGGGAGTACCCGTCCTCGCTGCCGGACAGCTCCGCGTCGAGCGAGAGGGTGGTGAAGCTCTCCAGCGCCTCGAGGCCGTCCCGCACCTCCTCCTCGCTGAGGTGGGCGTGCTCGGCGATCTCGGCGAGGGTGGGGCCGCGGCCGGAGATCGTCCGGGACAGGTCCTGGGAGGCGAAGCGGACCCGGTTGCGCAGTTCCTGTACCCGGCGCGGGACGTGCACGGTCCACATGTGGTCGCGGAAGTGCCGTTTGATCTCACCGGTGATGGTGGGCACGGCGTAGCTCTCGAAGGCGTTCCCGCGCTCGGGGTCGTAGCGGTCGACCGCCTTGACCAGGCCGAGCGCGGCGACCTGGCGCAGATCCTCGGAGCTCTCGCCGCGGCTGCGGAACCGGCCGGCCAGCCGTTCGGCCATCGGCAGCCAGGCTTCCACTATCTCGTCGCGCAGTTCGTTCCGCCGCTGCCCCGGCGGAAGCGTGGCGAGCAGGCGGAAGGCCTCCGCGGTGTCGGGTGCGTCGTCGTGGGGGTGATGCCTGGCGCTCGCTCGCGTTGCCATGGTGAGTCGCAGCTCCCTCGCAGTCCTCTCGGGTGGACGGTCACCGTGGGAGCGCGGGCGCGTGAACCGGACGGCCGCGCCGTGGGGCGCGTTGCGCCGCTCCCACGGGCGTGCCTACGGTCCGAAGCACTGGGTCCGCGCCTGCCCCCGGTCCCGGGCGCCCAAACACGGCGCCCCCGCACCCCACCCGGACGGCCCTGCGCGACGGCCGGCGCACCGGCGGCACCCGGCCGTCATTCCGTCCCGGAAAACCGGTGTCGGCCCGCCGCGCACGGGTACGCGGTGGCCACCCCCGACGATCTGGAGGGAGACATGCAGCGAGGCAGTGACCGGCTGAGTGTCCACCGTGACGACGAGATGAAACACGAGCTGCAGGGGCTGCTCAGGTCCGGACATCCCACGCGGAGCGAGGAGTGGCACGACCCGGAGCCGACCGCCGAGGACGACCCGGAGGTGTGGGGCGGACCGGTGGCGCCGGGCGGCTCCCGGGCGTCGCTTGAGACCGTGCGCCTGGAGCTGGCCAGGATCCTGGGCCGCAGCGCCTTTCCCGCGGGTCCGGGCGAACTGGCCCGCGCGTTGCGGCGCAAGAACGCGCCCGACGCGCTGATCGAGGCGCTCCAGCGGCTGCCGAACAAGGCGCGCTACGCCAATGTGCAGGAGCTGGCCCGGGAGCTGACGCACAACGAGCGGCCCGCACGGGAGGACCGCGCCTAGGCCGTCCGGGCTCAGGCCGCCCTGCCCGGGCCTGTGCGCCCAGGCCGACGCGCTCGGGCCCGCCCACCGGGCCCGAGCCGGCGGGCGCCACGACGGGCCCCGCATGTCACGGCCGCACCGGCCGACCACGACGGTCCCCGCCACGACCGGACGGCACCCGGTTGGACGGGCCGACGCCCCGCGCGACGGGCCGGCGCCCAGCTTGGCGGCCGGATCGCACGCGGTGCGGACCGGACGGACGCGGTACGGACCGGACGCACGCGGTACGGCCGACTCCGTGCGGCGGCCGAGGCGAACAGAGAAGAGCGCCCCGAGGACGGCAACGCCCGTCCCCGGGGCGGTGAAAGGACGTTGAAGCATCATGCGCATCGCATTTCTGACCGCGCCCGAGGGCGTGGAACAGGTCGAGCTCACCGAACCCTGGAAGGCGGTGAAGGACGCCGGTCACGAGCCCGTGCTCGTCTCGACGAAGTCCGGGCGGATCCAGGCCTTCGACCACCTGGACAAGGCCGACACGTTCCCCGTGGACGCGGTCGTCGACGAGGCCTCCCCGGACTCCTTCGACGCGCTGGTCCTGCCGGGCGGCGTGGCCAACCCGGACTTCCTGCGGATGGACGAGAAGGCGGTGGCCTTCGTGGGCGCGTTCTTCGAGCAGGGACGCCCGGTGGCCGCGATCTGCCACGCGCCGTGGACGCTGGTCGAGGCGGACGTCGTACGGGGCCGGGTGCTGACCTCGTGGCCGAGTCTGCGCACGGACATCCGCAACGCGGGCGGCGTCTGGGTCGACGAGCAGGTGAAGGTCTGCGACCACGGCCCGAACAAGCTGATCACCAGCCGCAAGCCGGACGATCTGAAGGCGTTCTGCGAGACGTTCCTCGACGTCCTCGCCGCCTAGTGCCCCGACAGGCAACGTTCGCCCCGTCGCGACGCCCGGCACGCTCCCCCGAGCTCTTCGAGCAGGGGGACCCCCACTCGCCGCACCGGCCGAAAGCCCAAGTACGTCCAGTACGAGGACTTCCGGCCGGCACGCCGAGAGCACGCACCGGACGCCGCTCCTTCATGGGCAAACGTTGCCCGCCGCGGCACTAGAAAGCGGGTAGAAGGCGGGCCGAACCCGGAGGCGTCCGGGACGTTCTTCAGGTGCGGGGAGTCGCCGACTCCCCGCACCCGCGTTCCCGGGCCCCCTCGCGGGTGCGGCCGGAGGCGACCGGGCGGCGCGGATTGCGGCGCAGGTACTCGCCCTCGAGCTGCGCCATGCGCTCGTTGTGGGCGCGCAGCGCGTCGTTGGAGCCGTACAGCAGCGTGTCGTGGCGCGTGCGGTGGATCGTCTCCAGCTCCTTCATCAGCTGCTGGTCGTCCAGCCGTCCCGGGTCGACTCCGGTCATGGTGGTGCCCCGTTCGTCGTGTTCGTGACTGCGCTCCGGGTACCCGCCCGGCGTGCGGCACCACCGAACGGTCTCCGGGAGGGAGCCATGAATCTCGCCTTCCTGCATCCACTGTACGAACAGCCGGGCCCCTGGGCCTCCGTGTACGTCGACACCTCGCGGCACGCGGAGGACACGGCGCACCAGCTGGAGCTGACGGCCAGGGCGCTGGGGCGCGAGCTGGCCCGGCAGGGCGCGGACGAGGCCACCTGCCGTGCGGTGGAGGCGGCCGTGCGGGAGCTGCGCCACGCCCCCGACCCGCACGGGCGAGTGCTGTTCGCGCGGGCCGGCACGGTGGTGCTCGACCCGCTGCTGGCCCGTCCGCCGCAGGGCGGCAGCCGGGCGGAGTGGGCGCCGCTGCCGCGCGTGGCGCCGCTCCTCGACCTGGCGGGCGAGGATCCGGTCGCGATCGTCGCCTACGTGGACCGCAGGGGCGCGGACTTCGAGCTGCGCAGCTCGCTGGGCCGGCAGGACGCGGGGGCGGTGGTGGGGCAGGAGTGGCCCATCCACCTGACGGGGAGCGCCGACTGGTCGGAGCGGCACTTCCAGCTGAAGGTCGAGAACACCTGGGAGCACAACGCGGCGGAGATCGCCGACGCGCTCAGCGTCTGCCAGGAGGAGGCGGACGCTGACCTGCTGATCCTGGTCGGGGAGGACCGGGAGCGGCGCGAGGTGCGCGAGCGGCTGCCGAAGCGGCTGCACGACCGGGTGGCCGAGGCCGCCCACGGCACCGGCAGCCGGCTGCTGGACGAGGACGTGGAGCGGATCCGCGCCGAGCACGTGCGCCGGCGTGTGGAGTCCGGGCTGGACCGCTTCCGGGCGGCGCGCACACCGGACGACGAGGGCCGGTCGGCGGCCGCCGAGGGGGTGTCCGCGCTGGTCGAGGCGGCCCGCGAGCACCGTCTGGAGGAACTGCTGATCCGCCCGGACGGCGCCGACGCCCACCGCGAGGTGTGGATCGGCGAGGACGCCGACCAGCTCGCCGTGCGGCGTACGGAGCTGAGGGCGCTCGGCGAGCGGGACGCCTGGCCGGCCCGGGCCGACGACGCCCTGCTGCGTTCGGCGGTCTGCCAGGACGCGACGGCCCTGTCGCTGGACCCGGCGGTCCCCGTCGGCGAGGACGTCCCGTCGGGCGGCCTCGGCGCGGTCCTGCGCTGGAAGTGAGCGCTCCGGCGGCTGGGGCGGGGTGTCACCGCGCCCGCCGCACCCGCCGTTCGTCCCACACCGGCTCCGGGGTCTCGCGGACCCGGCCGTCGCTGCCGAAGACCAGGAACCGGTCGAAGGAGCGGGCGAACCAGCGGTCGTGGGTGACCGCGATGACCGTCCCCTCGAAGGCCTCCAGGCCTTCCTGGAGGGCCTCGGCGGAATCCAGGTCGAGGTTGTCGGTCGGCTCGTCCAGGAGCAGCGCGGTGGCGCCCGCCAGCTCGAGGAGCAGGATCTGGAACCGGGCCTGCTGTCCGCCGGAAAGCCGGTCGAAGGTCTGCTCGGCCTGGCCGGTCAGTTCGTAGCGGCGCAGCCGGGACATGGCGGCCCCGCGGTCCTGGGAGTGCTCCTTCCACAGGATGTCCAGCAGGGTGCGGCCCATCAGCTCGGGGTGTGCGTGGGTCTGGGCGAAGTGCCCGGGGACCACGCGCGCGCCGAGCTTCCACGCGCCGGTGTGCGCCACGTCCTCGCCCGCGAGCAACCGCAGGAAGTGCGACTTGCCGGAGCCGTTGGAGCCGAGCACCGCGACGCGTTCGCCGTAGAAGACCTCCAGGTCGAAGGGGTGCATCAGGCCGGTCAGCTCCAGGCCCTGGCAGGTGACGGCACGGACGCCGGTGCGGCCGCCCTTCAGGCGCATCCGGATGTCCTGCTCGCGCGGCGGCTCCGGCGGCGGCCCGGCCTCCTCGAACTTGCGCAGCCGGGTCTGGGCGGCCTGGTAGCGGGAGGCCATTTCATGGCTGACGGTGGCGGCCTGCCGCAGGTTCAGCACCAGCTTCTTCAGCTGTGCGTGCTTCTCGTCCCAGCGCCTGCGCAGCTCCTCGAAGCGGGCGAAGCGCTCGCGGCGGGCCTCGTGGTAGGTGGCGAAGCCGCCGCCGTGCACCCAGGCGTCCGCGCCGGCCGGGCCGGGTTCGAGGGAGACGATCCGGTCGGCGGCGCGGGCGAGCAGTTCACGGTCGTGCGAGACGAACAGGACCGTCTTGCGGGTCTCCTTCAGCCGCTCCTCCAGCCAGCGCTTGCCCGGCACGTCGAGGTAGTTGTCCGGCTCGTCGAGCAGCAGTACCTCGTCGGTGCCGCGCAGCAGCGCCTCCAGCACCAGCCGCTTCTGCTCGCCGCCGGACAGGGTGCTCACCTGCCGCCACTGCGCCTTGTCGTAGGGCACGCCGAGCGCGGCCGTGGTGCACATGTCCCACAGCGTCTCGGCCTCGTAGCCGCGCGCCTCCGCCCAGTCGGCGAGCGCCTGTGCGTACTGGAGCTGGGCGGCCTCGTCGTCGGCGGTCATGATGGCGTGCTCGGCCTCGTCGACGGCCCGCGCGGTCTGCCTCACCCGCGGCGGCGCGACCGACACGAGCAGCTCGCGCACGGTCGTCTCGTCCCGCACCGATCCCACGAACTGCCGCATCACGCCGAGGCCGCCGCTGACGGTCACGGTGCCGCCGTGCGGTTTCAGCTCGCCGGAGACCATGCGCAGCAGGGTGGTCTTGCCGGCGCCGTTGGGTCCGACGAGGGCCACGGCGGCCCCCTCTCCCACCCGGAAGGACACGTCGCCGAGCAGCGTCCTCCCGTCGGGGAGGACGTACTCCAGGTGCGCGGCTTCCAGATGTCCCATGGTCAGGCATTCTGACGGCGGCCGTACGGGCCCGGCAAACTCTTATCCGAAGTCCACGGGCCGTCCCGTCGGGCCGCTCTCCCGCGCCGGGGTGACGAGGGCGTCCGCCCACGCCAGGGCCGTCCATCCGGTCGGGGCCGAGCCCTGGAGGACCACCACCCCGGTGTTCTCCAGGGGGTGGGTGGCGGCGAACTCCGCGTCGAGGTTGCGGACGCGGACCGCGGTCCACAGGCGGATGGCAGCGCCGTGACTGACCAGGGCGACGGTTCCGGCGCCGTCCGCGGTGGCCTCGGCGACGACGGCGTCGTAGCGGGCCAGCACCTCGGTGCCGCTCTCGCCTCCGGGGATACGGGACCGGGTGTCACCGGCGGCCCAGCCCAGCAGCGTGCGCATGTACGTCCGGCCGCGCTCGGAGTCGCCCGGCTCCGTCTCCAGGTCGCCCGCGGACACCTCGCGGATGCCGTCGCGGACGATCACGTCGAGTCCGCGCTCGGCGGCCAGCGGCCGGGCGGTGAGCTGGGTGCGGACCAGGGTGGACGCGTAGAGCGCCTCGATCTCCTCCCCGGCGAGCGCCCGCGGCAGCGCCGCGGCCTGCTGTTCGCCGAGCCGCGTCAGGCCCGGCCCGGGGATCCGCGTGTCCAGCAGGTGGCCCACGTTGGAGAGGGTCTGGGCGTGGCGGATGAGGAGCAGACGCATGCGGGGTCCCTACGACGGCCGGTGCCGCCCCGCGCGCACCGGACACGGCGCACAGCCCACCGGAAACAGCGCACCGGAAACAGCGCACCGGAAACAGCGCACCGGAAACAGGGCACACAAGAAACGGCCACTTCAGGGTAGCGGTCCCCTATGAGCCCAGACGTCGACCTCACCGCCGCGAAGACCGGCGCCCACGCCCTCCTGCACCGCCTGTCGGCCCTGGACGGCCGGCTGTTCGAGTTCGCGGCCGAGCGCCGCTGGCCCGGCGCGGGCCCGGTGCTGCCGAGGCTGAGCCGGGCCGCGAACCACGGCGTGCTGTGGTGCGCGGTGGCGGCCGCCATCACCGCGAGCCGCAGCCCTAGGGCCCGCAGGGCCGCGGCCCGCGGCCTGGCCTCGCTGAGCCTGGCGTCCCTGACCGTCAACACGATCGGCAAGCGCTCGGTACGCCGCGACCGGCCGGCCCTGGACCCCGTCCCGCTCATGCGCCGGCTCAAGCGGCAGCCGTTCACCACGTCCTTCCCCTCCGGGCACGCGGCGTCCGCGGCCGCCTTCGCGACGGGCGTCGCCCTGGAGTCCCCGGCCTGGGGGGCGGCGGTGGCCCCGGTCGCCGCGTCGGTCGCGCTCTCGCGCGTCTACACCGGGGTCCACTTCCCGAGCGATGTGCTGGCGGGTGCCGCGCTGGGGGCGGGCGTCGCGTTCGCGGCCCGGGCTCTGGTGCCCACCCGCGACCGGACCGATCCGCCGGCCCGCTCCCACGCCGACCTGCCGGCGCTGCCCGGCGGCAAGGGCCTGGTACTCGTGGCCAACCGGGCCTCGGGCACCGCGGACCGCGCCGGCGCGCTGGGGGATCTCCTGCCGGAGGCGGAGATCGTCGAGTGCGGGCCGGAGGAGGTCCGGGCCGAGCTGGAGAAGGCGGCGGACCGCGCCCGGGTGCTCGGGGTGTGCGGCGGCGACGGCACCGTGAACACGGCCGCGGAGGTCGCCCTGTGCCGTGGCCTGCCGCTCGCGGTGCTGCCCGGCGGAACCCTGAACCACTTCGCCCTCGATCTGGGCGTGGAGGACGCGCGGGCCCTGGCCCGGGCCGTGGAGCGCGGTCACGGAGTCCGCGTCGACGTGGGCCGCTTCCGCTCCGGGAGCAAGCGGGGCGTCTTCCTCAACACCTTCAGCCTCGGCGTGTACCCGGAACTGGTCCGCCTGCGCGACCGCTTGGCCGGACGGATCGGCACCTGGCCGGCCGGGGTGCTGGCGGCGCTGAAGGTGCTGCGTGCCGACCGCCATCCGCTGCGGGCGGTGGTGAAGGGCCACACCCACCCGCTGTGGCTGCTGTTCGCCGGGAACGGCACGTACCACCGCAGGGGGCTCGCACTGGGCCGCCGGCTCCACCTGACGGACGGAAAGCTCGACGTCCGGGTGGTGCACGGGGGCCGCAGGCCCGCCCTGCGCCTGCTGTCCGCGGCCCTGGCCGGCCCGCTGACCCGGTCCCCGGCCCACGCGGCGGTCCAGGTGCGACGGCTGCGTCTGACCGGTGTCGCGCCCGGCACCCTGCTCGCCCACGACGGCGAGGTGATGGAGGTGGCGGACGAGCTGTGGCTGGAGAAGCTGCCCGAGGCGCTGGCGGTGTACCGGCCGCTCCCCGGCGACTGACCGCCCACCCACCATCCGTCTCGTATCCTGAAACCAGGGTCTCACCATTCGGCGCGGAGGCGTACCGTGATCCGTGCCGCCGGGGGCCGCGGGCCCCACGGGGATCAGGGGACGAGAAGGGGTACAGCCATGCCGAAGCGGGAGACGGCCGTCTACACGCACGGGCACCACGAGTCCGTGCTGCGTTCGCACACCTGGCGCACCGCCGCCAACTCCGCGGCCTACCTGCTCGGCTCGCTGCGGCCCCATATGCGGATCCTCGACATCGGCTGCGGCCCCGGCACCATCACCGCCGACCTGGCGGCCCTGGTCCCCCAGGGGCACGTCACGGGTGTCGACCGGGCGCCCGGCGTCCTGGAGCAGGCCCGGGCCACGGCCGCCGGGCGGGGTCTGACCAACGTCGACTTCGCGGTGGCCGACGTCCACGCCCTCGACCACCCCGACGGCACGTTCTGCGTCGTCCACGCCCACCAGGTGCTCCAGCACGTGGGCGACCCCGTGCAGGCGCTGCGCGAGATGCGGCGGGTGACGAAGCCGGGCGGGTACGTCGCCGTGCGCGACGCGGACTACGCGGCGATGAGCTGGTACCCGCGGGTGGAAGGACTGGACGACTGGCTCGGCCTGTACCGGCGGGTCGCCCGCGCCAACGGCGGCGAGCCGGACGCCGGACGCCGGCTGCGGTCCTGGGCGCTGGCGGCCGGCTTCACCGACGTCACGGCCGGTTCCAGCACCTGGACCTACGCCACCGAGGACGAGCGCGCCTGGTGGAGCGGGCTCTGGGCCGACCGCACCCTGGCGTCGGCCTACGCCGGGCGCGCCGTCGGCGGCGGACACGCGACCGAGGACCGGCTGCGGGCCGTGTCGGCGGCGTGGCGGGAGTGGGGCGGGCGGCACGACGGCTGGTTCGCGGTTCTGCACGGCGAGATCCTGTGCCGCAAGGAGGTCTGACCCCGGCGCCGCGTTCCCTTCGTTTCCCTCGTTCCCCTCGTTCCCGGGTGCTCACTTCCGGGGAAGCAGGGGCCCCAGCGGTCCGAGGTCGAGGTTCAGGTCCTCTGGCCGCAGCCCGTAGCGGTCGCGCAGCTCGGCCATGCGGTCCTCCAGGAGCATGAGCGTGAGGCCGATCCGCTCCTCCTGTTCCTCGCTCAGGTCCCCCTCGTCGAAGCGGCGCAGCGCCTGCCGCTCCATGAGCTGGCGCAGCAGCTCCACGACGGTGAGCACGAGTTTCACCAGGTCCCGCTCGACGGTGTCGGGTTCCAGGTCCATATGCTTGCGCGGGGCCACTACTGCTCCTCGAAGGGCGACGGCACTTGTGCGTTCACCGAGCTGATCAGCGCGTTCAGGTCGATGCGGACGAGGTCCACATCGGCGATGCGCAGGGTGATGTCCCCGGTGATGACGACACCGCCGGCCAGCAGCCGGTCGAGCAGGTCGACCAGGGCGATCTCACGGCGTTCGACGACCGTCATGCCTCCTCCCCTGCGAAGGAGTACGCCGCCCACGGCCCGGTGAGTTCCACGCGCAGTCCGGGTACGTCGTCCTTCGTGCGGTCCACGAGTTCCACGAACTCCTCGGAGTGCCCGCGCGGCACCAGATAGGCGGCGTTGAGCACGTTGCGCCCCGCCGCGCCGGAGAGGCTGGGGTTCTGCGGGGCGTGCAGTCGGGAGTCCTCGGCGAAGGCGGAGAGCTGTTCGTGCAGGTGGGTGGCGAAGGCCTCCGCCTTCTGCCACAGGTCCTCCCCCGCCCGCGTCTGCTGCCGCCGCTGCCGCAGGTAGTCCCGGCCGGAGACCGCCTTCGCCGCGGGCTGCGCGGCCTGCTGGGGCTGCTCGGTCTCGGCGTAGATCTTGACGCCCCACTCCACGCGCCCCTCCAGCCGGTCCAGGGTGCGGAGGATATGCTCCTCGCGGGCCTCGATCATCGAGCGCACGGCGCTGTCGTCGCGGAAGACGGTGGCGAGCCTGAGCGGCAGCGGTGTGGTGACGACGGTCAGCGCGTCGATGACGCCCTGGTGGGCGCGGGCGGTGGCGGCGAGCCAGTCGAGGTCCTCCAGATGGGCGCGCAGCGGCTCCTCACCGAAGTCGCGCTCGGGCACCTCGCTGAGGACGGCGACCAGGCCGTGGTGGTTGAGCTGCTTCGCCGGGGCACCCGCCACCCCGGTCAGCTGCGCCTGGAGGGGTGCGCCGAGGGGCCGGCAGACGGCGTAGACGTACCGCAGTCCGGTCATCGTTCCTCCTTGCGGGCACGATCCTGATCCGCGCGGCCCCGATCCGCGCGGCCCCGGTCCAGGCTGTCCCGGTCCCGGTCCGCCCGGCCGCGGTCCAGGTGGTCGGGCTCCCGGCGACCGCGGTCCAGCTCCAGTTCCTCCAGTCGTGCCAGCCGCTCGCGCAGCTCGGTGTTCTCCCGGGCGAGCTCGTCGCGTCGCGCGCGGGAGGAGAGCGCCGGGTCGCTCTCCCACCAGTCGATACCCATCTCCTTGGCCTTGTCGACCGAGGCGACGACGAGCCGGAGCTTGATGGTGAGCAGTTCGATGTCGAGCAGGTTGATGCGGATGTCGCCCGCGATGACGATGCCCTTGTCGAGCACGCGCTCGAGGATGTCGGCGAGGTTCGCCCCGCTGCTCGGGCCGTACGGTTCGGGCAGTCGGCCGGGCGTCGTCATCGGCGGCCCCTGCCCTCGGCGTACTCGGGCTCTTCCTCTTCCTCGGGCTCTTCCTCTTCCTCTTCCTCGGGCCCTTCCTCTTCCTCGGGCTCATACTCGCCCTCGGCCTCTTCGTCCGGCTGCTCCCCGCCCTCGTCCTCGTACTCTTCCTCCGGCTGCTCCTCGGCGTCTTCCTCCGGCTCTTCCTCCTCTTCCTCGTACTCGCCGTTCTCCTCCTCGGCGTACGGGCCCTCTTCCTCGTCCGGCTCCTCGTCCCTCTCGGCGGCCTCCCGCTCCTCCTCCGCGACCGCGTCCTCGTGGCTGCGGACGACCTCGCCGTCGTGGATCTCACCGCGCCAGCTGTCCTCGGCCTCCCCCTTGAGGGTGATGTAACGGACGTAGTTCTTCAGGTCCAGCCGGGCGCGGCGGCCCTGGGCCCGCCAGATGTTGCCGGTCTTCTCGAAGAACCCGCTGGGGTAGTACTCCATGACCAGCAGGACCCGGGTGAGGTTCTCGTCGAGACGGTGGAAGGAGACGACGCCCTTCGTGGTGCCCTTGGCGCCCTCCGACGTCCACTGGATGCGGTCGTCGGGCACCTGCTCGGTGGTGTGGGCCTTCCAGCTCCGGCTGGACCAGAACACCTTCAGCTGCCAGTCGGAGTGGGTGTCGTCGGCGCGGCTCGCGCTCTTGACGCCCTTGGCGAAGGTGCTGAAGTCCTGGTACTGCGTCCACTGGTCGTAGGCGGTGCGCAGCGGCACGCCGACGTCGACGGACTCGATGATGACGGTGGGCTTGTTGCCCCCGCCGCGCTTGCGCTTGCTCCCGCCGCCTCCGATGTTCTTCAGCGCGCCCACGACGCGGTCCTTGGCGCGGGAGGCACCCAGCTCCAGGATCGAGCGCACCGGCCCCTTGCCCTCGGCGACCTTGCGGCCGGCGTCGAGGGCGAGCTTGGCGAAGCCGGGGCTGTTGCCCTCGGCGATGTCGTTCAGCTTGCCGGTGGTCTCGCCGAGCTTGTGGCCGAAGCCGGCCAGCAGCCGCTGGGCCTGGGCGGCGAGGTAGTCCCGCGCCTCGGCCTTGAGGCGGTCGGCGGCCTCGCTGTGGGCGAGGTCGCTCAGCGGATTGTCCTTCGCCACGCCGGCCGTCGCACTGCCGGCGGCGGAGGTCGCGGATCCGAGTGCCTCGGTCATCGGTCACCACCACCCTTCGGCCGCCGGGAGCGGGCGGCACGGGTCGCGCCGCCGGGAGCGGCGGTCTTCTTCGCGGCCGTCCTGCCTGCCGCGGCCTTCGTCGCCGCCGCCTTCTTGGCGGGGGCCTTCTTCGCGGGCGCCTTCCTCGCCGCTTCCTTCCCGGCCGGCGCATCCGCCGATGCCTTCTTCGCGGTCTGCCTGGTGGGAGCCCTCTTCGTCGGCCCCTCCTTCGCGGGGGCCTTCCGCGCCGCTTCCTTCCGCGCCGGCGCACCCTGGTCCCCGGCCGCGCCCCCGGGCTCCTCCTCGGCCTCGCGGCCCTCCCGGTCCTCGTACCCGTCTTCCCCCTCGGTCTCCTCGCGCGCCCCCTCGGTCTCCTCCTCGCGCTCTCCCCCGGTCTCCTCCTCGCTCTCCCCCTCGTCAGGCTCGTCAGGTTGCGGCACGACGCCGGCGAGTTCGTCACGGACCTGGGCGGTCCGCTCGTGCAGCCGGTCGGCGAGCGCGGTCATCTGCCTTTCGACCAGCGCCCCCGAAGCCGCCTTGCCGACGCCCCGCAGTTCCTGGCGCAGCTGGTCCCCGATCTCCTTGAACTGCGGGTTGTTCATCAGCTGCTGGTTGACCAGGTCCGCGATTCCGCGCGGACCGAGGTTCAGCTTCTTGCCCGCCACCATGCTGCCCACGGCGAGGGCGAATTTCGCTTTCTTGGTCCGTCCCAGGAGGTAGCCGGCCCCTACCGCGAGGCCGAGTGCCACTCGATTCATCGTGCCGTCCCCTCACCTGTCCCCGGGCCCCCGCGCATGCCGGTCTCCAGCCGGTCCAGGAGCTCGTCCTCCCGGCGGTCGTATTCCTCCTCGGTTATCTCGCCCGCCTCCAACTGCTCTTCCAACCGCGCCAGTTCGGCCCGTACCGTGGCCGGGTCGTAGTAGATGCGCTCGGCTTCGCGCAGTACCTGCCTGATCGCCCAGCCGCTTGCGCGCGCCGGTGCGAGCGGCAGCAGCAGCACCTCGGAGATGAGTCCCATGGCGTCACTCCGCTCCCGCGTCGGCCCCCGCCGTGGTGCTCGCGGGCTCGGCGGGGCCGGGTTCGACGAAGCTGTACGGCGGCAGCGGCCCGTTGACGCGCAGATCGAGGTGGGGCAGGTCCTTGCGGGCCCGCTCGACGGCGGTCACGAACTCCTCCGCCGCCTCCCGGTCCACCAGGAACGACGTGTTGACCAGCCAGCCGGTGGACGGCGGGCCGTCGCTGACCGCGGCGGCGAGCGGCTCCAGAGCGTGCACCACCTCGCGGGCGTCCTCCGCCTCACGGGCCTGCACGGCCGCGGCGACCATCTCACCGAGGCGGATCTTGTCCTCGTAACTACCGCCACCCGCACGCCGGTTGGCCTCCGCCATGCCCCGGATCTCCGGGTTCTCGGCCATCACCCGGTGCAGCACCGCGTCCTCGACATGACTGCCCTTGACGTTGTATTCGACCCTGCCCTCCAACGCCTCCAACCGCTCCCGGTAATGCTCGGCACGCTCGGCGAGCACACTCGTGACCGCCTCGTCGTCCGGAGCGACACTGCCGAACCGCATCGGCAGCACACACCGGCCCGTGCCCATCTCACTGAGCACCGCCTGATGCGCGAGCAGGTCGCGCCGCTTGGGCCGCAACCCCTCCGGCGCGTCACTGACCACCGCGGCCAGCCCACCCGCCGTCAGCACCCGCACCGGCCGCGCCGGCTCGCCCACCCCGCCCAACTCCTCGGGCAGCGACGACATATCCGAGGCGGCCGTGATCCCGTACACATACGTGCTCACTCCTGCTCCTCCTTCCGACGGGCCGGCGCCGCCTTGCGCGCCCGCGGCCGCCCCTCGCCCTCACCCGAGCGCTCGTCACGGGCCTGCTGGAAGGCGTCGGAAACGGTCTGCGCCGCCCCCGACAACGCCCCCTTCGCCTTGCCGCGCGCGCCGGACTCGGTGACCTCGCCCACCAGATCGGGCAGGCCCGGAGCCTTGCGGGGGCCCGCTTCCAGGTCGAGCCGGTTGCAGGCCTCGGCGAAGCGCAGGTAGGTGTCGACGCTCGCGACGACGACCCGCACGTCGATCTTCAGGATCTCGATACCGACCAGCGAGACCCGCACGAACGCGTCGATCACCAGCCCCCTGTCGAGAACGAGTTCCAGGACGTCGTACAGGCCGCTGCTGCCGCCTCCGCCGCCGGACGTCTGTGCCGGGACAACGGTCATGCCAACCGCACTCCTCGTCTGTTGTCTGTGTATGAGGCTTTGTTCCGCCTCAGCGGCCGCCGCCGGAGCGGCGGGCGTCGGAGCGTCCGCGTTCGTAGCGGTGCAGCCGCCGGTACCCGGTGAGCTGCCCCTCCGGGTCGAGGTCGACCTGGTAGCTCGCCATGAGGCTCATGGTGTCCGGCACCCGGGCCAGTTCCAGGACCTCGATCTCCAGCGACCAGCCGTCCTCCGTCTGCTCGAAGGTCGTCACCGACTCGGGGGTCAGACCCGTCAGCTCGGCGAACTGGGCCCGCGCCTCACGCAGCACCTCCATCGGCCGCGGCCGGGACACCGGCTCTCCCGAGCCCTGCGACTCCGCGGTGTTGTCCTTCTTCACCATGGCCACCTCTTCTCCTTCGGGTGGCCGCAACCTCCACGGCCAAACCTGCGCGAGCGCGGACGTCTCTTACACACGGGGCGGGATCTCCGGGGACCGCGGCCGGTGCGCACCGTGCGCGGCCCGTCACTCTCGTCACTCCCGTCACTCACCGCACGACCGCCTCCTCCACCAGCAGCCGCGCGGCGGCCACGATCGACTCGGCGTCGATGCCCGCGGCGTGCAGCTGCTCGGCGGGCGAGGCCGAGCCCGGCATGTCCCGGACGGCGAGCCGCACCAGGCGCGGCACCGGGCGTCCGTCGGTGAAGGCGTCGAGCACGGCGTCGCCGATGCCGCCCTCCGGGTGGTGGTCCTCCACGGTGAGCAGGCAGCCGGTGTCCTCGGCTGCCTTCCGGAGCGTCTCCTGGTCGACCGGCTTGACGGAGTACAGGTCGATCACCCGGAGCGCGATGCCGTCCCGGCCGAGGATGTCCGCGGCGGCGAGCGCCTCGTGCAGGGTGACACCCGCGGCGACGACGGTCAGCCGGTCCCGCGCGGAGGAGCGCAGCACCTTGCTGCCGCCCACCGGGAACTCCTCCTCGGGCCCGTAGAGCACCGGACCGGCCCCGCGCGATGTGCGCAGATAGCGGACGCCGTCCAGGTCGGCCATGCGCGCGACGAGCTCGGCGGTCTGGTTGGCGTCGCACGGGTAGAGCACGGTCGAGCCGTGCACGGCACGCATCATCGCCAGGTCCTCAAGGCCCATCTGGCTGGGCCCGTCCTCGCCGATCGCCGTGCCCGCGTGGGAGCCGTTGAGGTTGATGCCGGAGCCGCTGACGGCGGCCATCCGCACGAAGTCGTGCGCGCGGGTCAGGAAGGCCGCGAACGTCGAGGCGTACGGCACCCAGCCGCGCCGGGCCATCCCGACGGCGGCGGCGACCATCTGCTGTTCGGCGATGTAGCACTCGAAGTAGCGCTCGGGGTGCTCCTTGGCGAAGAACTCCGCGCGGGTGGAGTCGCCGACCTCGCCGTCGAGGGCCACGACCTCGCCGCGCGCGGTGCCGAGCGCGGCGAGCGCCTGCCCGTAGGCGTCACGGGTGGCGACCTCCTCACCCTTGTCCCAGCGGGGCAGTTCGAGGCTGCCGTCGCCCACGGCGTGCAGCGCGCGGACCGAGCCGGGCTCGTGCACGTGGACGCGGATGTTCCGGACCCCGCCGAGCTCCTCGATCGCCTCGTCGGGGTCCTTCAGCGGTTTGCCGTGCAGGCCCTCGCGGTCCTCGGCGTCCCTGACGCCCCTGCCCTTGAGGGTGCGGGCGATGATCGCGGTGGGCTGCCCCTTCGTGGAGGCGGCCTCGCCGAGGGCGCGGTCGACGGCGTCCACGTCGTGGCCCTCGATCTCGACCGTGTGCCAGTCGAAGGCGCGGAAGCGGCGGGCGTAGGCGTCCAGGTCGTGCCCGTGCCGGGTGGGACCGCGCTGGCCGAGCCGGTTGACGTCGAGGATCACGGTCAGGTTGTCCAGGTGCTCGTACCCGGCGTGCTCGGCGGCCTCCCAGACGGAGCCCTCGGCCAGCTCGCTGTCCCCGCACAGCACCCACACGCGGTAGTCGGCGTGGTCGAGGCGCTTGCCGCTGAGCGCGATCCCGACGCCGATGGGCAGGCCCTGGCCGAGGGATCCGGTGGCGGTCTCCACCCACGGCAGCCGTTGCGGGGTGGGGTGCCCCTCCAGGCGGCTTCCCAGCTTGCGGAAGGTGAGCAGTTCCTCGTCGTCGATGGCGCCCGCCGCCTTGTAGGCGGAGTACAGCAGGGGGGAGGCGTGTCCCTTGGACAGCACGAAGCGGTCGTTGCCGGGGTGCTCGGGCCGGTCGAAGTCGTAGCGGAGATGGTTCGCCAGCAGGACCGCCATGATGTCGGCGGCGGACATGGAGGACGTGGGGTGCCCGGAGCCCGCCGCGGCGGCGGCACGCACGCTGTCGACGCGCAGCTGCTGGCCGAGTTCGACGAGTTCGTCGGTGTTCATGAGTCTCCTTCCGCAGGTAGGTCGTCTCGCTTGACCGGGCCGGGGGCGGGGTGGCTCCCGGTGGTCCCGTCGCCTGGAGCGCCGCTCGCGGGCTCACCGGCCGGGCTGCTCCGCGCGGACGCGGGAGTGGACGCGGCCGGCGGCCTCGCCCGCTGCTCGGGGCCGCCCGGCACCCGCGCCAGCTCCGGGGAGGCCGTGTCCAGGGGCACGGACCAGGACCGTACGAGGCCCAACTGGACGGACTGGCGCGGCAGTACGGCGTCCAGCAGCCAGTCCGCGGCCACCCGGGCCCTGTTCCCGGGCATCGCCGCGAGGTGGTAGCCGCGGGTGACCGCGCCGGCCACCGGCCCGGAGAGCGGTACGCCGAGCGGGTCCGCGGCGGCCTGCGCGCCGCCCAGGTCCACGACGAAGCCCAGGTCGCGGTGGCGGTAGGGCCGGGCCTCGCCGACGCCGAGGGAGGCGGCGACGTTGACCGCGGCGGTCCTGCCCTGCCGCCAGGCGTGCTGGGCGGTCATCGGGGTGTACCGGCCGGGGTTGTCCAGGTCGGGCACGGCGGCGGCGTCCCCGCACGCGAACACGTCCGGCCGCCCCGGCACCTGGAGGAAGGGGTCGACGACGAGCCGCCCCTTCTCCAGCGGCTGCCCGGCGCTCTCCACGAGCGGGTCGGGCCGTACGCCGACGCACCACACGAGCGTGCGGCTGCGGACGAACTCGCCGTCCGTCAGCAGCACGCCCTCGTGCGTGGCCTCCTTCACGGAGGTGCCCATGCGCACCTCGACGCCGCGCCTCCGCAGCACGCGGTCGGCGGTGGCCGAGAGCCGTTCGTCCAGTTCGGGCAGCACGCGGGGCGCGACGTCCAGCAGCAGCCAGCGCGGCCGGATGTCCCGCCGGAGCGGATGCCGGCGCACCAGCGAGTCGGTGAGCATCCTGCCGTGCGCGGCGACCTCGGTGCCGGTGTAGCCGGCGCCCACGACGACGAAGGTGCAGCGGGCCTCGCAGGCTCCGGGGTCGTCCTCACCGCTCGCCAGTTCGATCTGGCGGATCATGTGGTCCCGCAGGTACAGGGCCTCGGGCAGACCGCGGAAGCCGTGCGCGTGCTCAGCGACGCCGGGGATCGGCAGCAGCTTGTTGACGCTGCCGACGGCGAGCACCAGCCGGTCGTAGGCCAGGGTGCCCTCGCCGCCCTCGGGGCCGGTGTAGTGCACGGTGCGCGCGTCCAGGTCGATGGCGTCGGCCTCGCCGAGGACCAGCCGTACGTGGCGCAGCTTGCCGGCGAGGGAGACGGCGGTCCGGCGGGGCTCAAGCAGGCCCGCGGCGACCTGGGGCAGCAGGGGCAGGTACAGGAAGTAGTCGGTCGGGTTCAGCAGCGTGATGTCGGCCTTGCCCCGGGACATCCTCGACAGGGTCCGGGCCGTGCGGTAGCCGGCGAAGCCGGCACCGACGATCACGATGCGGGGTCGACTCACGGTTCGCCTCCGGCACGGTCGCATACCTGGTACAGGACCTTCCGCGTCCCCCTGCCCGAAACCCCCAAACTTCCGCCTCGGGGGCCACAGCAGGCCACCGACGCGCTCCCGCTGCCCCGGGGCCCACGGCGCAACGCGGATCGCGGTGGGACACGAGCAGACGCCCGCCGCCTGTCCCGGCGAACGGGCGGCCAGGCGTCAGTCGTCCGGCGCATCGCCCGCAGGCCAACACGACAGGTCGCCGCCGAGCGCGGAGCCCACACAGCCGACGCGCTGCCCCAAGGCGATCCGAGCCTCCGCCTCCAGGCCGCGCACGCTGCCCGCAGGGCGCCGCCGCGCGAACCCGGGCCGGCCTCGCGGGCGGGCGCGCCGTGACATTCGTCCGGGCTCTGCCCACGGGAACGCGAGCGGGTGTCAGGCCCGGTACTGAGGCCCCGGGTCGGACCCGCGGGCCTCCCGGGTCGGGCCGCGGGCTGGTGCACGCCGACCCTGGAACGCGAGTGCCTCGCCACGCCACGCCCCGGCCCGGCGACCCGCCCGTGGACCGCGGCCCGCGCCGGAGGCCGACGGCGACCGTCCGCCCGCAGGGCACCGCTCCCGAACCCGGGCCGGCCTCGCGAGCGGGCTCCCGGTGACATTCGTCCGGGCTCCGCCCACAGGAACGCGCGAGGGTGGCAGGCCGGGGTGCTGCGGTCCCAGGCCAATCCTGGAACGCGAGTGCACGCCACGTCCCCGGCCCGGCGCCCCGCCCGCGGGCGTGGCCCGCGCCGGAGGCCGATGGCGTCCGTGCGGGCGCGGAGCCCGCACGGCCGGCGAGACGGGCCAGTCGTCCGCCCGCAGGGCACCGCCCCGCGAACCCGGCCGAACTCGCGAGCGGGCTCCCGGTGACATTCGTCCGGGCTCTGCCCACGGGAACGCGAGCGGGTGTCAGGCCCGGTGCTGCGGTCCCGGGTCGGTCCCGCCGGGATGGTCCGGACGGGTCGTCCCGGCCGGAGGCGCGGGCGGGACCGGCGGCACCGGCGGTGTGGGCGGGTATGCCGCGCCCGCTGCCCGGCCGGCCGCGCCCGTCGTCGCGCCGGTGCCGCCCGTCCGCTGGGCGCCCGTGTCGGCGCCGGACGCGAAGTCCGTGCCGGGACCCGGTGCGGGATGCGACGCCGACGGGCGGGCGGCCTCGCGCAGCGCGTAGGCCGCCGCGCCCAGGATCGCCGCGGTGATCAGCGCGGCGGCCCAGCCGGGCAGGCCGATCGCGAGGGCCAGCCCCACGGCGAGCGCGAGAGCCGCGCCCGCGTACAGGGCGACGGCGCCGGACGCGGCGTACAGCGTCGCGGTGCGACGCTGCCTTCGGGTCTGCTCGCGCAGTTCGTCGCGCACCGTCTCGCGCGCCACCTGCGCCAGTTCGTCGACCAGTTGCTTGTCCAAGTGCTCCAAGTGATCCAAGCCCTTCATGGAGCGCGGGTACCCGCACACGCGTACGCATAACACCGCCCGGGGATGTGGCGGAGCAGGTGGGTCCCGCGGGCGATCCGGTGAAAGGATCACCTGCCGGGCCACCCCCAACTACGCTCGTACGCATGGAGATTCTGGGAACCAGCCTGCGCGTCTGCGTCAACGATCTGGACACCGCCGTCCCCTTCTACGAAGGCCTCGCGGGCGCCAAAGCCCTCCGCTTCGAACAGGCCGGCGTCCAGGTCGCCGCGGTCGGCTGCTTTCTGCTGATGAGCGGCCCCGAGTCGCAGCTGGAGGTGCTGCGCAAGGTCGCGGCGACGATAGCCGTGGAGGACGTCGACGAGGCCCACCGCGTGCTGACCGGACTCGGCGCGCACATCGTGGCCGGGCCGGTACCGACCCCGGTCGGCCGCAACCTGATCGCCCTGCACCCGGACGGCACGGTGTACGAGTACATGGACCGCCGGGGCTGAGCGGGCGGCGCGCCGATATTCCGTGGGCAGCGCGTCGCGGGCGCCGTAGAGTCGGCCGGTCGGCCCCTGTGGGCCATGGCCGAGCATGGAGAAGTACGGAGATCCGATGAGCGAGCAGCACACCTACCGGGTGATCGTCCGGGGCACCTGGGACGCACTGACCGACGAGGCACGACAGCGGCTGCGCGCGGAGGCGGACGAGCACGGCATGCTCAGCATGCGGTTCACCGAGGAGGGCTCGCTGTCGTACGAGCCGTCCCCGCTGAAGCACTTCTCGATGCGCTACGTCGTGGTCGGCGACGCCGACGACGGCGAGGAGATGGCGGCCGCGATCGCCGAGGACCGCGCGGAGACCGCCCTGCGCGGCCTCGGTTACGGCTTTCGCGACCTGCGGTCGACCGTGACGGACCTGAACACCATGAAGGTCAACGTCAAGCGCGCATCTCGGCGGTGAGCGCCCACCGCTCGTGGTCGCGCCAGGCCCCGTCGATGAAGAGCATGTCCGGCGAGAAGCCCTCCAGGCGGAAGCCGCAGGCGCGGGCCAGCGCGATCGAGGCGGTGTTGAGCGGCTGCACGTTGATCTCCAGCCGGTGCAGCCGCATCGGGCCGAAGGCGTACCCGACGACGAGGTCGAGGCCCTCGCGCATCAGTCCGCGCCCGGCGGCGTGCGCGAAGGCGCCGTAGCCGAGCGCACCGGACCGGAAGGCGCCGTGCGCGATGTTGTTGATGTTCACGAACCCGGCGAGGGCGCCGCTGTCCTTCTCGCAGACCAGGAAGCCGGCCCTCGCCGGATCCTCGAGCAGCCGCCGGGCGTAGCCGGCGTACGCCTCGGCCGTGTCCGGCGGGAAGAGCCACGGACGGTGCAGGTCCTCGCTCTCCCGGACGCGGGCGGTGAACTCGGGGCCGTCCTCCTGCGTGAAGGGGCGGATGCCCACGCGGGGCCCCTCGGCGAGAAAGCGGGCTGCGGTGTGCGGCATGCCGTCACCCTACGCGGCCCACGCGCCCGGCCGTCGCGCGGTCGGCGCAGGCCGGGTGCCGCGCGGTCGGCAGCGGATCGCGTGCCACGGAGCCGACCCAGCCCTGGTCGGCGCGGCGCCGGCTTCGCGCGGTCAGCGCAGCGCCGGCTCGTCGAGCGTCAGCGTGCCCGCGTCGGCGTCGAGTTCGGCCGCGACGCCGAAGGGCACCGTCACCGCGCCCTCGCAGTGCCCGAAGCCGAACTCCTCCGCGACCGGTACGCCGAGCCCGCCGAGCCGGTCGGCGAGCAGGGCCCGCACCCGGTCCAGGGTCTCGCAGTCCTCCCAGGAGCCGAGCAGCACCCCGCGCACCCCGTCGAGCCAACCGGCGCGCAGCAGCTGGGTGAGGTACCGGTCCAGCCGGTAGACCTCCTCGCCCACGTCCTCCAGGCACAGCAGACCGCCGGCCGCGCCGGGCCGCGCGTGCGGGGTGCCGAGGTCGCCGGCGAGCAGGGCCAGGCAGCCGCCGAGGGTCACCCCCCGGGCCCGCCCGGCGACCAGCGCCGGGCCGCCGGAGGCGATCGTGCGGACCGTCTCCGGCGCGAACAGGGTCGCCCGCAGATGCCGCTGCGCCCGGTCGTTCTTGACGAAGTCGGCACCGGCGGCCATCGGCCCGTGCAGCGTGACCAGGCCCAGGCGGGTGGCGAACGCCTCGTGCAGCGCGGTGATGTCGCTGAAGCCCACGAACACCTTCGGGCCGGCCGCCCGCATGGCCTCCCAGTCGAGCAGGTCCACCATGCGCTGCACGCCGTAGCCGCCGCGGGCGCACAGCACCGCGTCCACCGACGGATCGCACCAGGCGCCCTGGAGATCGGCGGCGCGGTCGCGGTCCGCGCCCGCCAGATAGTCGAACGTGCCGTGCCGTGCCGTCACGTGCGGCGCCACCACCGGATCCAGGTCCCAGCCGCGCAGCACGTCCAGGCCCGCCTGCAGCCGCTCCTCGGGCACGGGCCCGCTGGGTGCGACGACGGCGACGCGGGCGCCGGGGGCGAGCCGGGCGGGGCGGACGAGTTCCTTCACGTGCCGAGCTCCAGGGTCGGGATGCCGGCCGGGTCCAGGCCGAAGACCTGAGCGTACAGCGACAGCTCCGCCTCCAGCGCCCGTACCAGGGTGTCGGCCCGGCGGAAGCCGTGCCCCTCGCCCTCGAACGCGAGGTACGCGTGCGGCAGCCGCCGGCCGGCCAGCCGGGCGAGGAACCGCTCGCACTGGACCGGCGGGCAGATCACGTCGTCCAGGCCCTGCAGCAGCAGGAAGGGCGCCGTGATCCGGTCGGCGTGCTCGGCGGGCGAGCGCTCGGCGTACCGGCCCGGCACCTCGGCGAGCGGCCCGACCAGGGACTCCAGGTACTGCGACTCGAAGTCGTGGGTCTCCCCCGTGCTCCAGCTGGTCAGGTCGAGGATCGGGTAGCTGATCGTGCCGCAGGCGTACACGTCGGTCGTGGTCAGGGAGGCCGCCGTGGTCCAGCCGCCCGCGCTGCCGCCGCGGATCGCCAGCCGGGCGCGGTCGGCGGTGCCCTCGTCGGCGAGGGCGAGCGCGACGGCCGCGCAGTCCTCGACGTCGACGACGCCCCACTGCTCGCGCAGCCGGTTGCGGTACTCGCGGCCGTGCCCGGTGGATCCGCCGTAGTTGACCTCGGCGACCCCTATGCCCCGCGAGGTGAAGTAGGCGATCTCCAGGTCGAGCACGAGGGGTGTGCGGCTGGTGGGTCCGCCGTGCACCCACACGACGTACGGCGGCAGCTCGCCGGCGGGCGCCACGCACTCCGGGTGGTGCGGCGGGTAGACGTGGGCGTGCACCTCCCGGCCGTCAGGACCGCTGAAGGTGCGCATCTGCGGCTCGGGGTAGTAGGCGGGGTCGACCGGGTCGTCGTGGGCGGCGCCGATCACCCGCGCCCGGCCGGTCCGGGTGTCCAGCTCGACCACCTCGTAGGCGCTGCGGGGGCTGGCGGCCACCGCGACGACCCGGTCGCCGTGCACCACCGGCGCCGCGTCGAACTCGGTCCAGGGGCCCGCCGCGTCTACGACCTCGCCCGTCTCCGGGTCGAGCACGCCGAGGGCGGTGGTGCCGCGGCCGTGCACGACCGCGATCAGGCCGCAGTCCAGCGGCGCGAACCAGCGCTGGCCCAGCCGCCACAGCGGACCGGCGAACTCCTCCTCGCGGACGCACAGGGGCTCGCCGTCACGGTAGAGGTTCCACCAGCCGCTGCGGTCGCTCGCGTACAGCAGGGAGCCGTCGGCGGCCCAGTCCGCCTGGGCGATGGACTCCTCGGGGCCGCCGGCCACCGTCCGGGGCGCGCCGAACGTGCCGTCGGCGCGCACCTCGGCCACCAGCAGCTCCGTGCCGTCCCACGGCATCCGCGGGTGGTCCCAGGCCAGCCAGGCCGCCCGCCGCCCGTCGGGCGAGAGCCGGGCGCCGGTGACGAACCGGTGCCGTTCGCCGGTGAGTTCGCGCACCGCCGCCCTGTCCTCGGCGGCCGAGCCGTCCAGCGGCACCGCGGCCAGGACCCGCCGTACGTCGGTGGGCGCCTCCCCGGTGAACTCCTCCAGCACGCACCACACCTCGCCGTGTTCCAGGCGCAGTTGCGGTTCGACCCAGCGCAGTCCGCCGCCGACTGCGGAGAGCGGGGTGAGCGGGCGGGGCTCTGCGCCGGGTTCGTACCGGTACAGGCGCTGGTCGGCGAAGTTCACGAACACCACGAGCGGTACGCCGTCCACGACGGCTCCCGCCCAGGGCCGGCCGCCGTACTCCATGACGCGGCTGCGCACGTTCCACGGTGCGGGCAGCACCGTGGACTGCGAGCCTTCGGCGTTCCGCCGTACCAGCGCCCGGCGGCCGCCCTCGGCGGGCCGCGGCTCGGTCCACCACACCTCGTCGCCGACGAATCCGGGGAACTCCGGCCTGCCGTCGTGCGCGGCCGCGAGGGCCGCGTCAATGGGCGAGGGCCAGGATCCGCAGGGCAGGGTTCGCACGTTTTCCCCCATGGGCTCAGGCGGTCCGCAGGAAGCGGTCCAGGACGCGGACGCCGAAGTGCAGCGCCTCGACGGGGACGCGCTCGTCGACTCCGTGGAACAGGGCGTTGTAGTCGAAGCCCTCGGGCAGCTTCAGCGGCGAGAATCCGTACCCGGTGATGCCCAGCCGCGAGAACTGCTTGGCGTCGGTGCCGCCGGGCATGCAGAACGGCACGACATGGCCCTCCGGCGCGAACTCCTCGACGGCGGCCCGCATCGCCGCGAAGGAGGGCGAGTCGACCGGCGACTGGAGCGCCACCTCGCGGTGCTCGAACTCCCAGTCCACGTCCGGGCCGGTCAGTTCGTCGAGGGTGGCGCGGAACTCCTCCTCGCCGCCGGGCAGATACCGCCCGTCGACATGGGCGACGGCCTCCCCCGGGATCACGTTGATCTTGTAACCCGCTTCCAGCATGGTGGGGTTGGCGCTGTTGCGCAGGGTCGCCTCGACCAGCCGGGCCGCCGGGCCCAGCTTGTCCACCAGCGCGTCCACGTCCCGCAGGTCCGTCTCGATGCCGTACAGGGCGGCGAGTTCGGTGAGGGCCGCGTGCACGGTCGGGGTGAGCCGTACGGGCCATTCGTGGGCGCCGATCCGGGCGATCGCCGCGGCGAGCCGGGTCACCGCGTTCTCCCGGTTGACCCGGGAGCCGTGGCCCGCCCGTCCGCGGGCGGACAGCCGCAGCCAGGCGGTGCCGCGCTCACCGGCGGCGATCGGGTAGATCTGCCGTCCGGCGCCGTCGTGGAAGGTGTACGCCCCCGACTCGCTGACGCCCTCGGTGCAGCCCTCGAACAGTCCGGCGTGCCGGTCGGCGAGGAAGCCGGAGCCGTCCTCGGCGCTCGCCTCCTCGTCGGCGGTGAAGGCGATCACCACGTCCCGCCGCGGCCGCAGTCCCTGCCGGGCCCAGGCGCGGACCACGGCGAGGATCATCGCGTCCATGTTCTTCATGTCGACCGCGCCCCGGCCCCACACGACCCCGTCGCGGACCTCGCCGGAGAACGGGTGCACGCTCCAGTCCTCGGCGCGCGCCGGCACCACGTCCAGGTGACCGTGCACGAGCAGCGCGTCCGCCGACGGGTCGGTGCCCTCGATCCGGGCCACGACGTTGGTCCGGCCCGGGGAGCGTTCCAGGAGCACGGGCTCCAGGCCCGCCCCGGCGAGCCGCTCGGCGGCGTACTCGGCCGCCGGGCGCTCCCGGCAGTCGCCGCCGCCCCGGTTGGTGGTGTCGATGCGGATCAGGTCGGACGTGAAGCCGACGACCTCGTCCAGCGCCTGCGCGTCAGCCATACTGCTCCTCGATCGCGGACGAGGCGATCGTGGTGACCGCCTTGAAGGTGCGGATCGCCTCGTACATGGTCGCGCTGGTGTAGGCGATCCTGCGCTCGCCGGCCCGGCCCACTCCCGGCACGACGGTGCAGGCCATGGCGAGGTGCTCGGCGTCGAACTCGACCGCGACGGTGAACGGGCCACCGTCGGCCGGTTCGTGGCGGACCGCCAGCCCGGCCGCCTGCTTGGCGGCCGCCCGGATGTCGGCCGCGGTACGGGACGGCGTACGGCACACCGCCGCGTACCGCGACACATGGTCCTTCACGGCGACCTTCAGCGCCTCCGGCGCGTACCCGAGGGCGTCCTCGCAGGCCACGTCGTCCCCGGTGACCAGCACGACCGGCACCCCGTACTCGGCGACCACATGGGCGTTGAGCAGCCCCTCGCTGGCGCGTACGTCGTTCAGCCACACGCCGGTGACGGAGTTGGCGAGATAGGTGTGGGCGAGGACGCCCTCCATGCCGGCGCCGGCGTGGTAGCCGACGAAGGCGACGCCGTCCACGTCGCCGTGCTGCACGCCCTCCACCATGGACAGAGACTTGTGGCGCCCGGTGAGCATCTGTGCCCGCTCGTCCAGCCGTTCGAGGAGCAGGTTGCGCATGCTCCAGTGCGCCTCGTTCACGAGGACCTCGTCGGCGCCCCCGTCGAAGAAGCCGCGCACGGCGGCGTCGACGTCCGAGGTGAACATCGTCCGGCACCGCTCCCACTGCGGCGTGCCCGGCAGCACGTCGGCGGGCCAGGTGACACCGGTGGCGCCCTCCATGTCGGCGCTGATGAGGATCTTCATGGAGCGTCACGTTACGCGCCGATCAGCGAACCGGCTACGGAGAAGCGGTGAAAGTCGGCGAGTCTGCGGAGGGGCGGGGACGCGCCCCGCCCCCGGCCCGCGCCCCGGGCGCCGAGGGGTGCCGGGGCGCGGGCGGCGGGCGGTCCGGGCTCAGCGCTCCAGGAAGGCGAAGAGCTCTTCCCAGCGCCCGGTGATGACGTCCGGATCGAAGCGCTGGACGCTGCGCAGGGCCTGGTCGCCCATCGTGTCGCGCACCTGCTCGTCGGCCATCAACCGGACGAGGTGGCGGGCGAGTTCGGAGGTGTTGCCGGGGCGGGCCAGCAGACCGTCCCGTTCGTGGGTGACGATCTCGCGGACGCCGGGCGCGCAGTCGAACGCCACGCACGGCACCCCGGTCGCCATGGCCTCGAGGAGGACCAGCGGGAAGCCCTCGCCGCGGGAGGACTGGACGAAGACGGAGGAGGCGCGCAGCGCGCCGGGCACGTCGTCCGTCTGCCCGGCGAAGTCCACCGAGTCCTTCAGCCCCAGCTCCGCGCACTGCCGTCTGAGCAGCGCCTCGGACTCTCCGCTGCCGTGGATGCGCAGGGTCCAGCCCGGCTGCTTCGGCGCGGCCTCGGCCCAGGCCTCCAGGAGCAGGTCGACGCCCTTCTCGTGGGACAGCCTGCCGATGCTGACCACGACCTTCTCGGTGCGCGGCGAGGGCGTGCCGGGCGCGATGGGCAGCGGGTTCGGCATGAAGCCGACGTTGTTCATGCCCTCGGACACCCAGCGGTCCGCGTCCTCCTGGGTGAGCGCCAGCAGGCGGTCGACGTCCTTGTAGTACCGCTTCACCCGTCCGAACCGCGACGACTTGCGGGCCGTCTCGAAGGACTCGTGGGTCATGCCGATCACCTGGTGGCCGGCGGTGTCCGCGAGCGCCACCCACTCCATCGCCCAGACCTGGGCGACGATGATCACCGCACCGGGCCGGGCGGCGCGGAACAGGCCCGTGAGCCGGCTCGCCGCCGTGCGCATGTGGGTCTCGTGGCGGCGGACGGCGGGGTCGGCGCGGCCGAGGAGGCGGCGCGCCCGGGGGCGGCCGGGGGGCCGGCGGGCGTAGAGAGTCACGGTCCGGAACGGGGGCTGCTCGCCGAGGTCCATCGGATGGCCGGCCGGCGCGATGCCGATGACGGTGACCCGGTGGCCGCGGCCGGCCAGCAGTCCGGCCATCTGGGCCTGCCAGCGGCCCACGCCGCCGAGCTCGTCGACCTCGTTGGCCACGAAGAAGATGTCGCGCTGGGTCATCGGGTCTCTCCCGTGGGGCCGAAGAAGCGGTCCACGATCTGCGCCGCGGCGTCCCCGCGGTCGTACTCGCCGTACTTGTCCACGAACTCCTTCAGGCGGGCCTCGTACGTCGACCGCACGGTGCTCAGGTCGCCGATGGCGGAGAACAGTTCGTCCCCGGTGCGCGGGACGGGGCCCGGTGCCTCGGCGAGCAGGTCGAAGTAGGTGCCGCGGGTGTCCTTGGCGTACTCCTCCCAGTCGTGGGCGTAGAAGACGATGGGGCGGCGGAGCAGCGCGTAGTCGAACATCACCGAGGAGTAGTCGGTGATCAGGCAGTCGGCGAGCAGCAGCAGCGGGGTGATGTCCGGTTCGGCGCTGACGTCGATCACGCGTCCCGCGACCGACGGCGGCAGGGTGAGCCGGTTCAGGTAGTGCGCGCGGACGAGGAGGACGTGGTCGTCGCCGAAGCGGGCAGCGAACTCCTCGATGTCGAAGGCGAACTCGAAGTCCCTTACGCGGCCGTCGGGATGGGCGCGGAACGTCGGCGCGTACAGCAGCACGCGCCGCTCCGGGTCGAGGCCCAGCCGCTTGGCGAGCCGCTGCGCCTCGGCGGGCAGCGGCGCCCCCTCGCGGACCCGCACCAGGGCGTCGTTGCGCGGGTAGCCGGTGCGCAGCAGCTTCTCCTCGGGGATGCGGTAGGCGCGGGCGAGGGTGCGCACATCGTGCTCGCCGCGAACGACGAAGTGGTCGAAGCGGTCCAGCGCCTGCTGGTAGGAGCGCTGCTCCGGTTCGGACATCATCCGGTAGGTGGGCTCGTCGAAGCCCATCCGCTTCAGCGCCGAGCCGTGCCAGGTCTGGATGTACGTGGTCTCCGGGCGCTTGGCCAGCCGCAGCGGGTAGCCCTGGTTGTCGATCCAGAACTCCGCCTGGGCGAGCGCCTTGAGGTAGCGCCAGGACCAGCGGCGCACCAGCTCCACGTCCTTGGGGAAGCCGGTGGGGCGCTCGCCGGCGTACGACCAGATCGGGGTGATCGGCGCCCTGCGGCGGCGCAGTTCCTCGAAGACGGCGCGCGGGCTGTCGCTGTACTGCTTGCCGAGGTGACTCTCGAAGACGACGGTGCCCTTGCGGACGGGCAGCCTGCGCAGCATCCGGTCGTAGACCTGGATCTTGCGGGCGCCGGAGTTCAGGTCGCGGCGCACGGCCCGCAGCGTGCGGTAGGCGCGCTTGGCGGCCCGCGCGGGACGCCCGTGCAGGTTGCGTTCCACGGCGGCGCGGCCGGTGCGGGCGAGCCGGCCCTGCTGGGCGAGCCGGAAGGCGAGGTGGCCCTTGGCGGACACCTGCGGCTCCAGCCGGTCGGCCATGAGCCGGGTCAGGCGGGGCCGGACGGGCAGGGACTCGGCGCTCTCCAGGTCGACGGCGCCGACGGTGAGCCGGCTGGTGGTGCGCTTGCCTCCGGCGGTCAGGTGCAGCCGGACGTCCCAGACGTCGTCGACGATGCCGAGCGGTCTGAGCCGCCGGGTCAGCGGCACCTCGGCCCGCCAGGCGATGGCGTCGCCCTCGTGGCGTGGGGCGGGCACCGGGAAGCGGAAGGTCTGGAGGCTGCGGCGGCGGGCCCGGAACTCCAGCTCGGCGCTGAGCTCGGCGCCCGGGTCGATGGTCTGCAGCGGGTTGACGATCTCGCCGGCGAGCACCACGTCGCCGCCGCGCACCGCGTACTCGGTGAGCCGGTTGCGCAGGGCCATCCGGTTGAGCGGCCTGGCGTGGTAGCCGAGGGTGGTGACGTCGAGGACGGAGCGCATCTCGGGGTCGTCGAGGTAGCGGTCGGTCCAGTAGATCCGGCCGCTCCGCTCGGCCAGCGGCGCGGAGATCTTGTGCCGGTTGATGAGCGTGTCGATGGCCGGCATCAGGTCGGTCCAGTCCTCGCGCAGCAGCAGCTGGGCGCAGATGGCGTGGACGCGGTCGAGCTCGGCGTAGGCCGCCTCGGGGAAGCCCTGGACGTAGGAGCGGGCCAGTTCGGCGAAGCGGTGGCGGTAGTCGTCGTCGAGGAAGGGGAGTTCCCGCAGGTACAGCACCAGGTCGTGCTTGAGGAACTTGATGTCCTTGCGCAGCTTCAGCTCGTCCTGGCCCTGGCGGTCCAGGATGGCGTCGATACGGCGGTGGATCTCGACCCGGTCGGCGAAGTTGCTGATCTCACCGCGCCGGTTGCTGATCGACTTGACGGCGGTCTTCTGGACGACGTTCCAGTGGTAGACCGTGTTGGGGATGAGGGTGATCCGCTGCGCGGCCAGATAGGCCTGCGCGGAGAAGAGCAGGTCCTCGTAGTGGATGCCCCGCGGAAAGGCGAGGCCGTTGTCGATCAGGAACTCGCGCCGGTAGCACTTGTTGGTCGACAGGGTGTCGAAGACGAACAGGTCCGGCAGCTCGGCGACGGAGTCCAGCGTACGGGTGCCGCGGTACAGCCAGGGGTACCAGAGCACCCGCTTGTCGTGCCGGCTGTCGGTGTGAACCCGGACACAGAGGCCGGAGACGAGATCGGCTCCGGTGCGGTCGGCGGCCTCGATCATGTTGCGGCAGGCGTTCCGCTCCAGCGTGTCGTCGCTGTCCAGGAACATCACGTACCGGCCGCGGGCCACCTTGACGCCCTGGTTGCGGGGCTCTCCGCAGCCGCCGCTGTTCTCCAACAGCCGGATCGCCCGCACCCGGTCGGGGTGGGCCGCGGCGAGCGCCTTCGCGACCTCGTGGGAGCCGTCCGTCGAGCAGTCGTCGGCGATGATCACCTCGACATTGCGGAGTGTTTGCTCGAGGACGGAACCAACGGCTGTCGGAAGTCGCTCTTCGTCGTTGTAGACGATGACGACGACACTGACGTCCGGCTCGGGCGCGACGATCGACACGGCCACCTCTCGTCTCTGTTCGTTCCGTGGGGGATGGGCGTAACCCTACAGCGTGTAGGGGTCGCTCCGGCCCCCGCCACCTTCAAACTACGCCAATGCGACAATACGCCGTCCCACTGACACGCAGGGCACAACCACCGGGCTGCGCCGGTCAGTGGGTGCGGCCGGCCACCAACCACCTCGACGGCAGCTCGACACGGACTCCGTCTGCGGTGAACTCGTTGGTGGTCAAGGGTATTTCGCCGTCCGCCACAACGGCGAGACCGGCAGAGCGCAGGTACTCCGGCACCGCGGCGTCGGCGACTTCGCCAGGCGCGATGCCGTGCCGCAGGACCGGGGCGAGGCGGGGCGGCGGACCTGCGGGGTCCTGCGCGAGCCGGCCCAGGACCGGGCGTGCCGACTCGGACAGTTCGACGAGGAGGGCCCGGCCGCGCCCGCCGAGGAGGACGGCGATCCCGTCGGCGAGTGCCTGCCGGTCGTCCGGATCGCACTGGTGCAGCACGCCCCGCATGTACACGTTCGCTTCGCCCAGCTCGGCGCGCAGCGCCTCCGTCCCGCTCTTGTCGGCGGCGTCCAGCACCCGGTACGCGGCCCGGCCCGCGCGGTCGCCGCGCCGGGCCCGCTCGACGGCCGCCGCGGCGATGTCGACGCCGACGACGCGCCCGAAGCGTTCGGCGAGGAAACGGGTCTGCGTGCCGTTGCCGCACCCCAGGTCGACCAGGGGCAACGCCGGATCGGCCAGGTGCGGTCGCAGCAGGGGCAGATGGAGCTGGGCGGTCACCTCGGGCTCGGCGTCCCAGAACACCGCACCCGGCTCCTCGGGCGCCTCGCTCCAGAACCCCTCCCACGCCTGCCGGTACCGACTCGTCGCACTCATGCCCAACTCCCTTGAGAAAAAGCCCTGTTCGGGTTCCTCCGGTCTACCTGCCGAGGCCCGGCCCCACAACCGCGGGGAGTCGGAACGGGACCCGGGGAACGCGGGGCCCGGATCGGGGCGGGTCAGCGGCGGGGGAGGGTGAGTTCGAACCAGACCGTCTTGCCGGTGTTCGTACGGCTGGTGCCCCACTCGCGGGCCAGGGTGCTGACCACACGCAGGCCGCGGCCGGACTCGTCGGCCGGGCCGGCGCTCAGCAGGGTGGGCAGGTCGTGGTCGTCGTCGTCCACCTCGCACAGCAGGGTGTCGCCGCGGACGAGGCGCAGTGCCACGGGACGGCCGTGGGAGTGCCGTACCGCGTTGGTGGCCAGCTCGCTGACCATCAGCCCGGCGGGGTCGGCGAGCCGGGCCAGGCCCCACTCGTGCAGTCGCTCGCGGACCACGGCGCGGGCCCGGCCCACTTCGGCCGGATCGCGGGCGAGACGCCACTCGGCGACGTCGTCCGGCCCGATGCCGTTCAGGCGGGCCATCAGCAGCGCCACGTCGTCCTTGCGGCCACCGCGTGTGTTCAGCGCGCGGATGATGGTGTCGCAGGCGTCGTCCATGGACGCGGCCGGGTGGGCGGCGGACGCGCACAGTGTGGCGAGCCCCACACCGATGTCCTCGCCGCGCACCTCGACCAGGCCGTCGGTGCACATCACCAGCCGGTCGCCGGGCCGCACGGGCACGCGTACCGCCTCGAAGGGCACCCCTCCGACGCCGATGGGCGCACCCGTGGGCAGGTCGAGCAGTTCGCTGCGGCCGTCTCCGGCGTGCACCAGGACCGGCGGGATGTGGCCGGCGTTGGCGAGGTGCACCTCGCCGGCGATCGGGTCGTACACGGCGTACAGACAGGTCGCGAGGTAGGTGTCGCCGAGCCGTTGCGCGAGGTCGTCCAGGTTGCGCAGCAGTTGCGCGGGCGGCAGGTCGAGCGCGGCCATGGTCTGCACGGCCGTCCTCAACTGCCCCATCATCGCCGCCGAGTTCAGGCCGTGCCCCATGACGTCGCCGACGACCAGGGCGGTACGGGCCCCGGGCAGCTTGACCGAGTCGAACCAGTCGCCGCCGACCCGGCCGAGCAGCGTGCCCGGCAGATAGCGGGTGGCGATGTCGCAGCCCGCCATCCGCGCCGGGATGCTCGGCAGCATGCTGTCCTGAAGGGCCTCGGCGACGCTCTCCTGGTACGTGTACATGCGCGCGTTGTCGAGCACGAGGCCCGCCCGGGCGGCGAGTTCGGCTCCGGTGACCCGGTCCATGTCGTTGAACTCGGCCCGCTCCGGATGGCGCAGCAGGATCATGAAGCCGAGGACGACGTCGCGCGCCTTCAGCGGGACGACGAGCATGGAGCGGTGGGTGATCAGCGGCCGGATGTCCCGCTTCTCGAACTGCGAGGCGATGGCATGGCCCATCTCCTCGCTGATCCGCGGCACGAGCACGGGCTCGCCCGAGGTCATGCACTGGAAGAACGGCGTGTGCGCCGGGAACGGCATGGCCTCGCCGACCGGCACCACGTCGTCCCAGCGGCCGGGTTCGTCGGTGTGTTCGAGAGCCACCCGGTGCCACATGGTCCTGGTGTCCGGCACCCCCTCGGGGAACCCCTCGCCGGCGACGACCTGTTCGCGCAGGTAGGTGCCCGCGACGTCGGTGAAGCGCGGCACGACGGCCCTGCTGACCTCGACGATGGTCCGCGCGAGGTCGAGCGAGGTGCCGATCCTGCCGCTGACCTCGTTGAGGAACTCCAGGCGCTCGCGCACGGCGGCGTACTCCAGGTCCTCGCCCTCCTCGTCGGCCCCTGGCTCCGGTAAGGGCAGCCCCTGGGCCACCGCCCGCGCGGCACGCTCACGGCGCGCCCTGCGCCCGGCTCGCCGCGGCACACCCCAGTCGGGGGTGACGGGCACCCGGTCGTTCCGGCTGAACTCCATGACCGGATAGCCCAGTTCGAGCACCTGTGCGGCGATGCGGGCGCTCTCGCCGACGCTCATGCTGGGCAGGATCTCGGGCAGCCGGCGCGCGAGTTCCTCGGCGCCGCGGAAGTCGGTGTGCAGGGCGAAGGCAGGTGCGACCCGTTCGAAGGCGCCCGTCTCCCCTTCCCGGTCCGCCTCCTCGTGCCCGTCGCCGCGGCGCAGCGCCTCCGCGTCGGCGGCGAGCACCAGCAGCCGCTCCCGCCCCGGACCGACCAGCGGGTAGGCCCACCACAGGAGGTCCACCCGGTCCCGTTCCGGCACGGCGAGCCTGGCCCGTCCGGCAGCCGGGTAGGACAGCCGTCCGCCCAGGGAGGGCTCCAGGCCAAGTCCGAGCCCGTCGTAGCCGCCGTGCAACCGGTGGGGGACGCCGTCCGCCTCGTCGGGCAGGACACCGGAGACGGGCAGCAGGTCGGCCGCCGGCCGGCCGATCGCCTCCTCCTTGGCCCTGCCGAGCAGCCGCCGCGCGCCGCTGCTCCAGTGCGACACCAGACCGTCGTCGTCGACCACGACCACGGCCAGCGGGACCCGTCCGGCGGCGACCTCCTCCACCGCGCGGTTCACGGCCCCGCGGCCCGGAGGTACGTCCCTTTCGGTGCCACGGTCCATGACCTCAGGCCCCTCTCCCCCACGGCTCCGCAAGATCTGTTCCCCCGGGGACCACGGTACGGGGACGGCCCGTCACGATGTGCGGCAATACCCGAATTGGCGTCGGGGGGAGCGCGCCGGCGCGCGGTGGTGCGCTCCCCCAGTACGCCGCTCAGTCCTCGTGTCCGAGCTGGAGATCGCGTTCCGTGCGGCCTCCGCCCGCCACCTGGAGGACCGTGGCGACGGGCGGGTAGCCGGCCGCGATCACGGTGTACTCGCCGGAGGACAGGTCGACGAACCGGAACGTTCCGTCGGGTCCGGTGGTGAGCGTGTCGACGACGTTGCCCGCGGCGTCGAGGAGGGTGACGCGCGCGTCCTCGACGGGCCGCCCGCCGCCCGCCCGGACGGTGCCGCGCAGCACGGCCCCGCCCGCGAGTTCGACGTCCTGGCGGGTCTCCCGCGCGGCCTGCACGCTGACCGGCAGCGCGGCCGGGCGGAAGGCGGGGGCGCTGGCGGCGAGGGTGTACTCCCCGGCGACGAGTTCGGTGATGGCGTAGCCGCCCTCGCGTCCGCTGCGAGTGCTGGCGACGACCTCGCCGTGCACGTTGGTCAGCGTGACGGTGGCGTCGCGCACGGGGCTGCCGTCGGCGGTGCGCACGGTGCCGGTGAGGCGGCCGGCGCCGCCGAGGACAACGTCGAGTTCGACCGGCCGCTCGCCGACGGTCACGGAGACGGCCTGCGGCTGGTGCCCGCCGGCCGCCGCGATCAGGACGTACGAACCGGTGCCCGGCGTCGACAGCGCGTACCGCCCGTCGTCGCCGCTCGCGCCCCGCCCGATCTGCTGCCCCGCTACGTCGATCAGGGTGAGCGCCGCGCGGGGCACGACGGTGCCGTCCGGGTGCTGCACGGTGCCGCAGACGGGAACACCGGCGGCGAAGGGCGAGCGGGCCTGCGGCACGCCGGGGTTCAGCGGCGCGGTCTCCGGGTCGGTCACATGGGCGTTGTGGGACACCAGCGGTCTCTCCTTAAGGAAGAAGGCGATGAGCAGGCCGAGGACGAGCACCGGCACCAGGTAGAGAAAGATCCGCGGCATGGCGTCCGCGTACGCCCGCACATAGGCGTCGCGCAGGGCCGGCGGCAGCGCCCGCACGGCCTGCGGGGTGATCGACTCGGGGTCGGGGAGGGCGGCACCCGCGCGCGTGGGCACGCGGTGGCGCAGGGCGTCGGTGAGCCGGCCGGCGAACAGGGTGCCGAAGACGGCGGCGCCCACGCTGCCGCCGATCTGCCGGAAGTAGTTGTTGGCGCTGGTCGCCGTGCCGAGGTCGGCGGGGCGCACGGAGTTCTGCACGGCGAGCACGAGCACCGGCATCACCAGGCCGATACCGGCGCCGAGTACGGCCATCCAGACGCTGTAGTGGAGCCGGGGCGTGTTGACCTCGAGCCGGGACAGCAGCCACATGCCGAGGGCGGACAGGGCGGTGCCGAGGAGGGGGTACATCCGGTAGCGGCCGGTGTGGCTGATGAGCTGCCCGGAGACGATGGACGCGCCCACGATGCCGCCCATCATGGGCAGCATCAGCAGTCCGGACTCGGTGGCCGAGGCGCCGTCGACCATCTGCAGGAAGGTGGGCAGGTAGCTGGCCGCGCCGAACAGCGCGACACCGACGACGAGCCCGACCAGGGCGCTGACGTTGAAGACGGAGTCGCGGAACAGCCGCAGCGGGATGAGGGGTTCGACGGCGAAGCGCTCGGCGACGAGGAAGAGCGCGGTGGCCGCGACGGCGCCCGCGCCCAGCCCCAGGATGACCCGCGAGCCCCAGTCGTACTCGGTGCCGCCCCAACTGGTCAGCAGCACCAGGCAGGTGGAGGCCGCGGCCAGCAGCAGCGCGCCGAGCACGTCGAAGCGGGCCCTGACCCGGGGCCGGGGCAGCTTGAGCACAACGGTGATCACCGCGAAGGTGATCAGGCCGAAGGGCACGTTGATGTAGAAGCACCACCGCCACGACAGATGGTCGGTGAAGTAGCCGCCGAGCAGCGGTCCGGCGACGGAGGCGAGTCCGAAGGCCGCGCCGATGAGCCCCATGAACCGGCCGCGCTGCCGGGGCGGCACGATGTCCGCGATGATGGCCTGCACACCGATCATCAGCCCGCCCGCGCCGATGCCCTGCACGGCGCGGAAGGCGATGAGCTGGTCCATGGTCTGCGCCCGCCCGGCGAGCGCGGAGCCGGCGACGAAGACGGCGATGGCGAACTGGAAGACGCTCTTGCGGCCGATCAGGTCGCCGAGCTTGCCGTAGACGGGCAGGCCGACCGTGGCGGTGAGCAGATAGGCGGTGATCGCCCAGGACATGCGGTCCAGGCCGTGCAGCTCGCCGACGACCTTCGGCAGCGCGGTGGCGACGATCATCTGGTCGAGGGCGGCCAGCAGCAGCGCGAGCATCAGCCCGAAGAAGACCAGCCGCACCCGGCGGGGGGCGAGCGGTGCGGCGGGTACGGGCGGCGGGAAGGGGATCCTGGGGGGCGCCGCGACCGGCTCGTCCTGCACCAGAGTGATCCCGCCCACGTACCGCTCCCTCGTCGCACCTGCCGCACGATTGCCGCGCAAAGCGACAACTGTGGGCAGGGCGACGGGTTACGGCGGGCGTCCGGTCCGCGGGGAGTTCCACTCGAACCGGTGAGGAGCCAACGGGGGCCGTAGGCAGCGGAGTTGCTCCGGTCGGGCTACTTCTCGACCTCGCCGGCGAGCTTGGCGAGCATCCCGTCGTAGATCCGGGCGAGGCCCTTGGGGGCGAACGTCCGCTCGAAGAAGCCGCCGATGCCCCCGGCGCCCTTCCAGGTGGTGGTGATCACGACGCGCGACTTGCCCTCGCCGGCCGGGGTGACCCGCCAGACGGTGACCATGGAGGAGTTGCGGTCCTTCTCGACCAGTTCGCCGTCGGTGGGCTCGGAGACCTCCATCAGGCAGTCGCGGACCCGCTTGCTGGTGGCCTGGAGCTTCCAGTGGACCAGGGTGCCCTCGCCGTCACCGCCCTCGCGCACCTCGTACTCGCTGAAGTGCTCGGTCAGCACCTTCGGACGGGTGCCGCTGTAGTCGGCGACCGCGTCGAACACCGTCTCCGCGTCGGCGGCGACGACCCGCTCCGTAGTGGCCTCGACCTGCGCCATGGCTTCCTCCAGGACATCCGTTCTCAGGCTTGGGCCAAGCCAATCACCCCGCCGCCCGGCCCCCCAAATCGGGGCCCGCAAGTGATCGGATCCGGCACAGCGGGTGATCGGGAACGGAGCCCGTACGGTCAGCCGCACGATCAAGGGAACATGTGTTCTATTCTGGGGCCAGTACTACCGGAGGAGGCGCCATGCGCTGGGACAACCTCACCGTGGACCCGGAGAACTCCGGGGACCCCGGTCACGGCCGGGCCGCCGACGCCGCGCTCTTCGGGGCGGACGCGGTGACCACTCGTACCTTCGACACCCGAAGACCTCACTAAGGGGTGTAACTCTGGCTGGTCTGGTATACGCGGATGCCCCGTCCGGCCCGCGCGGGGCCGTAGCGGAGCATCGTGGGGTCAGGCGTGTGAGCAGCTGGCCAGACAGCGGGAGGCCCCGCCCATCCGCCACAGAGGGCGCGGACGAGCGGGGCCAGTTCGGGTCTGCTACGCGGCCGCCAGGTGTCCTTGGAAGACGCCCCGGGCCCGCTCCATCAGCTCGGGGTCCTCCAGCCGGAGCCGTCCCGCAGCGACGTGCTCGTGCCCGTACATGGGCTTGGCCATCATCACTTGCTGTGTCATGTCCAGCGACCAGGCGGCGTCGGCGATGTCCAGCGTGTCGGGTTTCGGGGTGAGCCGGGCAGAGAACCCGGTGCAGGCCAGCCACGCCGCGCGAGCGTGTTCCGGCGGCTGCCCATACAGGCTGGTCGGCTGGTGCCGCCCCGCCATCGCGAAGAGGTCGCCCGGTTCGAACTCGAGGCCCTCGATGGAGATGACGCCGAGGACGGCGGTGTCGCCGAAGTGGCCAGCAGTCGTGTACGCGAGGACGCAGTAGTGCCCCGGCCAGTCATGCAGCATCGAGAAGACCGTGACCCGGCCCCGTCCGGACATGTCCTTCGCCATCTGTTTCGCCTCTCCTCGCGCGTCGGCCCCCGCCACTGTAGAGGCGGGGGCCGACGCCACCTACCTGATCTTGCCCAGGTCAGACGCTGTGCTCGCAGGTCGGCAGCGGGTTCCCGCCGCCGCCGTCGTCGCCGCACGTGTCCTCACAGTCCACGCCGGCCTCCCACAGTTCCGGGCGGACGATGTACCCAGCGGCCTCGATCGCCGCCACGGTGAGCGGCAGCACCTCGGCCGCGGGCGGGTACGTCGCGCCGCCGTGGCCGTCACACGGGTTGTGGTGGACCTTGGGCCAGCCGCGGGAGGCGAAGAAGTCGTCGTACTGGTGGGTGTACTCGAAGAACGTGTGCCAGGCCGGGTCCACGGTCCGGCTCATGAACAGGGACGCCGTCCCCTTCGGCTTCTGCGCACAGGTGGCCAGGTAGGCCAGGGCCTGTTCGGTGATGGCCTCGGCCGTCTCCTGGTCCAGGCCGTGACTCGTGGCCACACGGGCGCTCAGTCGCATGAAGAAGTCCTCGTCGACGAGGGTCCTCGCCGAGACGGCTTCCATAACAGGTGCAGACATACTCACTCCTCTGAGAGCTTGTGGTGCCTTGCAGCCCGTCCCATGGTTCGACTTGCCTAGGGGCCGAGGCCCGGGACGGGAGTCTGTTGCAGCTGCATCTGCAGCTGTTCAAACGGGCGTCGTCACTGGTTGCAACCGCAGTTGGCGATGCCCCACACGAGTGCGGCGGCGAGGCCGACGAGGACGGCCAGGTACACGATCAGCAGGATGCGCTGGCGGCGGTCGCGGCTCACGCGTCGAGCTCCGCGACCTGGTGCCGGGCGGCGGCGATCAGCCGGGCGACGTCGAGCCCGGCGCACAGGCACCCGAGAGAGGACATGGGCACCGACCAGTACGGGTCCCACTTCGCCGGGTTGAAGTCCACAGCGGTCACCTTCGGCACACCGAGAGCGCAGCCGCGGCCGAGGCAGTCGACGTCCATCACTCGCCAGTCGTCGTTGGCTAGCCGCCAGGTGGTCGGCATGCTGGCGGGCACGAGAGCGTAGTAGCGGCGGTAACGCGGATCGCAGATGACGGGGCCCCCGTCGAGGGCCTGTTCGAGGAACTCGTCGACGTGCCGGAGGTGTTCGTGAAAGGTGTCCTCGGCGTAGCGGCAGCCGGCCACGGCGTACACCAGGCGCCCGGGGATCCGTACGGCGGAGAACAGGGTTCCAAGTCGCAGCGCGGCCGTCCCGTACTCGTTCCAGTACGTTCGCGCCTCCTTGCGGGCCTCACGGGTGGGGGCCGTTGCCAGCAGCCACTGTTCGGCCGCCAGTCTCCGGTCCGCGGTCGGGTGCACGAGCACGCCGGGCTGCGGCTCGACCGGGCGTAGCGCCCGGTCAGGCGTGGGATGCGGTTCCATGCCGGGATGGTCGCGCCGCTGACCACAGGTGCGGGAGTGTGTACGGAGGGTGAGTCGCATTGCTGGTTTCACACACTGTGTGAAGCGCGTGTGGCTAGGCTCCACACACTGAGTGATTCGGGGGCACACCACATGGAATCGAACACACTTCTGGACGCCCTCCTCGACGAGGCCGGCATGTCCCGACTCGGACTGGCCACGCGCGTCAACGCCGCAGGCGCCGCCCGCGGCAAGCCCATGCGCTACGACCACAGCTCGGTCATCCGCTGGCTCAAGGGACAGCGCCCCCGCGACATCACCCCCGAACTGATCTGCGAGGTCCTCGGCGAACGGCTCGGGCGTCCGCTCACCATCGAGGACATCGGCATGGGTAACAACACCGATCAACCCGCCACACCACTCGCCGGCTTCATCGACCGCTCCACCGCCCTGTGGCGCAGCGACCTCCAGCAACGCCCCGGACTCCAGAGCACCCCCGTCATCACCGGCCTGCCCGCAGTCGGCCCCGTCTGGGAGTGGGAGAACCCCCCGGACGACGCCGACGTCTCCCGCGCCGGCACTCCCCGCGTCGGCATGCCCGACGTCGACCTGCTGCGCAGCGCCCGCGCGCACTACGAGCAGATGTACCGCAAGGCCGGCGGCGTCACGACCCGGAGCCGGGTCCTGCTCTTCCTCAACACCGAGACCGCTCCGCTCCTGCGCGGCGCGTACTCGGACCCGACCGGGCGGGAGCTGCACCGGGCGGTCGGCGGGCTGGTCGCCATCGCCGGCATCTGCTCGTACGACTCCGACGCCCAAGGCCTCGCCCAGCGCTACTTCCACCAAGCCCTGCGGCTCGCGAAGGCCTCCGGGGACCGGGCGTTCGGCGGGTACGTCCTCGCCCTGCTCGTCAACCAGGCGCTGTACATGCGCGAGTACCGGCAGGCCGTCGCGTTCGCCGAGGCCGCGGTACGCACAGCCGGCCACGCCATCTCCCCCGCGCTCGCCTGCGACCTGCACGCCATGCAGGCCAAGGCCTTCTCCCGCATGGGCGACCAGACCTCTGCCCACCGCGCGATGACCCTGGCGGAGACAGCGGCCGGGCAGATCCGCCACGACGAAGAACCAGCCGAGACCGGCTACGTGCAGCCGGGCCTGCTCGAAGCCAACCTCGCCGACGCCCTCATGCGGCTCGGCGACACCGCCCCCGCGCAGGCCTACGCCGCCGAAGCCGTTGCGACCGGCGCCCACGAACGCGGCCGCGTCCACCGCCTGGCCACCCTCACCGACTGCCAGCTGCGCGCCGGCGACGCCGACCAGGCCGCCGCGACCGCGCACAGCGTGCTGGAGACGATGCAGGGTATGGAGTCCCGGCGGCTCAACGACCGCCTACTGAAGATGCGCCGTGGCATGCATGCCACGGGCAGCCGCGTCACGGCCGAGGTCGTCGAGCGGATCGACGACACCCTCCGCATCCCCCTGTAGCCGGTGTGCTGGGATGGTCGTACCCGACGAAAGGCCTTGAGCGTGTCAGTGTGGCAGAACCTTGGCGAGCGCACCGTCTACGAGAACCGGTGGGTGCAGGTGAACATGGCCGACGTCGAGTTGCCCGACGGCCGGCACCTGGACCACACCGTGATCCGCCTCCGACCCGTCGCCGTGGCCACCGTCGTGAACGAGGCGAACGAAGTCCTGCTGCTGTGGCGGCACCGGTTCATCACCGACGCCTGGGGATGGGAGCTCCCCTCCGGCGGCACCGGCGAGGGCGAGGACCCGGCGGCCGCGGCCGCGCGCGAGTTCGAGGAAGAGACCGGCTGGCGACCGGGCCCGATGCAGCTGCTCCTGGCCGTCGACCCGATGCCGGGGATCTCAACGTCTCACCACCGCGTGTACTGGTCCGACCAGGCCGAACGCATCGGCGAGCCCCGCGACGCCTTCGAGTCCGCACGCAGGGAATGGGTGCCGCTGAAGCGGGTGCCCGACCTAGTGGCACGCGGCGAGATCCGCTCCGCGAACGCCGTTGCCGCGCTCCTGATGCTGCACCACCTCCGTCTCAGCTGAGCCTGAGCGGACTGTTCCGTTTCGGCGGCCGGGTGGATTGCGCCCGAGTCCGGCGAACCTAGAATCGAACGCGTGAACGATCTGCCGCCGGACCTGCCACGCCTCCGCACGCTGGAGACCTGGCTCGTCTACAGCCTCGGGCGGGTGCGGGAACGGATCGCCGAGGTCGAGCGACGTGAGGTCGAGCGGCAGCGCGGCGAACAGGTCCGGCCGCCCACGCCGGACTGGGTCCTCGAGCAGGCTCTGAACAGGGATGCGCTGCCCGTAACGGTGCACGTCGGCGGTTGCCACATGGCGGGCAAGCGGCAGAGGGGTGTCCCTCGTGAGGCCGCGCTGCGGGCACTGGCCGAGGGGGTGCCGGCTTGCTCCCACTGCCGCCCCGACACCGCGCTCGGGGTCCTCGACTGACCCACGCCGCGGTGCGGCCGGACCGTGTCGGTCGCAGGATGGTGGCATGGCTGCTCGCGTGATCGTCGATCCGCCCGGGGAGGGCGGCGGCCGGAGGGTGCGCGCCGACGGGACTGTCCTCGGCATGGCGTTCTCGTTGCACGACCTGTCGGTCTTCATGGAGCGAGCCGGCCTTGAAGGCCTGGACGAACTCGACGTGGCGATGTCGCCGCTGGTGGAGTGGCATGGCGGCGGCCCCGAAGTGTGGCCGGCGATGGACTGAGAGCACGACAAAGCGGCCCCCGTCCTCCCACAGGGGAGGACGGGGGCCGTGGTGGTCAGGGCTGGTCGATGAGGTGGGAGTCGCGCGGGTCTGGCTCGGGGACCGCCCCGCCCAGTTCCCGGATCGTTTGTTTCAGTACGTGCATGTAGCGCGACATCGCGCCGAGTCGGGCTCGGTCGTCCGCCTGTGCCACCTCCAGCTGGCGGATGCGCCGGCCCTGTCGGACGACCATCCGCGCGATGCCCTCCACCGTCGTCAGATCCGGGTCGTCCACGTCCTCGATGGCGGCGGGGCCCGGCTCTGATGGATCGGCCCTGTCTCTGTTGATCAGCGCGATTACCACCGACGTGACTGATCCCGCGAGGATCGCGAGCAGTCCGTACGCCGTCATGGGCCCGTCCATCATGTTCCCCCTCGTGCCGTGCTGGCGGCGGTGAGCCGCAGGTGCGCCACCTCCCTCTCGGTGCGGTATCGCCGCCGCCGCTCCAGTCGCAGACGCCGGGTCGCAGCCGCGAGCAGCCCGAGGAGCGTCGGGTAGCCGAGCCACGTCAGGCCGCTGGTAGCGCCCTGCGGGAACTCCCCGAGGGCGCGTGCGATGACGTAGGCGGCAGCCCAGATCGACGGGATCCCGGCCGCCGGGATAAGGCCGATCCAGGTGAGCCGGTTCGGGAGGAACGCGGCTGCGCCGGACAGCACCCCGGCCACGATCCACGCCCACCCCCACACGCAGATGCCCGCGACCGCGGTGAGAGCGGCGGCCCCCCGGACCGTGCCGTACCGCGGGTCGAGAGCGAGGCCCACGCCCCAGTTGATCCAGAGCACACCAGTGATGAGGAGCCCGGCGCCGAGCGGGCCCAGGCGCCGGGACAACCGCCGCGCCGCCGCGGCCGCCATCAGACGCCCTTAGCGAGGCTCGCCGAGTTGGTGACGTCGCGCCAGCGGGCGACGAGCCCCTTGCCGAGGGCGAGCACGGCGCCGACACCTCCGGCCCCGGCCGCGTACCACATGCTGCCGTCGAGCGGCTGGGTGATGACGAGGCCGCCGATGGCAGCCTGGAGGAAGGTGCTGAGCACCCGCTCCAGGAGGTCGCGGCCGTAGGTGCCGGCCGTCTTCACGACGGTGTCCGCACTGGGCAGGCTGAAGTCGTTGGACATGGGGTTCTCGTTTCTCAAACGCGCTGCGCGAGCTGGCGGCAGCGATGGAGGGGAGACTCTGGGGGCAGGGCGTGCAGGTCAGGAGAAGAGGCGCCGCCACGTCTCCGGGCCCGGGTAGCCGTCCGCGTCGGCGCCGGTCCAGCCCTGCGCCCGCTGGAAGGCCTCCGTGCACTTGCGGTCGGACTCGGTCCACGTCGGGCCGGGGCCCTGCGTGTAGAAGCGGCCGTACCCCTTCTTCACGAGCTGCTTCCCGAGCTGGGTCACGTACGGGTTCGACTGGCCGGGGCGGAAGTGCCGGCGGCCCGGGAACGGCGGCGCGGCGGTGGCCTTCGCCGCGACGGCGGGGAGGGCGCCGAGCAGCTGCCGGAGCGACGTCGCACCGGGCACGCCGTCCGCGTCCGCGCCGGAGTAGCCCAGCGACCGCTGGAAGTCCGCATAGCAGAGGGTGTCCGCGTCGGTCCACACTGGACCGGGCCCGCTGGTGTAGGGACGGCCGAACCCACGCGCGACGAGCTCCTCGCCGACCCGGGTGACGTGGGCGCTAACGGCGCCGTAACCGTAGGTGAGCCCGTTGATGACGACCTGGTAGCGGGCCACGTCGATGCCGCTGCCGGGGAGGGCGCCGCCCGGGTTCGGGGCCGGCGTGTAGCCCTGCGCGGGCATGCCGGCCTGCACCCACGCGTACAGCCTGGACCCGGGACACAGGGTCGCAATGCCGTCCCGGTGCCCCTTCGGGGCGAGGGTCCGGCCGGTCCGCTCGCACGCCTCGTCGTACAGGGCCCGCGCCGTAGCGAGGGCGGCCGGGGTCGGCTCCTGGTCGCCGCCGACGGCGATCTGTACGGCGAGGCCGGTCACGTTGTGGCCGGGGCAGTGCGCGCCTTGCCTGCCCCATCCGCGGCCCTCGTACGCGTTGCCCGCCTGGTCCACCACGAACGAGTAGCCGATGCCCGCCCACCCGTTGGCGAGGTGCTCCGCCTCGATGGCGCGCGGGATCGCGTACCCGGTCCTCACGATGGGTGTCGCGCCGTCGTAGTGGACGAACCACTCAGTGCGCGAGGCGAGGGCGACGGCCGCGGGGCCGCTGCTCCGCGGGTCGTTGTCCCACGGCTTGGCTCCCCACTCGGCACGGCTGATGATCTTCACAGACATGGGTGTCTCCAGGGCGTGAGATAGCCCCGCGGCCGGTGGTGGCGCGGGGCTGGGGACGTGACGGGGCTGGGGGTCAGTGGCTGTGGGGTACTTGCAGCGCTCGCCAGATCGTTTCGTTGGGGTATCCGGCGTAGGCGCCGCCCGGCGAGCCGCAGGTGACGTGCCAGGCGCCCCATGCGTTGAGGTCGCCCGAGCCGATATCGGCGGTCGGGGTGTAACTCCCGGCGCCGACGGCCACCAGCCGCTTCGCCGCGGCAAGGACCAACGGTGACGTCCGGCCGGTCCGGAAAAAATCCTGTCCGGGGTACGGCGCATACGCCGCGGCGGTGCCGGACGACGTCTTGATCAGGGCCGGGTCGTCTCGCCAGTTCGCGTCCGCGGTCACCATCGGCGAGCAGTATTTCGGGTAGCCGTAGCCGTACACGTTGGCGTCGGACCGGTTGCGTACCCGCAGGTAGACGCCATCACCCTCGGATGATCCGGTCAGGTTTGTGTTGCCCTCGATGGTCCAGATCTGAGTCGAGTTGTACTGGTAGACCAGACCGGTGTGGTCCTGGCCGTACGAGCCGAGCATGACCTGCGCGCCGAGGGCCGGGTACCAACTCCACCTGCTCCACGACTGGTAGGTGGTGATCGCGACGTCGCAGGCCGGAGTCTGCGGCAGGATGCTGACGTCGCCAGCCCGGTGGGCGAGCCAGAGCAGGAAGATCACACACCAGGACTGCCCGTCGTACCCGGCCATGCCGGGCGTCTCCTTTGCGTACCGGTTGAGGTTCGTCCAGGTGCTTCCGCTGCGGTCCTCCTGGTACTTGATCGCCGCTTCCTGCTGCCCGAGTTCGACCAGGGTCTGGAACGCGAGAGCTGCTGGCACGGGGGCCTCCGATCAGGACGGGTCGAGGATGCGCCAGCCGACTGTGCTGGTGTCGGTCCCCGACGTCGACTTGATGACGAACGAGGTGCCGGTGCGCGAGTTGACGTAGGGGGTGCCGACCGTGCCGCCCGGGATCTGGGTCGTCAGCTGCACCACGCTGCCGGTGGCGATCGCCGTGGTGTTCACGGTGACGGTCCCGGCTACCAGAACCGCGGTGCCCATCCGCGCGGCCCCGCCGCCGCTGGGGACGATCGTCTTCCCGGCCAGGACCGTGGAGCCGTCGCCCGCGTCTATCCGATTCACAGTCCCCAACAGCGAGTTCGTCTTCACCGCGGTCAGGCCGAGCACCGTGGCGATGGTGCCGGCGTCGGCGCGCAGACACGTCGTCGCGGCGGCCGCGGGCGCCACCTCGGCCACGCCGGCCAGGACCACGCCCTTGGCCGAGTTGGTGAGCCAGACGCTCGTGCCGTCGGAGGCCTTCGTGGTGAAACCGGCGACGGTGGCACCGGTGCCGCCGTACACGGTCAGGCCGGTGGTGCACTGCTCGGCGCCGCAGCCGGTGAGCGAGACGCCGGTGCAGCCGTCCAGCCGGTACCCGACCGGGGACTGCTGCACAGCGCAGCCGGCCAGACTGGTGTAGGCCATGCCGTCCAGCCAGTACCCGCCGGTCACGCAACCCTCAACAGAGCAGCCGACCAGGGAGGTGGAGGCGCCGCCGAGGACGGTGTCCTGCGGGGCCTGCAGGTGGAAGCCCACGCCGCCGCACGTGCGCACCCGGACCCGGTGCAGGACGCTGCCCGCGAGCTGGTGGCAGAACACCCCGTCGCCGCCGAAGGACTGGATGAGCATGTCGCGCAGGGTGATGCCCGTGGTCGCCGGCGCGCTGACGCGGGTGAAGCGGACGGCGCTGCCGAAGCCGCGGCCGGGGCCGGACAGTTGCAGGCCCTGCAGGGCGACGTCACGGATGTCGGTGCCGGTGATGCAGTCCAGGTTCTGGTTGGTCGACTGCAAGATCGCCGACCGCGCGCCCGCGCCGACCGCGTTGACGCCGCTGGCCCAGGTGATGACCCCGTTGATGATGTGGCGGCCTGCCGGGATGTACAGCGTCCCGCCTCCGGCTGCGCTGGCCGCATCGACCGCGGCCTGCACGGCGGCCGTGTCGTCAGTGCTCCCGTCACCCTGAGCGCCGAAGTCCTTGATGGACAGCCAGTCGAGCACGGGCTTGGCCGTGCTGGTGCCGGTAGCCACGCGGTGCGCCTCGATCCACGCGCGGGAGGATCCGCCGGCGTCCGCCCACATCCCGGTCACGTCCGGGGGCCCCAGGAAGCGGGGCAGGCCGCCGTACTCGGAGACCTTGACCTCGGTCATCGCCTCGCCGTCGATGGTCTGCAGGTCGGTGTACCGGGTGCCGTCCACGGCTGCGTCCCAGAAGGTGACCACGGCGCCGATAGCCACGGCCCACAGCCCGTCCGAGGGCCGTACGACGTAGTCGGCGAGGCCGGCGCCGAAGAGTTGCCGTGCCATCTAGTCCACCACCCAGCTCACGCCGCTCTCCGGGATGACGTTGGTCCCCGAGTTGATCTGCGGGTGCTCCAGCATCCACGCCTGCCCCGCGCGGTCGGTATTGCTGGCGTAGATCAGGATCCGGCCGATTCCCCCGCCCCCGATGTAGGCCAGGACGTACTGGTCTCGGTTGCGGTGCCGGTACGCGGCCGGGATCAGGATCGGCAGGCGCGTATCGACGCCCGCGGGGATGGCGCCGCCCGTCCGCTGGATCGTGCCGGCCCGCAGGTGCACGCTGCCGGCCCGCCTTTCGAGCACGGTGTCCGAGACCGATGACCAGCCCGACAGGGTGGAAGTGGCCACTACCGGGTCACTGTCCTCGTAGACGATCCGCCAGGCGGAGCCGGTCCAGACGCGCACCATGCCGGTGTCGGTCTCGAAGCACAGCTCACCGATGACCGGGTTCGGGTTGCGGTGGGTTGACGTGCAGGGGCGGATCCGGTTGCCCACGTACAGCTCGCCGCGGGTCACGGTCACCGAGGTTGCCCCGCTGGGCACCGTCACCCCGGCGAGGAGCACCTCCCACACGCCGGTGTCACCGGTCTGCTGCGTCAGCGCCGGCGTGCCGCCGCCCGGCGTGCCCTGCTTGGGGACCGCGCGCACGGTCCAGGTCGCCCGGTCCAGGCGCAGCACGATGCGGTCGGTTCGGGACTGCCCGCTCGAGTTGGGGGCGATGGGCAGGGAAACGGTGGACGTGCCGGACGTCCAGGCGTGCCCGCGCACGCTCGCCTCCACGTTCGCGCGGATGTTGACCTGCAGGCCGGTGCCTGCGGACACGACCGCCGCGTCCAGCGGGGTGCCGTAGACGCCGTCATCGGAGAACCTCGCGGCGACCTTCTCGTACTCAGCGTCGTTGATCGCCCTCCCGTTGTGGGACGGGCTCGGCCAGGAATCCTGTGCCACTACTGCTACCTCACTTCCAGTCGCCCGAGTCGGCGGCCCAGGTCTCGCACGGCGCGCACCGTGGCCGATGTCGTCGTCTTGTCGGAGTTGCCGACGACGGAGGTCACGACCTCGCCTTCGTCGGGGGTGGCCTCAAGCCGGATCGTCTGCACGACGTCGGCCACCTCAAGGCCCGTCGGCAGGGCGACGGTGACCTTGTCGCCGAGGAAGAAGTCGCGGCCGGCCTTGAGGTCCTCGGTGTCCACGGTCACCGTGGAGAGCGAGGCTTGGGGGTTGTCGTCGCCGAGGGCGAGCGTCCCAGCCTGGGTGAGCTCCCCGCCGAAGTCGTCGAGGGTGCCGGTCTTGTCGACGAGCTTCTCGACCCGGTACCAGTCGGCGGCCGCGCCGGAGGTGACCTCGACATAGACGCGGCGGTTCGGTGGGGTGGCCTGCTCGTCCGGGTCACCGCCGCCTTGGACCAGTTCCGAGGTGGCCAGTGGGCCGCCCAGTGTGAACCCGAGCCTGCGCAGGTTGCCGAGCCCTCGGGAGAACCGCGCGGTGGCCGTACGGTCCTTGGGCTTGTACACCCCGAACCGGATCTCGCTGCCGACCTGCCGCGTGCGGAACCCCAGCCGGTCGGTGGCGGCCGCCGTCCTGCAGGCGTCGAGCAGCGGCTCGAACCGTGTACTGAGGGATCGGCTGCCGCCGACGCCGGCGACGTCGTCGAGCACCAGGCGCTCGATGCGGCGGGCCGCCAGAGCGCCGGGCCCGCAGTTCTCATTCACCAACTGCCTGATGATCACCTCCGCGTTTGTGGCGGTGAAGGTCCGCAGTCGGTCAGTGATCGTGTCCTGGGCAGTGAAGGCCTTCGCGGGCTCGGGGTAGGTGAGGTAGCCGGCCACCCGCGCCAGGTCGTCACTCCAGCGGACGGTGACCGTGCCCGGGTCCGGATTCTGCTCCAGGTCCCACTCGTAGTCCTGTGGCTCCTCCATCGGTCCCGCACACCACACGCCTTTGTCCCGGACAACGACCATGCGGTGGCCGGGCTGTAGCAGCTCCATGACCTCCGGCCACGCCGGCAGCACCACCGACCCGGCGGCGGGGGCGTTGTAGTTGAGGTCGCAGGCGAGCTTGGTCCACTTGCTCAGCGGGTCGCCGAGGACGTTGAGGTTGCGGTCGGTGACCAGCAGTTGGACTGCCACGGCTCACCTCCTTACGCGGTCTCGTACCTCGGGTAGAACTCGAGGTCGACGGCGCTGCCGGGCCCGGAGCCGTCCAGCTGGAAGGTGACCGGGGTTGTGCCTGGGGGCAGCGACCAGAGCTCGGCCTCAGGCCAGTTGAGCCCGTTGATGAGGTTCTCGGCGGTGCCGGAGCGGACGCGCGGCGGGTCGGTAGAGATGGTCACGGTCTGGCCGGCGAGAAGCGGACCGCGCCCGGTCCTCGCCATATCGAGCGAGAATGAGGCGCCGGTGTCCTCCCGCGTGAACTGGATCTTCGACGCGGGGCCGGTGACCTTCCAGCCCGGCCACACCTCGACGTCGCCGGGATTGTCGAGGGTGGTGGCGCCCAGGACCTGGGAACTGGACACCGTCGGGTACGGCACCAGGTAGTCGGACTGGCTGCCGGTCTCGCGGTGCACCGTGACCGCCTGCGCGTCCACCCAGTACGGGTCTTCACACCACAGGGTGAGGATCGCGCTGTCCCAGGTGATACCGGTCGCGGCCTGCCCCCGTCCGTCCCAGCCGTCCCAGTAGTAGGTCTCGATCCACCGCATGGTGCCGTCGGGGCGGGCCACCTCCAGCCTGCCCGGCGGCCGCCGATCGCCCGGCCCGAGCCGCAGGGTGCGGGTGAAGGCCCGGCCCAGGTCCCGCCAGTTCTCTGTAAACACGAGGTGATCGCGGCCCTTGACCAGGACCGGCCAGACGATCGTCCGCGGCTGCGGCTGGACATGCCGCAGCCGTGCGCCGCCCCGCGGGTGCGGATCCGACGTGATCGTGTACTTGGCCGCCCCCAGGCCGGACACGCCCTCAGCGAGGGTGTACCAGTCCGCGGTGAGGTCGGTCATCGGCCACCGGGTCCCGGTCGGGTCGACGTAGGTGATCGACGCGAACCCGACCTCCGGGACCTCGATCGGCGGCGGGATCTCGATCGGCGGCTGGACCGGGGTGATGACCGGTGCTGTGATCAGGGGCATTTACCGGGGCCTCCCCACGCGCTGCCGCGCTTCCTCCTGCCGCTGCAGCAGCCGCAGGTCCTCCACATCGATCACGGACTTGCGCGGGTACAGGTTGTACGTCACGGGCGGCTGGTCACTGGCCACGGCCCGCGCGGCGACCGCCGGCGCTGCGGGCAGACCGGGCCGTGCCGCCGCACGGCCCACCGGCAGCCGGACGGAGTTGAGGTCGTCCATGAACTTCACGCCGTACCGAGCGACCGCGGCGGCCTTGACCATGTACTCGCCCGTCGACCCCCACAGCGGGATGCTGTCCGACGTCGACGTGCCCGGGCCCTGCAGCAGCCCGCCCCCGGCGAGCTTGATGCCGCGTTCCTTCATGTCCTTCACGAACGCGGCGCTGCCGGGGATGGCCTTGATCTGCTTGGCGTAGAGCGGCGCGAGGTGCGCGATCATCGGCCAGCTCACACCGGCCGCCACCACGTCCGCCACCGTGGCGCCCTTCTTCCCGGACAGCGCACCCAGCAACTGCGAGGCCGCCGCCAGCTCATCCGAGCTCAGCAGCTTCTCGTTGGCCTTGACCGCTGCGTTGGCCTTCTTCGCCGCCGAGGGTGACTTGACCGCCGCGGCGGCGATCGCCATGGCGTCCGCGTCGCCCTGCCCCGCCAGCTGCATCGCCAGGTCTCCGTAGCCGGAGGCCGACAGCTTCAGCAGGTTGTCCTGGAACGTCTTGCTGCCGCTGGTCGTGGTGCTGAGCTGCTTGGTGTAGTCGGCCAACGTGGCCTTGGCGGAGGGCGCCAACTTCTTCAGATTGTTGACGACGTCGGTGAACTGCTTGCCCGTCGCCTTGGCGAGCGAGGCAACGAGGGCCCGCCCCGACTCGCCCATGTCCCGCAGGATCGACTCGACGTCCGCGCCAGCCTTCTTGCCGATCTTCTGCAGGTCACGCTCCCACGCCTCCGACTTCTTGACCGCGTCCTTCAGGTTCGCCGAGTAGCCGGTCAGGCTGAACCCCGAGGCCTTCGTTCCGGCCTTCAGGCCCAGCGCCCGGTCCGCCTCGTTCACGGCCTTCCGGGCGTCGGCCACTGCCTTCCGCGTCGCCGCGGTGCTGTGCTTCGCCTGGTCCCGCAGGGCCTTGTTGAGCTCGGCCCACGCCTCCTTCAGGCGCTGCATGTCCTGGTCGTACCAGCCCGCCACCGTCGACGTGGAGATCCTCGCCGCCGACGACCCGGTCGGCGAGTACGTGAACCCGCCGCCCGCGAGCCCGCCGGCGGCATACCCCGCCGCCCGGACCAGCGACGGGTTCAACACGCCCTGGTTGACCGCGTCCAGAAAGGCCGTGCCGTACTTACTCACCGACGACGACCGGACCACGTACTCGGTGTCCGAGACGCGGGCCACCGCCCCGGAAGCGAGCAGCGCGAGGATGCTGTCCGACTGCGGACCGCCGGGCCCCGAGATGTAGCCGCCGTCCGGGAAGAACTGGACGTCGCCGCCGCCGGCGTAGCCGCGCACCCGGCCACCCGAGGCGTGCTCGAAGATCCTGCCGGCGCCAGTCCTGGAGACCGCCGCCCGCGCCTCGGACGACCCGGTGATGTACATGTGCACGCCGAGCTGGACCGTTTTGTTGCGGAGGCTGCCGAGTTCCAGTTTCGCGAGGTCGATCTTCCGCTGCAGGTCGCTGATCTCCGCGAGCACCTTCGCCCGGCGGGAGTCCGGCACGCTCTTCAGCTTGTGCTTGGCGTCGGCGAGTTTGCCCTCCAGGTCCTCCAGGTTGCCCTTCAGCCGGGCGGTCTTGTCCGGGGTCTTGAGGATCTGGTCCGCGAGGGCCTTGGCCTGGGACTCGTTGAGGCCCATCTGCTGGGCGTTGGCGATGAGCTGCTGGCGGCCGCGCTCGTAGATCCCGTTGACCTCGGACCAGGACGCGCCCGACTCCCGCGCGGACGCCGCGGCCTCGTCCGTCTTCGAGGCCAGATCATTCAGGGCGGTTGCGGCCGCGCGCTGCTTCTCCGTGGTGAGGACGAGCTCCCCGCCCTGCATCTTGAGGACACCGTGGTTTTTCTTGGCCGCCGCGGAGGCCGCGTCGATCGCAGCCTCGAACCCGATCATGCCCGACAAGCCCTGCCGGTTGACGTCGTTGAGCGCCTGGATGCTCTGCCTCAACCCATCCGTGCTTCGCTTCTGCTCATCCAGCGTCTTCTGTACGGCCTGCGCCTGCGCACCGAACAGGCCCATCGAGTCGGCGGCTAGCTGCTGTTCCAGAGCCTGCCCTGCGAGAGCGTCCTTGTAGTCGTCCAGCCGGGAGGTGAGGTCGTCGACGTCGCCGCCGCCCTTGCGGTACTGAGTGGTCATCCGCTCCAGCGCAGCTGCCGCCAGGTCGGCGTTGCCGCCCTTGACAAGGTTGGCGAGCGCCTTGTCGACTCCGTCGAGGTCCTCCTTGGCCTTGGCCATGGAGTTCGAGTCCGACGTGCCCACGGTGAAGAGCATGTTCATGAAGTCGTTGAACTTGTCCATACCGGAGCCACCGCCGGCCACGCGGTCGACCGCCGCGGCCAGCTGGTCCATGTCCTTGCCCATCACCCGCGCAGCCTCGCCCGTGACCCGTCCGGTGCGGCCCAGAGTGGCCAGCGACGTGGTCAGCTTGTCGACATCCGGGGGCGTCGACTTGCCGCGCTGCCGGAGCTCCGTGAGCGCTATCAGCAGCAGGCCCAGCCCCGTGCCGGCCATCGCCAACTTCGCGCCGCGGGACAGTCCGCCGATCGCCGCGGTGACCGCGCCGAGAGCGCCGGGCGCCCCGGCCGCCGACGTGCGGATCGCCATGAGCTGGGTGCCCACGGCGAGGAGCGCCGCCTTGGCCGTGCCCACCCCGACCGCGGCGAGCTGCACCGCGCGGATGGCGATGGCGAGTTGGAGGAGCAGGGCGATGCCCTCGGGCGGGACTGCGGAGATGATCCCGGACAGGGCGTTGACGATGTCGAGCATGCCGACGCCGATGTCGGAGCCGGCGTCGAGGACGTGGACCAGCGCCTCGCCGACGTGCCCGAGCGTCTCCCACACTGCGGGGCCGTTGTCGCGGCAGTAGTCCATGAACCGGGCCAGCCCGCTGTTGTCGAGCTCGCCCGCCTGTGCCTTGGCGAGGAAGACGGTGAGCCCGTCCACGCCGTCCTGGAGGGTGCGGTTGGCGAACGTGGTGACCCTGTCGGTCATCCGGTCGAATCCCGGCGTCTCGACGGCGCCGCCGAGCATGGTGAGCAGCCGGTCGAACTGGCCTGCTGCGCCCTTGGCCAGGCCCGTCGTCTTGGGCAGCAGCGCGTTCGTGATCGCGATGCCCTTGTTCACGGGGGCCATGACGTCGCCGGCGAGGTCGTCGGACCAGTCCGCGAAGTTCTCCTTGAGCAGCCCGACCGCGACCGCGGCCTCCCGGGTGGCGGGCGGCAGGTCCTTGAGCGTCTTCAGGTAGTCGGCCTGCGCCTTGGCCGCCTCCTGCGAGGTGGCGCCGGACGACTCCACCGCGTTGTCGTACGCCTCCTGCGCGGCGATGGCCTCACCGATGGCGCCGATCTGCGGCGCCAGCGCGAGCCCGAACGCGGCCGCGGACAGGGCGACCGCGCCGAGCTGCGTGGCGAGCGCGCCCGCCGTGCCTGCGAGGCCGGCCGCCATCGGGATCGCCGCCGGCAGCAGGCTGATCAGGTTCGTCTTCAGGGACTCGCCGAGCTTGCCGGCCTCGTCGCGCAGGTTGGCGAGCGAGTCCCGGGTGCCGTGCGAGGAGTCGCCCAGGCGGCGAGCCGCCTCGTCGGCTGACAGGAACCGTCCACGCAGGTCGCGCAGTTGACCGTCGGCGTCGGCTGCGATCCCGGACAGTCGCAGCCGCAGCCGGTCCGCACTGTCCCCCGTCCCGTTCATGACGCGGGACAGTTCATCGCGACCGGACAACGTGAAGGTGAGACGCTCGGACACCGCCGGTCACCTCCTCACCGGCTGATGTGCTGGTTGATCCAGGCGACCGCTGACTCCAGCTCGTCAGCGGACAGGTAGTGGATCTCCCACGGGCGGATGTGCAGGTAGTGCGCGAGCAGCCACCGGTATTGGGCGATCAGCCCTCGGAGCCCTTGGGGGCCCGCGCCAGGTGGCCTTTTCCCACGGCTTCGAGCGCGGCGGTGACGTCGTCCCGGTTGTGGGCGAGCTTCCGCATGTGCGGGATCATCGCGTCGATCGCGGAGTCCTCGCCCTTGGCCAGGGCTTCAGCCAGGATGTTCGACAGGACCTCGTCCATCTCCGCCCGCTCGAGGCGCGCCTTCAGCCGGCGCCGCCACCCCGGGACGTCGAACTCGGTGAACTTGAGGTCCTTCTGCTCGCGCCGGCGGACCGCCCACAGCACGGCCCGCATGCAGGTGGGGTCCTGCGCGCGCAGGCGGTCCTCGATCGCCCGCCACGGGACGTCGCCCACGGCCTCCTCGATGTGGGCGGACTCGATCGCGGACAGGTCATCGGTGGACACCTGCAGCTCGGTGCCGTCGTCCTGCACATAGGTGATGATCATGATCGTCTCTCTTACTGAAGGTCCCGGCGCACATCGCCCAGGACGCGCTCGACTTCGGCCCGCATCCGCGGCTCACCCGCGCGCACGGTCCGTGTCCACCACCCGGCTGGCCGCGCCCACTGGGTCGCCCAGCGCCTGCGGTGGCCGAACACCTTGTGTCGCAGGCGGCCCTCGTCGATCCGATTCGGGACGCCGCGCGCGCCGGGCTCCAGCCGACTGCTGTCCATCCACACACGGGCGCCGGGGTTGGCGCCCTGGCGGACGCTGATCCGGACCCCACCCGCGAGCATCGCCCTGAACGGGCGCGTCGTCGGCGAGGGGCCGCCACGCTTCCCAGCCTTGCGGCCCTCGCTCACCAACGGCTGGTGACGGATCGCACGCTGCAGATCCTTCTGCAGCGGCTCGGCCGCCCGGCGGATGCGACGGGAGAAGTTCTGCCGCAGCCGCGGCCCGCCCGCCGTGCGCATTCGCCGTGACAGCTCGAGCAGCTGCCCGGTCCCCAGGACCCGTACTGGCCCCGGCATGTCAGCCGCCCGACACTGTCGGAATCGTGACGTTCTCGGCCGGCTCGCTGGTGATGGCGAACTGGCACATGATCTGTGCCGCCTGGTCCAGCTCGCGGACCTTGGCCTGCGAGGTGACCTGCGTCGGGAAGACGTCCATGGTCTGGCCGGGCTCGTCGCCCTCGTCCATCCACACGACGTTCCCGGTGGCCTCGCGCACCAGCAGGGTGCGGACGTCGTCACCGTCCTTCGACGCCCATAGAGTCAGCGACGAGTCGGCGGCCGTGATTTCGCCGCCCACCGTCGGCGTGAACCGCGAACCGAGCGCCGGGGTCGGGACGGTGCCCGAGGTGGTCTGCCAGCCGGCCATTGCGCCGGTCTCGCCCTCCAGCGCCGTCCCCGCGTCGAGCTCCGCCCGGGTCGGCGCGAGCTTGTTGACGATCACCGGCACCCACAGCACCTTCGTGATGCCGCGCCTGTAGTACCGCGTCGACGGCTGGATCGGAGTCGCCATGTCAGTTGTTCCCTTCCTCTGCCCGACGGCGGCCCTTCGCCGCGGCCGTGTCCTTACCGGGCTGGCCGTCTACGGTCTGCCAGCCGGACCTCTCGTACTGCGGTACCGAGATCTCCGGGACCTCGATCTCCGGCTCGATCCCGTCGTGCCTCATCCGCACGCCCACGGCGCGCTCCTCTCTACGTGAAGGCGCTGCCGGCCACCGTCAGCAGCAGCCGGGCGTGTGCGCCCTGTTCGGTCTGGTCCTGCACCAGGCGGGTGGTGCCGATGGCGGCCTCCACCGCGAGCAGGCCGAGGTTCGGGCTGGCCGACAGCCAGGCCACGACCCGTTCGGCAATCTCGTAGGCGCGGCGGCGGGCGGCCACGATGTCCGTGTCGCCGCGGTTGACGATCGCCGCCACGGTGATCTGGAACGTCTCATCGCGGCGGGTGCCGAGGCCGGTCCAGCCGCCGATGGACTCGGCCGCCTCGAAGTCGCCGGACGGGTCACCGTCGAACCCGACGACGAGCCACTCCATGGCCGCGGAGTCCGTCACCTGCGGGCCGTCCGCGACCACCACGCCCTTCAGCAGGCTGTCCGCCTGCCCCAGCGCGACCAGCGCCTCGATCACTTCGGGTACACGTGAACCCATCTACGCCAGTCCTGGGGGTTGTCGGTCCGGGTCGAGCATCTGCACGGCCCGGTTGGGAATCGCGTAGCCGAGGCCGGGGATCGGCTCGGTCACGCTGTAGTCGTCGCTGCTGCCGGCAAGGGCCCCGCTGCGGCCCGGGCGCTGAGTGCGCCACAGGTGCTGGAGGATCAGCCGCGCGGCCGCCGTGATGTTGTCTGCGATGAGCAGCCGGCCCGCCGTGTAGGAGACGCGGAGCGGCCCGTGCAGCAGACCGCCGTCGCGGCGGGTGATGATCCCGGCCGGGCCGTCCACGTTCAGCCAGTCCGGCGGGTACGAGGACCCGCCATCGAGGAGCGGCTCAACCGCCGTCACCGTCAGTACCGGTGGTCGCCGCAGGGCCAGCGCACGGACCACGCCGACGTGGTGGTCTTCCGTCACCCGCCGGACGACGACGGGGCCGGTGAAATGCTCCACCGCGCTCGTCGTCGCGTTGATCCAGTAGCGGATCTCGTCGTCATCGCTGGTGCCGCTGTTGCCCTTGTAATTGAGGTGTTCCCTCGCATCGGCCAGGGACAGGATCGCCGGGGGCTGCTCGGGCCGGACGTCGAGGACGTCGGTGTACGCGTAGGCCGGGCCGCCGAACAGCCACCGCACCGTGTGCCGGCCGGGCTGCTCGGTGACGTAGTCGGCCACGTACTGGCCCGTCTGCGCGGGCGGGTTGACCACTGCCGGGGTGGCGGTGGTGCCGTCCGGCAGGGTGACGGTGACCACCGCGGTGTCCGCGTCGGCCAGGGTGCCGTCCGGGTCCCGGCACTGGGCGGTCAGGCGCGCGGTCGCGCCGAGGTCGTACGGCACCGCTCGCCTCCCCTACCAGTCGCGGGTCTCGGGCGCGTCGGCCCGGCCCCCGCCCCGCGAGTAGTCCGCCGCCGTCGCCCGGCCGCCAGCCGCGGCGTCCCGCGCCCGTGCGGCCTCGAGGACCTGCTCCCGGGCCTTGGAGATCCCGGCCCGGTTCTGCCCGGCGGCCTCGGCGTCCAGCACGCGCAGCGCCTCCCGCTCTCCCACCCCGTCGAGGTAGGCGAGGACCTCGCGGTTGCTGTGCTCGCTGGGATCGAACAGCGGCGTCTCCACCTCGGCCTCCTGGTCGTCGACGTCGCCCGGCTCTGCGGGGTCGCCCGGCTCCTCCGGGTCGGGCACCGGGGGCACCGGCAGCCGTACGGTGACCGACCACCGCGACCAGGACAGTCCGTTGTCCTCGCCGTCCGGCGGATCGCAGTCCTCGACGACCGCGTCGACGACCTCGAGCTCCTGGCCGTCCTCGCCGACGACGAGCGGTATCCGCTCCCCGTCGGCCACCCGCGCCGGGCTGCCGCTGCCGTCGTCGGCGAGGACCGCGCGGTGCCCGTCCGCCCACGAGGCCGCCGCCTCCTCGCTCACCTCGACGACGTCGCCGGGCGCCCACGAGAAGTCGGCGCCGGCGATCGCCTCGAGCACTCTGATCCGCGGCATCAGGCGTGCACCGCCGATGCCGTGCGCGGGTTGCCGAGCAGCACGATCGCCCCGTACGTCCCGCCGGTCGTCGCCCCGGTCACGCTCACCGAGACCCGCAGGAACCGCCGGGTGCCCTTGTAGCCGATGGCGCGCACCTTGCCGCTGTCGGCCGCCACGAGGGCGGGCTTGCTGCCCTGCAGCTGGCTGGCGGCGACCGGCGTCCAGGTGGAGTCGTTGTCGGACTCCTGGACGTCGATGGTGTGGGTGCCGTCGGTGATCGTCCCGGCGTGCACCAGGATCAGAGCGTCCTGGTACACGGCGCCGCCAGCGGCGAGGTCGACGCTGGTCCCGTTCGCCGAGGCGGAGCGCACGCTGGCCGCCAGGGCCACCCGCGCGGCCGTGTTCGAGTACGCGTCCCTCACGACGCGCTCCTTCCTGTGAAGCCGACGGGCCCGGGCAGCAAGGCTGCTCCGGGCCCGTACTGGCGGATCGGTCAGGTGGCCGAGTGCTGGTACAGCCGGATCGCTGCCGCGTCCTGGATCGCACCGTCCATGCGGGCGAACCCGAGGAACGCGACCTGGAGGAACTCGGCGTACCGCTCGACGAGGCGCAGCGTCTGCACGGCCTGGACCTGACGGATGACGTAGCCGGCCTTGAAGTCACCGAACGCGATCGTCTTGTTCCCGGCGCCGGGCTCCGGCATCGAGTTGTCGAGGTCGTACGCGAAACCATTGATCGTGGCCGGGAACCCGGGCGCGGGGATCGGGACCCACAGCGGCCGCTGCTGCGAGTCCTTGAGCTTCCGGATCACCTTCAGGCTCAGGTCGTGCAGCAGGTACCGGGCGTTGGCCCTGTAGGCGCTGTCGACGCTGTGCTCGAGGTCGATCATGTCGTCGTAGGTGATCGACGTGGTCTGGCCGTTGGCACCGACCTTGCCGACGACCGCGCCGGTGGTCAGGCCCTGGGGCTGGTTCACGCCGTTGCCGGTGGTGAACGCGCGGGCTGCCCTGCGGCCGATGCGCTCGCCCAGCTTCTTCGGCACCCACGTCTCGAGGTCGAATGCCGAGTCCTGCAGGAGCGCCATCGACAGCTTGACCTGCTTGGAGCTGAAGATGTGCGCCTTCAGCGTCTTCCCGCCGAGCTCCAGGTCCTGCTCGCCCGCGGGCTGGTTCTCGCCGAGGAGCTCGCCCTCGTTGGCGGTGTCGTCGTTGGTCGGCCACTTCAGGTCCGCGCCCGTCGACGTGGTGATGACGTCGGCCAGACCGAGCAGGCCGCCGAAGGCCCGCATCGTCTCGGTCATCAGGTTGCGGAACTCGTCCGGCACGGTGAACCCGCCGGCGGTGTCGATGCCCGCACCCATGGCGCGCATGTCGACCTGGTGGTCCATCATCAGGTTCCGCTGGTCCGGGGTGAGCCGGTCCATGCCGCCGCGCAGGTAGATCCCGAACGCCTCGCCGTACCGCTGCGCCATCTCCTCGGCGTCGCCGCCGCGGCGGTCGTTGTCGGGCTCGCCGGTGGTGGACACGATCTGGCTGCGGTCGATCGTCTGCAGCTGCGCCATCCGGTTGAGGCGCTCGATGTCCCCGGAGACGACGGTGAGCCGCTGCTCGGCCTGGTCCCAGTTGGTCCGCTCCTCGGCGGTCAGGTCCCGGTTCTCCGTCTCGGCTGCGGTCTGGATGTCCTGCATCCGCTGCCACAGCGTGTTCTGCTCGTCGATGAGCCGCCTGAGCTGCACGCTCATGTCGGTTCCTTCCAGGCATGGCGGAGGCCCCACACAGTTGGTGCGGGGCCTCCGGGGTGAGTGTGGTTACGCGCAGGCCTTGGGCAGCCCGTAGCGGGCGGCCAGTGCCCTCATGCGGAGTGCGCGCGCGGCATGGTCGCTCCGAGTGGTCTCTGCCGGCTCGGTGATGTCCGCCGCCGCGGCGGTCTCCGTGGTGCTGGTCTCGCGAGTGGACTCACCCGGCTCGCTGCCAACTGCCTTACGTTCTGGTGCTGTGGTCCCGGCGGGCCGCTCAGCGCCTACCAGCTGCAGCAGGTCCCGCAGCTCCGGCCGCCACTGCGCACGCCGCTCGATCGCCGCCTGGTCGCCGCGCTGCACGAGCGCCGAGGCGACGCTGGCAAGCTCGGCCTCCGTGTCCTCGTACGCGGGGAACGTCACCGCGCTGACCTCGATGAGGCGGACCTCGAGGATCCGCCGCACCTCCACCTCAGCCGGCCCCTCCGAGGTGTCGATCGTCTCCGTCGACCACTGGTCCTTCAGGACGTAGAAGCCGAAGCTCATGCCGGTGATGTTGCCGTTGCGGACGTTCGCCTTCAGGTCCGACACGTACGACAGGCCCTCGTCGAGGGCGGAGTCGACGGCCAGGCCTCGCGTGTCCTCGGCCAAGGCCAGCGAGCTGGCCGACACTCTCGACACGACGTAGTACGAGTCGTGGTCGATCAGCATCCGCGCGTCACCCTCGGTGAGGGTCTTGGTGAACGCGCTCGGGGCGATCTCCTCGTAGAACCCCCAGCGCAGCGGATTGCCGATCGCCGTACGGGAGTTGAACACCGCGGCGTACCCGTGGAACCGCTCGCCGGCGTCAACGCCCTCGTCCGCGCGGATCGCGACACCCGCCGTTGCGAGAGGCAGGCGGCGGCGCTCCTCCGTCGTCGTCCTCGTCAGAGTCCTCATCAGGAACCTTCCTCATCGTCGGGGGTCAGCATCAGCCGCTGCGCCTCCGCCATCAGCGCGGCCGCCCGCGCCTTGTTCGACCCCGCCGCCGGCGCCTCGCTGCCCGCCGCGGACGGGCTGTAGCCGAGGGGCGCCATGTACATCGGCTGCAACCGCAGGTCGCCCTCTGGCCCCTCAAGCGGCGGCTTGTCCTCAAGGTCGAGGATGTCGTTCGCCGAGTAGGCGCCCACGTCCCGCATCGCTCGGTAGAACGTCGCTCTCGCCGCTGAGTCGCCCCGCAGCAGACCGCCCATCTGGTACTTCGCGTACTGCGTCGGCGGCAGCAGCTCCTTGGTGATCCGCTGCTCAGTCGGCGTCAGCCACGTCGGGTTCAGGTCGAAGGTGACCCAGCCCTGGGCCTGTTGCTCCAGCCCGGTGCCCCACGACGTGCTCTTCTCGGTGGACATCAGCAGGAACGGAGGCACCCCGAACATGCGGGCGATCTCCACCACTTGGAACTGTCGGCTCTCCAGGAACTGCGCGTCCGTGTTCGGCATGGCGACGGGCTTGTAGGAGGCCCCGGAGTCCAGCACAGCGATCTCATGGGAGTTGTGGACCCCGCCCATCTTGGCCTTCCACCGCTCCTTGAGTCGGGCCGCTTGGTCCGGATCAAGGCGCTGCTCGGTCTGCAGCACGCCGCCGATCATGTTGCCGTTGCCGAACAGCCGTGCCGCGCTCTTCTCGGCGGCCTGCGCGAGCCCGATCCCCTGCATCGCCAGCCGCACGGGCGAGCAGCCGGTCAGCCCGTCGTAACCCAGCCCGGGGATGTGAAGAACCTCGTACGGCGTCAGCACATGCCGCACGCCCCAGTCGTCCGTGACGTCGAACAGCTTCCCGGACGGGTTGGCCTCGCTGGGCCTGACCCGGTCCACATGCACCCGGTCAGCGGAGATCGGCCACAGCTCCCGGATCTGCTTCGCCCCGTCCCGCACCTTCTGGATGTACGTGTTGCCCCACAGCACCCGGTATGTGAACGCGAACCGCCACAGCTCCACCGGTGTCAGGTCCGGGTGCGGGTTCCGCAGCAGGTCAGAGCGCTCCTTCGTCTTCGTCTCGTCCTTGTACACCGGCAGCGGCAGCGCCGACGACACTCCGGCGATCAGCGACACCGCCCGCCACACCGGCGACGCCCGCAGCGCCGACGTCTCCGACACCGACACCCCGGCATCCGACTGCACCCCGCCGAGGAACTCAGCCAGAGCGGCGGAGGTGAGCGGCTGCGTCGGGCTCTCCAGCCCCCGCCTCGCCCTGCCCTCGAAGAGGCCAAACAGCCCGCTCACTGCCGCTCACCCCCCGCCGCATCCCCACCGCGCCGCGCCCCAGCGGCACGTCTGTCGGCCAGCGCACGCTCGCACGCCAGCACCCCCGCCAGCCCGCCCAGCACCAACGCCGCCGGTACGTTCACCAGCGCCACCCCCGCCAGGACCAAGACGACGAACGCGACCTCGCACGCCAGCAGCACTCTCCTTGGCGTCACCACAGGTTCGGCGCCCCTTCCTCCGGCTCGACGTCGTGGAACATCTCCCACCCCCACACCGCGTTCGTGGCGGACACGAGCGGACTGATGTCGACACCGTCCGACTTCCGCGCCCATGCCCATGCGTCACCCAAGTCCCGCTTGCGCGCGCCGGCGAGCGCCGCGGTCAGGTTCGACTGCCCGAGGTGACGCAGCGTGCCGGTCCCTACGCGGTCGTAGAACTGCCCGCAGGCCTGCGCCAGCTGACGCACCTTCGGGGAAACCACCAGGTGAGAGCGGTCCTCACGCTGTGGGTTGTCCTCGTACGTCAGCGCCTTCTTCAGCGCCGGCACCAGCGTGCCGGCCGGGCCGCCCTCGTCGATCACCCACGCGCACGGCCCCCACTTCTGGTCACGCTCGGTAGCCCAGGCGACGACCCAGTCGGTACCGGGCTCGTGCCGGACGACCTCGGCGTGCACCCCGTCACCGGACGCACCGGCCACGGAGATCGACGCCCACGTCCGCTCCGGGTTCACGTCGATCGCGAACGCCACCGGGTCCCCAGGCCGCGAGCGCTGGTCCTCGACGGCGTCCCACTTGTCCTTGGGGATGACCTGCCACGTCTCGTCCGCGACCTCCGGGTAGTCGCCCACACCGAGGCGCTCGCGGTCGAACAGGTCCGGCCGCATAGCCCGCATCTCCTGCCGCACGTACGCGGTCCGGATACGGATCCCCAGCGCTGGGTTGGCCCGGGCGAACGACCGCTCGTCGTCACGGTCGTCGTGCGCCTCGCACACGATCCGGCCCTCGGGATCGGCCGGGCACTCCTTGACGTGGTGGTCGATGGAGAACTCGATGTAGCACAGCGACGGGTCCGGCGGGCCGTTCTCCGCCATCGCCCGGGCCCGCAGCAGCGCCAGCTGCTCGCTCTCGTCGCCCAGCCCCGCCGACCCGGTGAAGATCAGTTGCGGGTTGTGCCGGGCCGATAGCACGGGCATCAGGGCACCCACGGGGGCCGCCCGCAGCTTCATGCCCTCGTCCATGATGACCAGGTCGCCGGAGAACCCCCGGCCCGAGTCGCCGCCGCGCGCCAGGAAGCGGATGCGGGCGCCGTTGAAGAACTCGAAGCCCTCCTCGCCGTGCGAGCGGCGTGCACGCTTGACCCGGCGGCTCAGGTCGTAGGAGCCCTCGAAGATCTGGTCCAGGCGCAGGAACGACTCCTGCGCGGTGTTGAACTGGTGCGCCGTGTGGATGACGAGCTTCCCGCCGAACAGGATGACCTCGCCGAGCTGGCGGGCCTCGAGGAAGCCGCCCTTGCCGTTCTGCCGGGCGACGTTGAGTACCGCCTCGAGCGACGTCCACCGGCCGTCGTCGTCCTCGGCGAGGGAGTGGTGCAGGGAGAGCTGCTGCCACGGGTCCAGCTTCAGGTGGGCGCTCTCGGCGAGCTCGATGCACTCCTGCCCCGCGGGCGAGCGGTAGTCCAGGGCGACCTGGTCCTCGGTGCCGTCCCACCGGCCGGTGTCGACGCGCCGGTACCAGGGGACGGACAGGATCCGCGGGGTCTGGCAGCCGATCACCCGGTGCCCTTACCGGCCCGAGGGGAGAGCCGCTGCGCGCGCCGGGCGTTGAGCTCGTCGATCTTGTCGCCGCGCTCCTTCGGGGGAGCGGCTGCGACCACCACGGCCATGGCCTGGCGCAGCTCGCGGGCGGCAGTCGCGGCGGCCTTGGTGTCGGGGGCCGAGTCGACCTCGGCGGCGAGCCGGAGGGCGGTCGCGGCCATGGCGGTGGAGGTGGGGTCGACGCCGAGCTCGTCGAGCTGGGTGGTGGTCGCCGCGGCGACGGCGCCGCGGCGGAGGCGCCGCTTCGGAGTGTCACCCATCGGGCATCACCCCCTGTAACCGGACAGACAGTGACGCAACGTGACGGGTGATCCGTAACGGAGCGTAACCATACAGATGGTGACGGAGCGTCACTAATTCATTCGAACTCGGTTCGGGCGGATTAGGATCTCCGCTGCGGGGAGAGAACCGGGCGACAAGGGCGTTTGGGTCGCCCACCCTCGCCCTGAACTTTTGATCCACTCTCCCGCCCCGGCCCATGATCCACTCGCGGCCGCGGCCCGGACGAAGATCAACGTCGGGGCCGGCGGCGCCCCCGGGCCGGCCCTCGCCCAGGGTCACCAGTCCCGGGACGCCTGGACCGTGACAGGGCGTGACCCGCCCTTCCGGTAGGTCCGGTACCAGCGAGTGACCACGCGGTCCATGCCCTCCGAGCGCATCGTCCGCACGCGCTCGCGCACGACGTCTTCGCCCGGGTCGACCACCACGATCCGGGCACCGAGGCGCTGGTACTTGGCCCTCGCCTTGGGGCTGGGCATGGTGTGGATCAGGTAGACGTCGACCTCGTCCAGGTGCCTGACCGCCTCATCGATGGCGGCGAACCGGGCACGCTGCGCGACCCGCTGAACCAACGGATCGTGGTTCCACTGGGGCGCGCCAGGACCTGTGAGGGCGAGGGCGATGCGGTCCAGGTCGATGACGATGTCACGCGCTGTCGCGTGCGCTTGGATCCACGAGCTCTTGCCCGCGGCCGGCGGGCCGGTCACGACGTAGAGCACGGCGCTTCACCACATCGGCAGCAGTACGGCCCGACGCATCCGCAGCAGCGGTCTCGCAGTTCCTCGTCGTCCACGATCACCGCCTCCGTGTGTGGCACCAAGCGTGCCTGCAGTCGATCAGGGTTGGGTCGCTGTACGAGTCCGTGAAGCTGGCGGGCGGAGCACTCGGCTTCATGCCGAGCTGGCGCTCTAGCCGACTGGTGACGGCGTGTGAGGCTCGGTCGTGGGTCGGGCAGCGCCGTGCAATGCGGTGCAGCAGGCCGGTGACGACGTACAGCACTCTGCGTCACCTCCGGCCCGGGGCTCGTCTCACCCGGGGTATGGGCGTTTGATCAGGTCCCTGATGGCCTTCTGGCCGGCGGCGTCGGGGTGCTGGTTCGGCTGCTCGGTGCTGATACGCAGTACGGGTTCGGGTGGCAGGTAGAAGTCGGCGAGGGCGCGGGCGACGTGGGCCCACATCTCGGCGAGTGCGCGGGCCTCGGCGGACCGGGCGCTGTAGGCCTGGGCCAGGCCGCGTTCCTCGGCCACGCTGTCGCGCAGATACCGGCTGCCGGCGTTCTTGCGGGCGTAGTCCTCGTGCTGCACGGCCTGTTCGTACAGGGCCTGGGCGACCTGGGCCGCGCCGACGGCTTGAGTCTGGGCGTGGCGGTGCTGCTCGGCGAGCCAGTCCGGGAAGTCCTGTGCTTCTTCGCTCATGGTCACCATGTCCTGGGGTGCGGGGCGGGGCGGGCGATGCAGGTCCAGTTGTGCCGTCGCAGGAGGCGGCAGGCGAGCCGGCCAGGGATGCGGGCGACGGCGCTGCGCGGGTCGTCGAGGACGCTTCGGATCTGGCGTTCCAGGCCCTTGGCGCCGGGCCGGTACCAGCGCAGGACGCGGGGCGGCCGCGTGCGCAGGGCGGTGACGATACGTGCCTGCAGCGTGGCGAGGTCCTGCTCGTGCTTGCTCACGGTCACCGGCCCTTCGGGTGGTCGCGGCGGCCGCGGCAGGTGACGTTGTGCCAGCCGAGGCGGCAGGCGATGCGGCGTGGCACGACGTAGATGAACTCGCGGGGCTCGCCGATGAGGTAGCGCAGCCAGTAGGTGAGGCCGGTGGCGGCGTGGCTGTACTGCCACCAGCGTGGTGGTGGCGGGGCCTGGCGTGGGGTGAGCTGGTGCCTGTCGCTCACGGTCACCGGCTCCTCTTGGTCGTCGCCGCCTCGTTTGCTGGCGTGCAGGGCCCAGTCGCTGCCGTCCCAGGCGTCGGCCACCGGGACGGTGTGGCGTCCGAGTTGCAGCGCGGCGACGATGCGGTGGTGTCCGTCGACCACTGAGTGGTCGTTGAAGTCGAGTCGGACGGGCGGGAACAGCCCGGCTTTGATCTCGGAGCGGATGCGCGCCAGACGGCGTGGGTGGTTCTTCTCCAGCCAGGCTCGTTCCTCGTCCCAGCCGGTACCGTCGCCGTTGGTGAAGCCCTGGAGCAGGTCCGCGAGAGCCATCTCCGTGCACCGGTCGCTCATGGTCACCACCTCCGTGAGGTTCGGGCCATGGGCTGCGTGATGCGGTTACCGCGGGCGCTGTTGCAGCGGCGGTGCGCGCTGCGGGCGTTGGCGGGGTTGAGGAGGTCGCCGCCGAGGCTGAGTGGCATGGCGTGGTCGAGGGTGAAGGCCCAGCGGGAGCGTTGTGCGGCGGCTCCGGTGAGGCTGTAGTCGATGGGTTGGCCGCAGCGCCAGCAGGGCAGGCCGAGGGCGCGTTGCTGGGCGCAGAGTCGGCGGTAGGGGCGCCCGTTGCGGGGATTGCCGGCCACGGGCGCCACCTCCCCTGGGTCAGGGCTGCTCAGCCTCGCTGTCGAGTTGCGCAGCGAGAGCGTTGAACGCGGTGACGTACTGGTTGGCAGCGCGCAGGGTCGCGTTTTCGGGGGTCACGTTGTAGGTCTGGGCTGCGCCGTTGCCGAACGTGACGTTGATGACCGCGGCGCCCTTGTTCTTGCGCCCGGTGGCGGCGGCGGACACACCGAGCGTGGCAGCGCCGGCGACGAGCCGAGTGGCTGTCCAGCCCTTGTGCGCGCCTGCGTTGATGAACTCTGCGTGCCCGCCGCGGATGGGGCCGAGCGTGGTCTCGCCGAACTTGGAGCTGGGCCACGAACGCATCATCGCCGCGGTGTTGAGGGTCTTCTCGGCCGGGTGTGCGCTCCGCCACTGGCTGAGGGCTTCCTTCTCGGCCTGCCTGTTGGCGGCCCACTCTTCGCGCTGCCTGCGCTTCTCTGCCCGACGTGCTTCCTTCTGCGCGGCCTTCTCCGGGTCTCTTCTGAACACGATGTCCCCCCAAGGACACGTAGGTGCTGAAGGGGCATCATCGGCTGTATGGGGGCGCTGTGCGTGGTGTGTGGCCGTTCTGTGACGTGGTCCCGCTGCCCGGTACCGGGCCCGCGCCGCGGGCGTTGGGGCGCACGCGGGGGCTTCCGGCCGCCTCACCGGGCAGCGGGAGCTATCGGGTGGGGATTCCGGCCAGGCGCAGGGCGCGGTTGCGGGTGGCTTTCTCGGCGCGGGCGAGGTCGGCGAGGGCGTACAGGGGGTGGCCGCGTTCGTCGAGGCCGCAGGGCTTGAGGTGGCCTCTGCTGGCCCACTGGCGGACGGTGGCGGGGGTGACCTCGGCGGCGCCGGCGGAGACGAGTCGGCGCCAGGCGGTGGCGCGTTGTGCGGCCTCGGCGGGGTCGGGGCTGCCGGCGTCGGACAGCTTGGTGACAGTGAGGGATGTGCGGGGCATGGCGGTGATTCCACCGGGTCGTGGTGGGTGCGGGTCTGTCTACCTGTCACAGATCGGTCACTTCGGTCCGTAGCAGCGCGCACGCTGCCAGGGTGTGCGGGCATGGGACTGAAGAGAACTCTTCTGATGGTGACGGCCGTTGGGCTCGCGTGCGCGGGATGCGGCAGCTCGAACTCGGACGGTGAGAGTGCGGAGCCGAGCCGGAGTCCATCGACGAGCGCGGCGCCGAGCAAGCCGCCGACGTCTGCTCCGGCGCCAAAGCCATCGGTGAGTGAACCGTCAATATCGCCTTCCGCAGAGGCGAGCAGCCAGGCACCCAAGCCGAAGCCCAAGCCCAAGCCCAAGCCCAAGCCGTCGCCCACGGAGGACGCGCTGTTCCCCGGGCATACGGTGCGCCAGACCGACGACAGTGTGATCGCGTCCCGTGGGTCGTGGGGCAAGGGATGGCCGTGGAAGACGTCGAACGTGGTGATGGCGTGCAGTGACGCGATCAACGGTGGCGCCTACCTGAACGCGGCGGACGGTGAGAACTATCTGCTGACCGGGACGATCGCGCGACCGGGGTTCGTGAAGGGCAACGCGGGCGTGCTGTTGTGGGACATGAAGGACGAGGGCGCTTACGCGGAGTGGCTGGACGCGGGGGAGGAACTCTGTCCCGCAGGCTGATGGTGGTGGGGCGCCGCCCGGGTGTTGGGGCACCCGGGCGGCACCCTTTCCGCCACCCTGCCGCAGGTGGTCTGTGAGGCCGACTGTCCCGTCGTCGGGCAGCGGGGGTTATCGGGTGGGGATGCCGACCAGGCGCAGGGCGCGGCTGCGGGTTGCCTTCTCGGCGCGGGCGAGGTCGGCGAGGGCGTACAGGGGGTGGCCGCGTTCGTCGAGGCCGCAGGGCTTGAGGTGGCCTCTGCTGGCCCACTGGCGGACGGTGGCGGGGGTGACCTCGGCGGCGCCGGCGGAGACGAGTCGGCGCCAGGCGGTGGCGCGTTGTGCGGCCTCGGCGGTGGTGAAGCGGAGGAGGTGCATGGCGCCTCCGTTCTGTTCTGGCTATGCCGCAGCCCCGGGCCGTGGTGGTCCGGGGCTGCGGGCCGGTGCGCGACGTCCGGCAGTTACGGCGCTGGTGATCATCAAATGGGAGCCGATGGGCACACGTGTGCTACTGGTGCGAGTGTGACGCTAAGTGGCGATCTTGTCCAGCCAGGGGCCGGCGGCTGCTCATGCGGCGGTTTCGGCGAGCCGGGTACGCGTGGTGTCGGCATACTGGGCGGACTGCTCGATGCCGATGAAGTCGCGGCCTTCGAGGAGCGCGGCGACGCCGGTGGTGCCAGATCCGGCGCACCAGTCGAGGACGGTTCCGCCGGGCGGGACGATGCGCACCAGCTGCTGCATCAGCTCGATGGGTTTCTGGGTGACGTGGCGGCGGGCGGCGCCGCGGGGTTGACTGCCGGTGAAGTGGCCAGGCAGGTAGACGGGGTCGTTGCCGGGGACCATGGCACCGTTGCTGCCCCAGACGATGAACTCGCAGTCCTGCTTGGGTCTGCCGGGCTGGGGCCGGGCCAGGGGCTTGTGCCACACGGCGACGCCGCGCCAGGTGTAGCCGGCGGCCTGCAGGGCGTCGGTGGTGGCGGGGAGCTGGCGCCAGTCGGTGAAGACGAGTGCGGCACCGCCGGGGCGGGTGAGCCGGTAGCAGTGGGCGAGGTTGAGAGCGAGCCAGGCGGTGTATGAGCGCTGGTCGCGGTTCTCGCCGGTGAAGTCGCCGAGGTCGAAGCCGTGTTCGCGGCCGCCGCTGGTCATGTACTTCTCGCGGGCGGTGCGGCTGGTGCGTTCGGTCATGGTGCGGCCGCCGGAGTTGTATGGCGGGTCGCAGATGACGGCGTCTATGGGGTCGGTGAGGGTGGGCAGGACGGTTAGGGCGTCGCCGTGGAGCAGTGTCCAGTTGGGCATGGGGTTTCTCCTCCGGTGCGGTCGCGTGCGCCGTGGTGGCGAGCGAGTCGGTGCGTGGATGCCCATGAGTGTCTGATGGGAACAGGTGTTCGTGCACCGTGCGTCCGGGGGGCCGTTGGGGGGAGGCTCGCGAGGAGGGGGTGCGGTCTACCCGGCTGCGCCGGTAAACGCAGCGACCCGCCCTGCTTCGGGTGCAGGGCGGGTCTGTGAAGCGCCGACCGGGACTGTCGGAGTTACTGCCACGGGCAGTGTGCCACGGACCTGTGACAGGCGCCTGCCTCTCAGCGCTGAGCGTCACCAGGCGTGCGGGTGTGCAGCTCGGTGACTCCGGCGTCGGACAGCCAGAACAGGCGGCGCCGCTCCTCGAAGGGGAGGCCGGGCGCGGCGGCCGGTGCGTCCTCGCTGATAGTGAAGGCGCGGCCGGCGTCGGGCCTGGTCGGCAGGGTGCCGTCCGGCGCCTCCAGCGTCAGGGCCACGGAGCGTCCGTCGGCGGCGACTTCGGCGCTCACGACCTTGCAGCCGCCCTCGACAGGACGTCCTCCGATCGTCATGGGGACGCGCGCGCCGATCATGCGGTCGAACGCGCCGGGGCGGAACGGCGCCCCGGACTCCGGCCTCATCTGCATCTCGAAGCGCTGCGTCACTGTGCCTCCCGGTCTGGTGCTGGCAGGGACAGCGTGGCACGGCAGAGAGCGGAGGCGCGCCCCTTTCAGTGCTGGGCATCCCACACAGTGCGGAAGGCCTCGGCCTCCACGTCCTGAACCTCTTCGCCATCGAGCAGCCAGCGCCAGCAGCCGTCGATGAACTGCTCGCGCAGGCTGCGGGTGCTCACGTCGACCTGGTCGATCTCCTTGACGAGCCTGCCGTCGCAGAACGTCTCGCGCCGGATCACTGCTGCTCTCCTGTGGCCTTGCGGTACCCGCGCCGGTTGGCGAGGGCCTTGGTGGCGGTGGCGCCGGTCCAGCGGTTGGTGCCGCCGTCGGCGCTGTCGGGGGCCGGCCAGCGGCCGCGGGTGCGGTCGGCGCGGATGGTGCCGGCGGTGATGCCGACGCCGGCGGCCTCGAGCTGGCGGGCGGTGTAGAGGCGGGTGGGCTCGAGCTGGGGGACGGCCCGGTCGACGTGGTCGCGGAGGAAGGCGTCGATGGCGGCGGGGTCGTACAGGGTGTGGCGGCCGCGCCGCTCGGGCAGGGGGGCGGGCCAGGCGGGGTGGCGGCTGTAGGTGTGGCGCAGCGTGGTGACGGGGCGGCCGGTGCGGGCGGCTGCCTCGTCGAGGGTCTCGGGTTCGCGGCGCGGCTCGGGGGTGGCCGTGCGGTCTACCATGGGGGCCTGTCCTCCTGTTGGGGGATGGATCGGACCGGTAAGGGTTTCGCGACGGCGCTTGCGCCGCTGGCTTCGGCCAGGCCCTTGCCGGTCTTTGCGTTTTCAGTGGGGCCGCCCCCCGGCCGGGTGCCGGGGGGCGGGGTGGATCAGTCGAGCGAGTTGATCGTCAGCCAGAGCGCCAGGTTCTTGAGCGAGTCCTCGGCGTGAACGAGGTTGGCTCCGCTTCCCTCCGCTCGGGTCACCGTGAACCTCATCGCACACAGTGCGTAGAGGTCGATCGCGGCGAGGAGGTGGACGCAGCCGCTGAACAGCTGCGCTTCCTGGGCCTCACCCATCGGCTGCTCCTTGCCGAGTTCGGCCGCCCGCTGGATTGCGGGGATCGCGGCGTCGGCGGCGATGTACTGGTCGGCCGGGAGGCCGATCGGCACGGGGAGCAGCGCACAGACCTCGACGAGGAGGCTGTAGACCAGGGAGATCCCGTGGGCCAGGCCCTCCATGATCTCGTCTTCACGGTCAGCCATGTGACTGTCCTTCCACTGTTGAGTTGAGATGGATCGGAGGGTCGGGGTTCGCGGCCCCTCACCTCTTGGTTAGTAGCTTACAACGCCCCTTAGTGTTTTGCAACACCCCTGGGTCAGAGAAAGGTCCCGGGGCCTGCGCCAGCCCCGGGACCTGGGGATCTCTAGGCGCGGCGCCAGCCGGACAGGCGGTCATCGGCGCCGGCCTCGGCGGTCAGACGCAGGCCTGCCAGCTCGCGCACCGGCACGCCGGCGGCCTCGGCGATCTCGGCGGCCGGGTAGCGGACGGGCTCGCCCCGCTCGGCGGGCGGGACGTCGGCGACGATCTCGGCCTGGTCACCGATCAGCAGCAGGACTCGGACGGTTACTCGGGTGCTCATGGGGCTGATCCTCTCGTGTGGGCGGGCGTTATGCGGCGGGGGTCTGGTCAGGGGCGGGGCCCTGGAGGGCCTCCAGGAACCGGGCGGCGTGCTCGTCGTACGCGTCCGGCTCGAGGTAGTGGCCGCAGGCCTCGCAGGTGATGCCCCACTTCCCGTCGGTGCGGACGAGGGCGAAGGCCTCGCAGTCGGGGCAGGGCGCGGCCTGGGGGTGGCGGTGCGGCACGGCGTGGGTGAGGTCGCGGACGCGGTGGACGACGGCGTCGAGCTGCCGGTGGAACTGGGCGACCGTGACCGGGGGCAGGGTGAGCGTGAACGGGAGGTACGCGGTCAGCCAGGCGCACCAGCCGGGGATCGTCTCGTAGTGGCGCGGCCAGGCCTCCTCGCAGGGCTGGGTGCGGGCGGTGCCGTACGCGTCGCGACCGGCGGCCGGGTAGTGGTAGGCGATGTGGCCGGCCCAGGCGCCGAGGAACGCGAGGATCGGCACGGTCTCGTCGTCGTCCTCGTCGCGGTCCGCGGGCGGCTCGGCGTGGCCGGGGGCGAGGAGGGTCAGGACGCGCATGTCGACCGGGACGGGGGCGTCCGCGCGGCCGGTACCGCCCATGCGTCCCTGCGCGGGGCTCGCCGACGGGGCCACGAACTGCTCCAGCCACCGGACCTGGTGCGGGAGTTCGGCGAGCCAGCCGCGCAGATCGTCGGCGTGCGCGTGGCAGGCGTGCTGCCCGTCGGGCGCGTCGCGGGGGCAGAGGGCGCAGGCGCTCACCGGTGGAGCTCCTGCATCTTCTGGAACAGGTCGTCGATCTGGGCGGGGGTGAGGTGGTCCCACTCGCCGAGGGCGTACCGGAGGCGGACGTCGGTGGTGGCGGCGAGGGCGGCCTGCGTCCAGAGCACTGCCATCTCCCGGGCCTCGTCCGGTGTGAGCTGAGCTTTCATGGAGCCGCGGGCGACGTGGACGTACGGCATGCCGGTCTTCATCCCGGCGACGGCTTCGATTCGCAGGGCGGAGGGCGTGGGCGGCATGGCGCGGCGGGCGCGGACGTCGAGGAGCAGGTGGCCGGCCGTCTGGACGTCGAGGCCGAGCGTGTTGCGGAGGACGGAGAGGAGTGCGACGTCGTGCGCGGCGGCCGCCGCCAGGTCCCGGGCGGTGTCCGTCACCACCTGCGGCGTCAGCAGCGCCTCCAGGCGGCCCCACGTCAAGTGGCAGGCGGCCTTGCCCTCGCGGTCGACGGCGGAGCCGATCCAGATGGTGTGGTCGTCAGTGGTCATGATCGTTCTTCCTGGCCGGTGAACTCCGGCCACTCGTACTCGCCAGTAAGGGAAGGCCCTCGCTCGGGCGCGCCTGCGTTCCACGCGCGCAATCGCAGGCGCGCCCGCGTGCGAGGCCGGTCTGGTCGCCGCAGCGCTCACCGCGTCCCGTTGATGGCCCGGGCCGTAGCGAGGGCCTCCTCGCGGAACGGTGCGCCTTCGTCGTGCACGCTCGTCGCCAGGGCCTCGAGCAGGCGGGCGATCGGCTCGGCCGCCGGGCCGGGGAGCACGCGCATCGTCGCGGCGGCGGTGAGGAGTTCCTCGGCGGGGTTCACCGCTCACCGCCCGTCGTGGTCGGCCAGTCGGCGGGCGGCGGGAGCCTCAGCAGCGCCGTGCGCTCCTCCACGGCAGCGCCTCGGTCCGGGTTGTCCGGGTCCACGTACCGGCAGCCGTCGGCGTTCAGCAAGTGCGCCGTGTAGCGGATGACCACGCCGAACGCGCTGTCGGTGATGACCATCTCCGAGTGGACCGGGACGTCCATTGGGTCGATGCCGTTAGCCCGGAGCCACGTCTGCACAGCGTGCATGCCGTCCGCCGTGCCGTAAAGGCGCTCGTAGAGCTGGTGGCAGTCGATGACGAGTCGCTCGCTCACGGCAGGGTCACCTCCAGGCGACGGCGGCCGCCGCGCTTCTGCTGAGTGGCGGGGACGCGGATCGGAATGGTCACTGCTGCTCCTCGGTCGGGTGGTGGGTGGTGGGCAAGGCGTGGATGGCCTGGCAGGTGGCGAGGTCCTCGCGTGCGGCCCGGCGGCGGGCCTTGCGGCCTTCGAGGGCCTCGTGGAAGCGGGTGACGGCGGCGTATACGGCGAGGGCGAGGCCGACGAACGCGGCCAGGCCGACGGTGCCGGCGATGCCGCCGATGGCTGCGACGAGGAAGACCTGCTCGGGGCTCACGTGCTGTTCCTGCGGCGGAGGCGGCGGAGGGTGTGGACGAGGTAGGTGATGACGGCGGCCAGCCCGCACAGGCAGCCGACGAGCCCGCAGGCGAGACCGGCGATGACGAGGGTTCCGGGTTCAGGCATTGGTCGGCCTCCGTCGCCTGGGCTGCTGCATGTTCGGGGAGCTGGTCCTGATGCCGGGGGTAATGCGGTAGCCGGCGTTGGTCAGGAGGCGGTCGACGTGTTCGGCGACCTGGTCGTGGTCGAAGGGCAGGGCAGGGTCGGTGGTGAGCCACCAGTCCTCGAGGGCGTCGGCGATAGTGCGGCGGTGGTCCGCGGCATACCGGGTACCGGCCGGCTCGGGGCGGCGGTCGTCGTCCGGCAGGTCGCCGGCGTGCCTGCGCGCGACCAGCCGCTCGGCGGCGCAGCCGAGGCGGATGCCGAGGACGGTCGCCGCGGCGGTGACGACGAGGATGAGTAGGGGGCTGATCACGCGGTGTCTCCGAAGATGTCCTGGTAGAGGGCGTCGAGGTGGGCCTCGTCGCGGATGGTCTGGTCGGTGAGGTGGGCGCCGGCGATGCAGCCGGCTTCCTCGCAGGACGCCGACGCCCGGACGGTGCCGACGGGCGGGCGGCCGTGGTGGGCGCGGAAGGCCTCGCGCCGGGCGCTGTAGCGGCGGCCGCCCGCCGCCAGATGCGGCTTGCAGCCGGCGTACGGGCCGGTCCAGCGGGCGTGGCCGTCGCCGTACGGCTCGGTGTACAGAGCGAGGCCTTCGGCGATCGTCCGGGTGCTGCGCATGTTGCGGGGCGGCACGGGGACGCCGAGGATCCGGCGGACCCGCACGAGCGTCGGGGCGCTCGCGCCGGTCGCCGCGGTGATCTGCCGGTGCGTGGCTCCGGCCCGGAGCATCTCCGCCACCTTCGGGTAGCGGCGCTCGGTGGCGGCGCGGAGCTCGGCGCCCTGCGGGCTGCTGCGGCGCGGCGTGGGGATCTCGTACACGATGCGGGTCTTCCTGATCACTCCGTGGGACACCCCGAGCTGCTCCCTGATGGCCCGGTAGGTGGCGCCGGCGCGGAGCATCGCGGCGACGTCCTCGCGCGGCTGGGCGGTCACCGCTGCCGCCTGGTGGGACGGACGCCGCGGCGCTGGGGGCGGGAGCGGGGGGCGGTGCAGGTGGCGGCGTGGGCCTTGTACAGGACCTCGGCGTGCTCGGGGATGGGGCGGTCGTTGGACAGCTGGCGGGAGCGGTAGCGGCCGGTGACGTCGGCGTACACGGCGACGCGGCCGTCGGGGTCGGGGCTGGGGTTGACCGGCTGGCGGTTGCCGGCGGCGGTGATGGTCCACAGCACGCTCTGCCAGCACTTGGGGCACTGGCCGGGGCCGCTGGCGGCGGCGGGCGGGCGCGGGGCGGGGTACGGCATCGCAGGTCGAAGTCCTTTCGGGGCAGGTGTCGGTGGAGATCAGGTGCCGGTGGGGTCGGACAGCAGGTCGGCGTGCGGGCCGGTCCAGCGGTCGCGGAAGGTGCGGGCCGCCGCCTCGGGACGCTCGCGAGCCACAGCGGCCCTCCAGCCCTCCGGAGGGGCGCCGATGGAGCGATCACCCGACGGGGCGTGCGCGGGGCGCTCAAAGGGGCGCGCAGGGCCCGGGACGGGCATCAGTAGCGGCGACTGTCCCTCGGGCATCCGGGGCGTGCGCCCTCCGGACCGGGTGCCGGGCCGAGGCGCAGGCACGACGCGGAGCGGCAACTGCCCGACCGGTGACGGAGAGTCATCGACTCGCTCGTGGGCTTCATGCCCCCGCGCATCCCGCACTTGAGGTCCTACAGCAACCATCTCGTGGGGGTGTTCGTGGGAACCCCTGGTTGTATTGGGGGAGGCGTCCCCCGTTCTCAACGGGGAGGCGTCCCCCGAACTGCAATGGGGAGACGTCCCCCGAACTTGACCGGCGGTAACAGCAGCCGAGTTCGGGGAGGCGTCCCCCGAACTCCGGTAGCGGGCGGGTGAGTCGAGAACGGGGGACGCTCCCCCGAACTCGGTCCGGCCGGCGGCCGCGTGCGGGTCGGTCTCAGTGACGGCGGCACAGCCGGCGGTGAGCACAGCGTGCGCGGCCGCCCACCGCGGCGTCGTCGGCGGGACCAGGAGGACATACACGGTGGTGCGTCCACGCCGCGGGGCCTGCTCAGTGGTCAGGACTCCCGCCGCGATGGCGGCCGCCAGGTAGCGACGGGCGTCCTTCTCGTCCGACCCCATCGCCGAGGCGAGCTCCTTCATCCGCAGCGCCCGCCCGAACTCGCCGTCCTTGCTGTGCCAGCGCGTACGGCCGGCCGCGTCCGCCATGGCCGCAACGGTCGCCAGGGCGTACAGGAAGGCCTTCTGGCGGCGCAGCTCGGGAGGCATCTGCGGAACCCACTGCCGGGCCATGCGCAGGCGGAAGGTGTGCGGGACGCTGCCGCTCGCTCGGTCCGGAGGGTTGTCGTGCACGGCGTGCTCCAAGGTCGGGCGGGTGAGGAAACGTTCAGCCGTCAGCGGGGCCGTCCCCGCCACCGTGGTCGGGGGCGGGGACGGTGTAGGTGGCGCCGCACGGGGCGGTGCGGACGCCGGGGCTGATGTGGCGGTGGACCATGCCGCAGCCGTCATCGCCGTCGCAGCGGACGGCGAACTCGACGCGGCCCTGGGTGCGGATCGGCTCGGCCGGGGCGGCGGAAGGACCGCCCCAGCGCGGCGGGTCCGGGGGCAGGAGCTCTAACTGCTCCGGGCTGTCGCTCATAGGCGGCCGTCACCGGGCGGTCGGTGGGCGGCGGCCGCGGGCGGCATCGTGAGAGTGATCGGCCGGACCACGTCGGTAGCGGTCCAGTCGGCGATGTCCGGGCGGTAGATGAGCTTGGTGGCCTGCAGGTAGTGCAGCGAGATGCGGGTCTGCCGGGCGGTCATACGGGCGGTCGCGGCGAGCCGTCCGGCGTGCTGCATACCGCCCGCCGGCATGTACCCGCCCGGGCCCGCGAGGTGGGCCAGGACCAGGCCGAGCAGTCGCGCGTTGCTGTGCGGGAGGTCGGCGGCGAGGAGGGCCTGCTCCCACCGGTGCCGGTCGTAGACGCCGGCGTCAGCGGGCCGGGTGGACGAGGTGGGTGCGGCCGGGGGCCGGGGGCGCGCGCTGGCGAGGTCGCCGGGCGTCGGGGCGGTTCTCGTGGGCGGGGTGTGGGTCATGGAGGTACCTCGCTGTGGGGATAGGGGCCGGGCCCCGGTGCTGGGGCCCGGCCCGGGGTGGGGAGGGTCAATGGAGTTGGGGTGGGCCCGGGCAGGCGTGGTCGGTGGTGATGCGGGCGGTGAGATCGGCGACGTCCTCGGGGCCGGTGACCTCCTCGATGCAGCCGTGGCGGCAGGTGAACCGGGCGGCCGGCTGCCTCAGCCACACCCGCCGGTGGGAGTGGTAGTGGCCGAGGTCGACGTGCAGGCCATACAGGCCAGTTGGGGCCCACCAGCCAGCCACGGCGCCGCTACCGGGGGCCGGCGGCCGGGGTGGCCGGAGCCGGGTTCGGCCACGGCCGGGGAGCGGCCGCCGATGACGGGCCGTGGCAGGCAGCCACCGCCAGGACCGTGGCCGCGGCGGCCGCCATGAGGGCAGCCAGGGCTCGGATCATCACGGCCTCCTCGGCCACGTCTCGGGTGGGCCGCCCGCCCCGGGTGCGGAGGGGTGGGGCGGACGGCCCGGTCATCAGGTGTTCCGGGGCGCCGGCATCGGCAGGGGGCGGAGCGTCATGTCCATCGCGATGAACGGCTGGCCGGGGGCGAGTTCGCCCCTGGCCAGGGCCTGCCGGTAGCTGTGCGCGAGGGTGACGACCGCCTGGTGCACCAGCGCCTCGGGGGACCGGCCACACTGCGCGAGGATGGCCAGGTCTCGGCGTAGTGCCGGCCACTGGCTGACGTCGATCCCAGCCAGCGGCCCAGCCGCCCGGCGCGGCAGTGCAGGCGGCGCGGCCGGGGGCTGGTCGGTCGCCTCCGTCTGGTCTGCCACCGCCGGGCGCTGGATCCGGTCGACGTCGTCGAGCGGCTGCGTCTGCGGGCGGTGGCCGACGATCACGGCCAGGTGGCCAGCCACCCGCTCAGCCACCGGCACGGCCGGCTGCCGCGTCACCTCAGCCACTTCAGCCACCGGCTGAGGGAGCGGCCGGTCGAGTAGCTGGGTGGCCGCGTGGCGGGTGATCCCGAGCTCCGTACCGATCCGGCGCGCGCCGTAGCCGAGCTCGTTCTTCAGCCGGTGCGCCTCGGCGTGCTGGTCGACGACACTCACTGCGCCTCGCTCTCGGTGGTCGCCTGCTGCTGGGCGGCCCGCTGCTCGGCGAGCTGCTTGCGGTGGGCGTCCTTCGGGCCGAGGAGGACGAACTGCAGGGCGCGCTCGGCGAGCAGGCCGTAGGAATAGGAGGCGTCCGCCAGGCCCTCGGAGATGACCCAGAGCTCATGCATCTCGGAGGCTTCGTGGTCCGCGATGTAGTCCTGGCCGTCGATGCCCTCGGCGTCGAAACGGGCGTGGAAGCAGTCCATGGCTCGGTCGTACGCGGCGCGTAGCTTCGCCGCTTCGCTGTAGCGGGCTTCCTTGAAGGCGTCCGCTTCGGCGTCCAAGCTGCCAGCGACCAGGTTGCGCTGGTCGGTCCTGTCCATGGCGAACACCACGCGTCCGGGCTGCTCGCCGGCGCGTACCTGGCGGATGGCCCAAACCGCACCGGAGGCGAAGAGCAGGGCCGCGTCCTCGTACCCGTTGGCGGTGGCGTGCTTGGCGTTGAGGTAGTGGCGCTGCAGGGCGAACACGGCGTTCATGTGCGGGCTGCGGGTGGCGGCGAGTTCGGCGGCCCAGCCGCCTTCTTCGGGGATGGTCTGTCCGGTGACCTTGCCCGCGTGCCAGGGGTGGCGATCTATGTCGGCGTGGGCGTAGGCGAGGGAGGCCGCCGTGGAGGCGAGCTTCCATTCGCGGGCGGCTTCGCCGAGAGCGCGGACACTGTCGGTCAGGTGTTCGAACCACGGCGCGGTCTTGGGCGCGAGGTTGTACATGCGGGGTGCTCCAGAGCTGCTTAGTGCCGGGCGAGCGGGACAGAGCGGGTCGATGTCCCGCCCGCCCGGGGTTCAGGTGGTGGTGCGGGTGGCCTTGAGGCGACGGCGCGTGGTCGCGATGGCCGCGGCCGGGGCGGTGATGCGGAAGCCATCGCGGGTGAGGACCGCGGCCTGGGCGCGGGCGATACGGCGGATCTCGTCCTGCTCGAGCCCGGGGATCTCGTACGAGAGGCGGGCGGCGAGGACGTCGATCGCGGCCTCGGCCACGAGCCCGGGACGGGTGCTCATCAGGACGGCTCCTCGGGGTGGCGATGACGGCCGTGTGCACGGTCGGCGCGCGCGATGCGGGCGTGCGGCAGGTCGGCGTTGAGCGGGGCGGGCGCCGGCGGCGGGGTCTGGACGTGCGGCCTGATCCGCTTCGGCGGCGCGGCGGAGGCCCGCTCGTCGACGATGGCCTGGACCAGCCAGGCCGCGAGGGCCGCGATGCACAGGGCGGCGAGGATCATCTCGGCGTGGATCACAGCAGTCCCTCCCTTTCGTCGAACCGTGTGAGGGCGATGTCGAGGTAGACCGCCTCGGACCAGCGCGCCTCGAAGGGGTGCACCCACTGCTTGGTCAGGCCGTGCCGGGCGTAGTGCCGGGCGGCGTCCACGATCAGCGCCGGGTCGGCGAGCGCGTCGACGGGCAGCAGGCGGACGTCGGCGTGGTTGTGGGCGGACCAGCCGGTCACGCCCGACCAGCGCAGGGTCAGCCCGCCCTCCTCGGCGGCCGCCGAGGCCAGGGCCGCGTGGTCCGGGAGCCAGACCAGCCGCAGGAACAGCTCAGGCCTGCTGCGCGGGTTACGCGGCTGGTCGTTGCGCAGGCCCGCCTCGACCACGTCCGGCGCGATCCGCGCCTCGGCAAGGGCGGCGTGCACGGCGTCGGCGTACGGGAGCTGCGGCAGGGGCAGGGTCCGGGTGGCCTCGCCCGCGGACAGCCGGCGGCTGTCCCGGGTGCTCTTCCCGGCCGTCTGCGCGCCGCTGGTCTGAAGGGTGGTCACGACTCGTCACCACCGTCGAGGTGCTCCAGGCCGTCGAAGTCGACCCGCACGCCGGCGTGCTTGCCGCGCACCTGGTACGACCGGTACGGGCGCCCGTCGCGGAACCGCAGGGGGCCGCTGACCTCCAGCGCCGCGCCGCGCATCGCCTTGGCGAGCTCGCTCGCGATCGCCGGGACGCACGACGTCGGCGCGCAGATGGCCAGGTCCACGTAGATGGAGCCGTTGGTCTTGAGCGTCCAGTCGATCGGGAGGGTGGCGAGCTGGGGCCGCTTGGCCAGCAGCATGGTGACGACAGCCGCCTGCAACGCGATGGTGTTGTCCGTGCTCACTGCCCGTCACCGCCCGTCTGGGTGTCAGCGGTCTGGGCGGCGATCCACTTGGCGGCCGCGGCGACGGAGCGCAGCGTGTCCTCGTTCGTGCGGCCCCAGTTGAAGCGGCCGTACTGTCCCGGGGTGGGCAGGGCGCCGGCCGACCAGGTGACCGCGCCGCGCTTGCCACGGGACTGGGTGATCACGCCCACGACGTCGGCCTCCGCGACGCGCTTCACGCCCAGCGCGGTGACGACGAAGTCGTACGGGTCGGCGTTCCGGTAGCTGCCGAGGTTCAGCCAGGGCTCGCCGGGCCACAGCAGCAGCCCGGCCAGGCGGCGCGGGGGCAGCCCGTACCCGTAGGTGGTGTTCGCCGTCATGCCCCGGCTGATGCCGTCCGCCTCGCCGCGGATGACGAACGCGGCCTGGCAGGACGTGCACACGATGCGCACGGTGGTGCGCTGGTAGCGGTCGCCGTGGTCGCAGGCCTCGTTCGGGCAGGCGTGCTTGTCGCTGCCGTGGCGGTCACGGAACTCGTTGTCGTCCGTGCGGAAGTCGACCGACCAGTCAGGCTTGCGGCAGGCCGCGAGGTGCTGCGGCTCCTCCCAGCCCAGGTAGGTCTCGATCACGCTGGTCACAGGGCGCCCCCGGACACAGCGAGTTCGGCGGGGGTGGCGCAGGCCGAGCACAGGGGGACGTCGCGACGGTTGGCGACCCAGTGGCAGCCGCCCAGGCACGCCTGGTTGTCGGTGCAGCCGCAGCGCACGCAACGCGGCTCGCTCGCGTCGACGGCGGTGGCGGACGGCTCGGGGGCCTCCTCGGCGGCGGGCGTGGCGGGGGCCGGCGCCTGCTCGTCGGGGTCGGCGGCCGCGGCCTGGTCGTCGGCGGCGAGCTCGGCGCCCGCCGCGGTGATCGCACCGGACGCGCACCAGGGGTTGCAGTACCAGCGAGCCGGGGTGTCGGTGCCGGCGACCTGGACGAGGACCCAGCCCCACATCGTGGGATCGGCCTCGTCGACGGTGACGGCGTCGATGCCGCAGCCGGGCGTCGGGCAGCCGGTGTGCGCGTGGGTGAGCAGCAGGCCACCAAGGGCGAGGCGCTGCTCGGTGTCCAGGACGAGCGCGGCCGCGCCTCCGTGGGAGGTGGTCATCGGGACGAGCGTGTTCTCGCCCTCGGTGTCACCGCTCGGGCCCCACACGATGCCGTCCCAGGTGACCGGGAGCGGCGCGCCGAACGGAGCCTGCGGGTCGGCGGCTGCGAGGACCTCCCGGACGAACACGAGGTCGTTGTCGGGGCGCCCGGACAGCGCTCGGCGGATGCCGTCGAGTTGCTGCTTGAAGTACGAGAGCGTGGCGACGGTCTCCTGCATGCGGCCGAGGTCGACAGCGAACTCCAAGTGGGCCTGAATGCGGGCGTTGTCGGCGATGTCCTGGGCGCGCTGCGGGTCGAAGAGGAGGCCGGCGTCCTCCTCGGCCTGGGCGAGCTCGCGCGGCGTGGCCGAGCCGTTCTCCATGGCCGCGTTCATGACCTTGGCGGCGGCCCGGACAGGGCTGCCGTCGGACACGTGAGGACCGCAGTACAGGACTGGGGCGCCGGACTCGTAGCAGCGGCCGCCGGGGTCCGGGTACAGGAGACTCTGGTCGGTGCCGCAGGTGAAGCACTCGGGGCCGTCCGGCTCCGGTGCCCGGGCCCGCAGGCGGTGCGGCACGTCCGCCGACACCGGCGCCACGACCTCGGCGGTCGGGGCGGGGGCGACGGGGGGCAGCGGCGGCGTGGCGGTCGCGGCGCGGAAGGCCTCCGGCAGCGGCACGGGCACGGGCCGGTCCGCGGGTTCCCAGGGCGGCGCCCCGGGCGAGGTCTGGGAAGATGCGTTCAATGCGATCCACTCCTCAGTAGGTGCGGGTGTGGGTTGCTCAGGGGTCGTGCACGGGTGGAGCCGGGCACGGCCCCGTACTTGTGTCAGGCGGCCTTGCGCTCCGCCTGCCGCGGAAGGACAGCCGGCGGCCTCGTGGCGCGTGCTCCGACGGGGAGCAGAGCGCGCATCCGGTCGGCGTCCTCCGGGCTCAGCGCCGGTGCGGCGTCGACCAGTTCACGGATCAGCCGCCGCCGCTCCTCGCGCGTCACGCCACGTTCCTGGTCTCGGCGTCCGGCTGCGGCCGCCGCTCGAAGTCGTCGATGTCGAGGTCAAGGAGCTCGGCGAGGAGGGCCCGCAGTCTCGGGCGTGGCGTGAAGATGCCGCGCTCGATTCGGCTGATGTGCGACTCGTCCACGGGGACCCCCGCGTTAGCGCACTTTTCGGCCAGATCTTGCTGAGTCAGACCGCGTCGGAGCCGCTCCCGCTTCACTGAACTTGTTGCTGCGGTTGGCATGCGCCACAAGCTAACGCAGGACCACACAGGTAGCAAGCCCAGAAAACACAAGTGGACGCAAGTAGGTGTGCCCGGGAGGTGCACCAGCCGCATGCTGCGGTAGGTTGCGTTAACCTGTGTTTTGCTGGTCAGGAAGGGTGCTGATGCCAGAACCGCACGAGCGGCTCAACGAGGCGATGAATCAGCGTCGCCTCGCGCTACGGATGAACTGGCGAGAGCTGGCACAGGCCGCCGGCATCTCGTACGAGGCACTGCGCGCCATTCGTCGCGGCGACTACCGGCCGACCGAACTGACCTCGCGCGGCCTTGATGAAGCCCTTCGGTGGGAGCACGGCTCCGTCTTCAGTGTGCTCAACGGCGGCACCCCCACCCTCGCCGGAGCGACGGCGACCTCCGAGGGCGGGCCCTTCGCGGCACGAGATCTCGGGTCCGCACCCGAGCAGCAGCCGACGCTGTCCTCCCGAGAGCTGGACATCCTGCAGGACCTCATCGAGATGACGGCAGCCCGGCTGAACCTGTCGCCCGAAGAGGCAGACGAGGCGTACCGGCGCGCCCGCCTGAAGATCGAGGAGCAGCGGGCAGCCGAAGGGCGGAACGACCCGCCGACGGCCCCCCGAAGCAGCCGCTCCGCTTCGTAACGTTCCAGTCACGATCGACTGAATAGCGCCTGACGGTGACGTAATCGCGACTGATCGCGTGCATCACACTCCGTATATGTCACGTACACGTTCACGGATAGGTGCCTGGAGTGATCAACGTCGCTCAGGTGGTCGCGGCCGTCGCAGCAGGATGTCTGCTCACGGTCGCGACCACTCTTGTTTTCAGGGTGTACGGCCGTCCCCGACCCGCTCAACCCACCCACGACATACGCCCCCGAGCCGACGACCACGACGACCGAGAGTGGCGGATCGAGGCCGCCGCGCAGATCGCCGCCGAAGGCTTCGACCTCCTCGCCAGACAGTCAGCTGGGAGCGGCTCGCGAGAGTCCGCCACCGACGAGCAGCTCCGCACGGCCGCAGAAACGTTCCCCCTCGGTGCAGAACTGGAGACCCGATGCCGAACAGCAGCCGCCACCAGGGCGCGCCACGGAGCCGTAGCGGTGCGCGGCAAGCGGCACCTGACCATGCTCACCTTCGTGAGCGTCGGGCTCCTGGCGTCGGCCGGCGCAGTGCTGCGCGAGGCCTGGCACACGTCCCGCAACCAGGTCGTCGTCACTCTGGTCGGCGCCACCGCCGCAAGCACGGCCACGCTGATGCCGTACCTGATCGACGGCGCGCCCCCGATCCCCATACCTGCCGCATCGTCACCGTGGCGTGTGCCGCCGCAGGCTGACCGGGAAGCACCAGAGCCTGAGCCTGCCAGCGTGCCCGAGCCCCTCTCGCCCACGCTGCCCGAGGCCTCGGCCGCGGACACGCCTACGCCCAGGCCCAGCGAGTCACCCAGCCCCAGCAGCCTGCCGCATCAGGCCGACCCCTCCCCGGCACCGGCTCCCACCGACGATGAGCCACCTGCAGACGAGCGCACGCCGACGCCCACGGCTCGGCCCGCCGACGCCGGCCCTGAGCACGGCCGGGCCACGCCGAGCCCTTCGGCCGAGGACAATGAGCCGTCCCACTCCCCATCTGGGCCGCCCGGCTTGCCCGCGGACAGGCCCACGGGCAGGCCCACCGGCAGGCCGACGGACAGGCCGACGGACAGGCCCGCCGAGGAGCCTGCGGGCGCCGAGCGCGCCGCTGCTTCCTGCCTACCGTGTGGCTGACGTCAGGCCCTCATGAGACGGAGGGGGCCTGACTCCTTGCGCCACTCGAGGCGTTCGATCACATCCTGATTGGGTCCCGTCCTCGGCGAGGGATGGACGATGACCTTGCCGAGGTACCGGGGCGCGAGGACGATCCCCGCGACCTCCCGGCGGGCACCGATGGGCGCCTGCTGCCACGACGTCCAGACGTCCGCGCCGGGCTCGATGAGGGACAGGACCGACGGGGGCAGCGTCAGCTCACGCTCCTTTTCCTCCAGCGCTGAGATGTCCGCCTGCTTGGCGTCGATGGACTTGGCGAACGTCCGCGCTTCGGTGAGGTTGTTGGGGGTGGCCTCGTTCAGCTCGTCGAGCTCGGCGCGCAGTTGAGCCAGCTCGGCGCGCACCTTGGCGACGGCCGCCTCATCCACGCCGGGCCCCGCAAGCAGTTGGTGAATGTCCGGGCGGGACAGGTACTGCAGCAGGACGCCGGGCTCCTCCTGGGTGCCGATGATGAAGGCGTCGACGGGGCCTTTCTGGATCGTGACGCATTCCTGGCGGCAGGCGTAGACGGGGACACCGGACTTGTTCTTGGTGACGCGGTGGATGTCGCCGCACCTGCCGCACCACAGCGCATTGGTCAGCTCGTGCTTGGCGCGGCCGTCGCGGGACGTGCGGCGCCGTGGGGAGTTGAGCAGGCGGTAGACCTTCCAGAACCGTTCGCGCGGCACGATGCCGTCCCAGGTGCCTTCGTAGACCTTGCCGTGATGGATGCGCAGGCCCGCGTATGCGTGCTTCACCGCCATGTTGCGCAGGTGGCTACGGCTGTACGGCGTGCCCGACTGGTTGAGGTAGCCCTTCTCGATGAACAGCTGCTCGATGCTGGTGAGACTCGTGCCGCCTTCGAGCAGGCGGAACAGCTCCGTGATCATTCCGGAGCGCTCGGTGTCCTCGACCCAGGTGATCAGGTCGCCGGTCTTCTCGTCGTAGACGGCGCGCAGACCGATCGGGGCACGGCCGCTCGGCCGGCCGCGGCGGGCCTCGAACTCCGCAGTTCCCGTGACGCGCTTGTGGGTCTTGTACGACTCGTACTCCGAGTCGACGGCGTCCTCGAGCAGGCTCTTGCGGTCGCGGCCGTTGCGCGGGTCGTACAGCCGCTCGTGGGTCGTGACCCAGATCAGGACGCCCTTGTCCTCCAGCAGCTCGATGAACGACACCCACTCGCCCACCTTGCGTGAGCCTCGGGAGGACTCCCACAGCATGAGGACGTCGGCGCCGAATCGGGACTCCCGTCCGGTCGGGCCACTTTCGAGGTCGGCGACCAGGCGGTCGAAGTCGTCGCGGCGCTTTCGCGCGTAGCGGCTGGCGCTGAGGCCGTCGTCGGAGTAGGGCTCGCCGAGCTGCCAGCCGTTCTCGATCGCCGCCGTGGAGTTCCCGGCCCCTTGCCGGTCGATGCTCGTGCCGCCCTTGGCGTCGGACAGGCGTCTGTAATCGCGCGCGACGACGTCGCGCCCCGCAAGCTGCAATGACATGCCTTCAGTTCATCCAATAAAGAACCCCCTTAGCAAGCTCTCGCCACTCCCGAGTTCCGCGGGATCACCTTCCACGAGATCCGGGCCCGTTCGATCATCAACCGGGTGCCGGGCGCTTCGCGCATGCCCTTCGAGTGGACGGTCAACCCGTACCGCGGCTGCACGCACGCGTGCGTGTACTGCTTCGCGCGCAAGACGCACAGCTATCTGGACCTCGACACGGGCATCGGCTTCGACACCCAGATCGTGGTCAAGGTGAACGCGCCGGAGCTGCTGCGCCGCCAGCTCGCCTCGCGCCGCTGGCACGGCGAGCACATCGCCATGGGCACGAACGTGGACTGCTACCAGCGGGCCGAGGGCCGCTACCGGCTGATGCCGGGCATCCTGAGCGCGCTGCGCGACCACGCGAACCCGTTCTCGATCCTGACCAAGGGCACGCTGATCCTGCGCGACCTCGACCTGCTCACCCAGGCCGCCGAGGTCACCGACGTGGGCGTCTGCGTCTCGGTGGGCTTCACCGACACGGAGCTGTGGCGCACCGTCGAGCCGGGCACCCCCGCGCCCGAGCGGCGCCTGGACGTCGTACGGACCCTCGGGGAGCACGGCATCGGCTGCGGGGTGCTGATGGCGCCGGTGATCCCGTTCCTGAGCGACCGGCCGGCCCAACTGCGCGACACCGTACGGGCGATAGCGGCGGCCGGGGCCACCTCCGTCACCCCGCTGGTACTGCATCTGCGGCCCGGCGCCCGCGAGTGGTTCATGGCCTGGCTCGAACAGCACCACCCGCGTCTGGTGCGCGACTACGAGCGGCTGTACGCCGAGGGCGCCTACGCCCCCAAGTGGTACCAGCGCCGGATCACCCGTCAGGTGCACGAACTGGCAAGGGAGTACGGGATCGGACCCGCACGCGCGGGAGCGGCCCGCCGCATCCAGCCGGCCGAGCCGAAACAGTCCACGATGCCCGAACCGACGCAACTCACGCTCATTTGAGATCGTTCGAGCGCATCACTCGGCCCAATTGGGTCAAGAATTGTCAGAACGCGTTCTTCCGCTAGGTCTTTCCGGGACGATGCGGCGAGGATCGCGAGACCGCGGTCCGCAGCCTCTCCGTCCTCGGAGGACCTATGAGAAAAAGCGCTGCCGCACTGTGCGGTGCCGCCGTCGTCATGGCCGGATCCCTCACGGCCGTCCCCGCCGACGCGAGCACGCCGCACTCCGCAGCCGCCGTGTCCGCCGCCAAGGTCACCTGGAAGAAGTGCGGCACCGCCAGTCATCCCACCCTGCAGTGCGGGTCCGTGAAGGTACCGCTCGACTACCGGCATCCTTCCGGCAAGACGATCACGCTGGCGCTGTCCCGCGTCCCGCACACCGCCAAGACCTACCAGGGCCCCCTGCTGGTCAACCCCGGCGGTCCCGGCGGCAGCGGTCTCTCGCTCGCCGGTTTCGTCGCCTCGTCCCTGCCCAAGAAGGTCGCGGCCCAGTACGACGTCATCGGCTTCGACCCGCGCGGGGTGGGCAAGAGCTCCCCGGCGCTCGACTGCAAGCCCGGCTCCTTCAAGCCGGTGCGCCCCGATTCGGTGCCGAGCACGACCGCGATCGAGAACGCCAACCTCGCGCGCGCGAAGTCCTTCGCCGCCGCCTGCGGCAAGAAGTACGCGAACGTGCTGCCGCACATCAACACGGTCAACGCGGCGACCGACTTGGACTCCATCCGCAAGGCCCTCGGCGCCAAGAAGATCAATTACTTCGGTTACTCCTACGGCACCTACCTCGGCGCGGTGTACGCCAAGCTCTTCCCCGAGCGCGTACGCCGGCTGGTCCTCGACTCGATCGTGGACCCGACGGGCGTCTGGTACCACAACAACATCCAGCAGGACTACGCCTTCGAGGGCCGTCAGCAGGCCTTCCTGGCATGGATCGCGAAGAACGACTCGACCTACGGGCTGGGCAAGGACCCGGCGCGGATCGAGGCCAAGTGGTACGCGATGCGGGCGGCGCTCGCCAAGAAGCCCGCCGGCGGGAAGGTCGGCGCCTCCGAACTGGAGGACATCTTCGTCCCGGGCGGCTACTACAACGGCTACTGGCCCTACCTCGCCCAGGCGTTCGCGGCGTACGCGAACGACAAGGAGACCGGACCGCTGGTCGAGGCGTACGGGAACTTCGGCGCCGTGGACGCCTCCGGCGACAACGGCTACAGCGTCTACACCTCCGTGCAGTGCAGTGACAGCTCGTGGCCGCGCGACTGGCGGCAGTGGCGCAAGGACAACTGGGCCGCGCACGCCAAGGCACCGTTCCTGACCTGGAACAACGCCTGGTACAACGCGCCCTGCGCCTTCTGGCCGGTCCCCGCCAAACGCCCGGTGAACGTCGCCAACAGCAAGCTGCCACCGGTGCTGCTGTTCCAGGCGACCGACGACGCGGCCACCCCGTACCACGGCGGTGTCACGGTGCACCGGCTGCTGCGGAACTCCAGCCTGGTCGTCGAGCAGGGCGGCGGCAACCACGGCATCACGCTGAGCGGGAACGCCTGCCTGGACAAGCACCTGGCGACGTATCTGACCAACGGCAAGGTGCCGCGCGGAAAGGGCGTCGCGGACGCGGTGTGCAAGCGGCTGCCCGACCCGAAGCCGGCGAGCGCGGCACCGTCCGCCGCGGCCACCTCCCCGTCGGCCACCTCCCCGGCAGGCGCCGCACGCGGGACGGCGCTGCACGCCCTCGTCGGCTTCCGCGGCTGAGCGGCCCAGCCGTCTCGACCGGGGCGCGGCAAGCGGCCTGACGGCCCGTCGGGGGCGATGACCTGCTCGTGGATGTCCCACCCGTGGTCCACCCTGGACACATGAGTGAGCCCACCAGGATCCCCGCCCCCGACGGGGTCGCCCCCGCCGCGCACTGCTCCCATGTCGTCATGGGCACCGGCCGTTTCGTCGCGGTCTCCGGGCAGGTCGCCCTGGACGAGAACGGCGAACTCGTCGGCGAGGGCGACCCGTACGCGCAGGCCCGGCAGGTCTTCGAGAACCTCCGCCGCTGCCTGGCCGCCGCCGGCACGACCTTCGACCACGTCGTGAAGCTCACCTGCTTCGTCACGGACACGGCCCACCTCCCGGCGCTCCGCGCCGCCCGCGCCCCCCACATGCCCGAGGACCGCCTGCCCGCCTCCTCGGCCGTCCAGGTCGCTGGCCTGGTCCGCCCGGAGTTCCTGATGGAGGTCGAGGCGTTCGCCGTACTGCCCGAATGAGGCGTATCGCCAAGAGAGCCGTTCCCCGTCGCGGCGCCCGAGTGCCGGGTTCCCGCGGGTCCCGGTCGCTCACCCGGATTCCGGTACGCGGGCCAGGGCCGCCACCGCCGCCTGCGCCAGCGCCGGATGGGCGAGGGCCTCGGTGAGGACGGGGCGGGCCCGGACGTCGCCGAGCGCACCCAGGCCCTCGACGCAGGCGAGGGCCACGCGGCGGTAGGGGTCGTGCGGGCGGAGCCGGCGCTCCAGGGTGGTGATCAGGGCGGGGGCGGACTCGGGGGCGCGCAGTTCCACCAGCAGGCGCACCGGATGCAGGGCGTAGGCGACGCGGAGTTCGTTGGTGGCGAGGGCCGCCGCCGCGCGGGCGGTTCGGGGGTCGCCGAGGCGGGCCAGGGCGTACGCGGCGCCGACGCAGCGCTGCGGGTCGCGGTGGTTCAGCAGCAGGACCAGCGACTCGAACGCCCGCCGGTCCCCCGCGAGCCCGAGGCGGAACGCGGCCAACTCCCGGGCCCACAGCGGCTGCCCGGGCGCCGTGAGCACCTCGGCCAGCTCGTCCGTGTCCAAGGTGGCGACCAGGTGCTCGTACGCCACCGACCCGCCCGACTCCTGCCGTAAGCGCTCCGTGAGCGATCGCAACTCTTCGTCCACGACGGCCACCCTAGTCGCTGAGCCAAGTCGCTCTCCCTGGTGCGCGGCCACCCGCGCGGGACCACATCACAGACCCAAAGGGGTGGCGCGCTCGTTACCCACCGGTTAAGCTCAGACGAGCGAGGCACCCTCTCGCGATCCTCTCGCAGTGGCCTGGTGACGCAGCCACGACGAGTGTTGTCGGTTCGGTACCCCGAGTACCGCAGTACGACCCGGCTTCGGGACAGAGCCGGTCGGCCTTCACCGGCTGCCGGGCGCACAGGCGCCCGCGGCGACCGGCGCCGGGCCTGTGCTCCCGGCCCGGCAACACCCACAGATTCCTTCCTTCCGCACCCGGTACGCCCCTGGGCGTCCCCGGGACGCGTTCCCAGTCGTCACTCTCATTCCTGGAGTCCCGCGATGGCCGCTCCCCTCTCCGACACCTCCCTGTCCCCGCTGAAGACGATCGCCGTCGTCGGCCTCGGCACCATGGGCACCGGCATCACCGAGGTCCTGGCCCGCGCGGGCCGCGAGGTCGTCGGCATCGACATCAGCGAGGCGGCGGCCGCCCAGTGCGTCGCCGCCCTGGAGCACTCCACCGCCCGCGCCGTGGAACGCGGGCGCCTGACCGAGCGGGAGCGCACGGACGCGCTCGCCCGCGTGCGCACGTGCACCGACCTGACCGCGGCGGCCGGCGCCGACCTGGTCATCGAGGTGGCGCCGGAGTCGTACGAGACCAAGCAGCAGATCTTCCGTGAGCTGGACGGCATCGTGCGGCCGGGGGCGATCCTGGCCACCGGCACCAACGCCCTGTCCGTGACCCGCCTGGCCGCCGACTCCGCCCACCCGGAGCGGGTGCTGGGAGTGCACTTCTTCAACCCCGCGCAGGCCATGCGGCTGGTCGAGATCGTCTCCTCGGTGCTGACCGCCCCGCAGGCCGTCCAGGCGGTCACCGACCTCGCCCTGGAACTCGGCAAGGAGCCCGTCGCGGTCGGCGACCGGCCCGGATTCGTCGCCGACGGGCTGCTGTTCGGCTACCTCAACCAGGCCGCCGCGATGTACGAGGGCAGGTACGCCTCCCGCGAGGACATCGACGCCGCGATGCGGCTCGGCTGCGGACTGCCGATGGGCCCGCTGGCACTGCTCGACCTGATCGGCGTCGACACCGCGCGCACGGTCCTGGAGGCCATGTACACCGAGTCCCGCGACCGGCTGCACGCCCCCGCGCCGATCCTGAAGCAGCTCAGCGAGGCCGGCCTCACGGGCCGCAAGGCGGGCCGCGGCTTCTACACCTACGAGGCCCCGGGCAGCGGCGCCGTCGTGCGGGACGCGCTGACCCCGCCGTCCGGCGACGTCCTCGGCCCCGGCCGCCCGGTGCGCTCCGTCGGCGTCGCCGGCTCAGGCACCATGGCCTCCGGGATCGCGGAGGTGTTCGCGAAGGCCGGGTACGAGGTCGTGCTGGCCGCCCGCAGCACGGAGAAGGCGCAGACCGCCAAGGCGCGTATCGGCAAGTCCCTTTCCCGCTCCGTCGACAAGGGGCGGCTGACCGCCGAGGCCGCCGCGCGGACCCTGGACCTGATCACGGCGACCGGCAGCCTCGACGACTTCGCCGACGTGGATCTCGCGGTCGAGGCCGTCGCCGAGGACCTGGCGGTCAAGCAGCAGCTGTTCGCGGCGCTGGACAAGGTGTGCAAGCCGGGCGCGATCCTGGCCACCACCACCTCCTCGCTCCCCGTGGTCGCCTGCGCCCGTGCCACCTCGCGCCCGCACGAGGTGATCGGCATGCACTTCTTCAACCCGGCGCCCGCGATGAAGCTCGTCGAGGTCGTCCGCACGGTGCTGACGGCGGACGACGTCCACGCGACGGTCCGCGAGGTGTGCGCCAGGATCAGGAAGCACGCCGTCGACTGCGGGGACCGCGCGGGCTTCATCGTCAACGCCCTGCTGTTCCCGTACCTCAACAACGCCGTCAAGATGGTGCAGGAGCACTACGCGTCCCTGGACGACATCGACGCGGCGATGAAGCTCGGCGGCGGCTATCCCATGGGCCCGTTCGAACTGCTCGACGTCGTCGGCCTGGACGTCTCGCTGGCCATCGAGAGGGTCCTGCACCGCGAGTTCCGCGATCCGGGTCTGGCCCCCGCCCCGCTCCTGGAGCATCTGGTGGCCGCGGGCTGCCTCGGCCGCAAGACGGGCCGCGGCTTCCGCGAATATGCCCGGCGCTGACCGCTCCGGCGACCGGTCCGCGGACGGACGGGAGTGGGGCGGCCTGCTGGAACCGGCGGCCGCTCCCCCGTCCACCGGGGACGGAGGACGGCGGGGACGTGCGCACCAGGCCGCGCACATGCAGTACGTTCGGGTCATGCCCCAGCCCGCCAGGTCCACACGTACACCCGCCACGCCCGACGCGCCGGAGAGCGCCGCGGGCTCCCGCGCGGCCGCCCAACGGCTCAAGATGCGCCGGGAGCTGGCGGCCGCCGCGATGGAGCTGTTCGCGACCAAGGGGTACGAGGCGACCACGGTCGACGAGATCGCCGCGGCGGCCGGGGTCGCCCGGCGCACCTTCTTCCGCCACTTCCGTTCCAAGGAAGAGGCCATCTTCCCGGACCACGACGACACCCTGATCCGCGCCGAGGCGGTCCTGAACGCGGCCCCCGCGCACGAGCACCCGCTCGACACGGTGTGCCGAGGCATCAAGGAAGTCATGAAGATGTACGCGGCTCAGCCGGAGATCTCGGTCGCCCGCTACCGGCTGACCCGCGAGGTGCCCACGCTGCGCGAGGCGGAGATCGCCTCCGTGGCCCGCTACGAGCGCCTGTTCACGCGTTATCTGCTGGGTCACTTCGACGAGCGGGTGCACGCCGACGACGCCAACGACGACCCGCTGCTCGCGGAGGTCGCCGCCTCTGCCGTGGTCACCGCGCACAACCACGTGCTGCGGCGCTGGCTGCGGGCCGAGGGCCGGGGAGACGTCGAGGCACAGCTCGACCACGCCTTCGCGATCGTGCGCAAGACGTTCGGCACCGGTATCGGGGCCGGCCGCGCGGCGGCGCCCGGGTCCGGTCCCGGGCCCTCGGCGGCGGTGTCCCAGCAGGGCGAGGTGCTGGTGGCGGTCGCCCGCACCGACGCCCCGCTGGAAGAGGTCATGCGCACCATCGAGGAGGCGCTGAAAGAGCGCTGAGAAGCCTCGCGACAGCGAGGACCGTGGACGCGCACCTACTCACGGCCACCCCACGGGGTGGCCGTTTTGGCATGTCGGAGCCCTTTTTCCGCCGGCTCGGCGCCCCCGTTCGATCGATCATCGCTCATCTGTTGCGTAAAGTTTTCGTCTGAGCGAGGATTCTGGCACTGAGTGCCTTGCCGTATGACACGCGGTGTCATACGTTGAAGGAGTCCGGGCGGCCGGCGGGCGGCAGAACCGCACGCACGCCGGCTGTCCCAGCAAGCCAATGACGGCTCGCACGCCCGGACGCCTGCGTCACAGGCAACCTCCCGCGCCACAAAGCGCTGCCGAAAGCCCCACCCGCCGAACCGACGGCACCCGGCCGGACCACCGGCCCCCTCACACCGCCCCTCAGCAGCACCGACGTAATCCTCAGCGCCCCTCCCCCGGGGCGCTCGACGCCGGAGGCAACACCGTGACCGTGAAGGACATCCTGGACGCGATCCAGTCGCCGGACGCCACGTCCGCCGACTTCGCCGCCCTGCCACTGCCCGAGTCGTACCGCGCGATCACCGTGCACAAGGACGAGACGGAGATGTTCGCCGGGCTCGCCACCCGCGACAAGGACCCGCGCAAGTCCCTCCACCTGGACGAGGTGCCGGTGCCCGAGCTGGGCCCCGGTGAGGCCCTGGTGGCCGTCATGGCCTCCTCGGTCAACTACAACTCGGTGTGGACCTCGATCTTCGAGCCGCTGTCGACGTTCGGCTTCCTGGAGCGCTACGGCCGGCTCAGCGAACTCACCAGGCGCCACGACCTGCCGTACCACATCATCGGTTCCGACCTGGCCGGTGTCGTCCTGCGCACCGGCCCCGGCGTCAACGCCTGGCACCCCGGTGACGAGGTCGTCGCGCACTGCCTCTCCGTCGAGCTGGAGTCCAGCGACGGCCACAACGACACGATGCTCGACCCGGAGCAGCGCATCTGGGGCTTCGAGACCAACTTCGGCGGCCTCGCCGAGGTCGCGCTCGTCAAGTCCAACCAGCTGATGCCCAAGCCCGGCCATCTGAGCTGGGAGGAGGCTGCCGCCCCCGGCCTGGTCAACTCCACCGCCTACCGTCAGTTGGTCTCCCGCAACGGCGCCGGCATGAAGCAGGGCGACAACGTGCTCATCTGGGGAGCCAGCGGCGGACTCGGCAGCTACGCCACGCAGTTCGCCCTCGCCGGCGGCGCGACCCCCGTCTGCGTCGTCTCCAGCGAACAGAAGGCGGACATCTGCCGCGCCATGGGCGCCGAGGCGATCATCGACCGCACCGCCGAGAACTACCGGTTCTGGAAGGACGAGCACACCCAGGACCCCAAGGAGTGGAAGCGCTTCGGCAAGCGCATCCGCGAACTCACCGGCGGCGAGGACGTCGACATCGTCTTCGAGCACCCCGGCCGCGAGACGTTCGGCGCGAGCGTCTACGTCACCCGCAAGGGCGGCACCGTCGTCACCTGCGCCTCCACCTCGGGCTACACCCACGAGTACGACAACCGCTACCTGTGGATGTCCCTGAAGCGCATCATCGGCTCCCACTTCGCCAACTACCGCGAGGCCTGGGAGGCCAACCGCCTCATCGCCAAGGGAAAGATCCACCCCACGCTGTCCCGGGTCTACTCCCTCGAGGACACCGGTCAGGCGGCGTACGACGTGCACCGCAACGTGCACCAGGGCAAGGTCGGCGTCCTGTGCCTGGCGCCCGAGGAGGGCCTCGGCGTGCGCGACGAGGAGATGCGCGCCCGGCACCTCGACGCCATCAACCGCTTCCGGAACATCTGAGAGGCGCACATGAGTGAGCGTCAGACACCCAGGGCCCACGGGGACAGAGACCGGCCGTGGCTCATGCGCACCTACGCCGGCCACTCCACGGCCGAGGCCTCCAACGAGCTGTACCGGCGCAACCTCGCCAAGGGCCAGACCGGTCTGTCGGTGGCGTTCGACCTGCCGACGCAGACCGGCTACGACCCCGACCACATCCTCGCCCGCGGCGAGGTCGGCCGGGTCGGCGTGCCGGTCGCGCACCTCGGCGACATGCGCCGGCTGTTCCAGGACATCCCCCTGGAGCAGACGAACACCTCGATGACCATCAACGCCACCGCCATGTGGCTGCTGGCGCTGTACCAGGTCGTCGCGGAGGAGCAGGGCGCGGACATCACCAAGCTCCAGGGCACGACGCAGAACGACATCGTCAAGGAGTACCTGTCCCGCGGCACCCACGTCTTCCCGCCGGGCCCGAGCCTCCGGCTGACCACGGACATGATCGCGTACACGGTCTCCCACATGCCCAAGTGGAATCCGATCAACATCTGCAGCTACCACCTCCAGGAGGCGGGCGCCACACCGGTGCAGGAGATCGCGTACGCGATGTCCACCGCGATCGCCGTCCTGGACGCGGTGCGCGACAGCGGCCAGGTGCCGCAGGAGCGCATGGGCGACGTCGTCGGACGGATCTCCTTCTTCGTGAACGCGGGCGTCCGCTTCGTCGAGGAGATGTGCAAGATGCGGGCGTTCGGCCGCGTCTGGGACCGGATCACCCGCGAGCGGTACGGCATCGAGGACCCCAGGCACCGCCGTTTCCGCTACGGCGTCCAGGTCAACTCCCTCGGCCTGACCGAGGCGCAGCCGGAGAACAACGTCCAGCGGATCGTCCTGGAGATGCTGGCCGTCACCCTCTCCAAGGACGCACGCGCGCGTGCCGTGCAGCTGCCGGCCTGGAACGAGGCCCTCGGCCTGCCCAGGCCCTGGGACCAGCAGTGGTCCCTGCGCATCCAGCAGGTGCTGGCCTACGAGTCGGACCTGCTGGAGTACGAGGACATCTTCGAGGGCTCGAAGGTGATCGAGGCGAAGGTGGCGGACCTGGTCGAGGCGGTGCTCGCCGAGATGGAGCACATCCAGGAGCTGGGCGGCGCGATGGCCGCCGTGGAGTCCGGCTACCTGAAGTCGCAGCTGGTCGCCTCGCACGCCGAGCGCCGGGCCCGGATCGAGTCGGGCCAGGAGAAGATCGTCGGCGTCAACGTGTTCGAGGGCACCGAACCGAACCCGCTCACCGCCGATCTGGACACCGCGATCCAGACGGTCGACCCGGCGGTCGAGGCCCGCGTGACCGACTCGCTCCAGCGCTGGCGCGACACCCGCTACCAGCCGCCGTTCAACCACCCGCGCCCCTGCAAGGCGCTGGAGCGGCTGAAGGAGGCGGCCAAGGGCACCGGCAACCTGATGGAGGCCACGCTGGAGTGCGCCCGCTCGGGTGTCACGACCGGCGAGTGGGCCGGGGCCCTGCGCGAGGTGTTCGGCGAGTTCCGGGCGCCCACCGGCGTGTCGTCGGCGCCGGTCGCCGTCAGCGCCGAGGAGGGCTCGGCGCTGGCCGGGGTGCGCCGCAGGGTGGAACTGACGGCCCGTGACCTCGGGGTGGGCAAGCTGCGCTTCCTGGTCGGCAAGCCGGGCCTGGACGGGCACTCCAACGGCGCCGAGCAGATCGCCGTACGGGCCCGCGACGCCGGATTCGAGGTGGTCTACCAGGGCATACGGCTCACCCCCGAGCAGATCGTGGACGCGGCCCTGGCCGAGGACGTGCACGCGGTCGGCCTGTCCATCCTGTCCGGCTCGCACGCCCGGCTCGTGCCGGACGTGCTGGAGCGGCTGCGCCGGGCCGGCGCCGCCGACATCCCGGTGATCGCCGGCGGGATCATCCCGAACGGCGACGCCGAGCAGCTCAGGGCCGCCGGAGTGGCCGCGGTGTTCACCCCGAAGGACTTCGACATCACCGGGATCATCGGCCGTATCGTCGACGAGATCCGGAAAGCGAACAAGCTCGACCCCTTGGAGGTCCCCGCATGACCGCCCACCCGTCGCCCACCACCGCCCTTCCAACGGGCGGCTCCGCCGCACGGCCTTCTTTCGACCGCCTTCGTCCCCGGCGCTCCTGCCTGGCCGTGCCGGGCAGCAACCCCCGCTTCCTGGAGAAGGCGCAGGGTCTGTCCGCCGACCAGGTGTTCCTGGACCTGGAGGACGCCTGCGCGCCGCTGGCGAAGCCGGAGGCGCGGCACACCATCGTCAAGTTCCTCAACGAGGGCGACTGGACGGGCAAGACGAGGGTGGTGCGGGTCAACGACTGGACGACGGAGTGGACGTACCGCGACGTCGTGACGGTGGTCGAGGGCGCGGGCCGGAACCTGGACTGCATCATGTTGCCGAAGGTGCAGGACGCCCAGCAGGTGGTGGCGCTCGATCTGCTGCTGACGCAGATCGAGAAGACGATGGGCTTCGAGGTGGGCCGCATCGGCATCGAGGCGCAGATCGAGAACGCCCGGGGCCTGAACAACGTCAACGAGATCGCGCAGGCCTCCGGGCGGCTGGAGACGATCGTCTTCGGCCCGGCCGACTTCATGGCGTCGATCAACATGAAGTCGCTCGTCGTGGGCGAGCAGCCGCCCGGCTATCCGGCGGACGCGTACCACTACATCCTGATGAAGATCCTGATGGCCGCGCGCGCCAACGACCTCCAGGCGATCGACGGTCCCTACCTGCAGATCCGCAACGTCGAGGGCTTCCGTGAGGTGGCGGGGCGGGCCGCCGCGCTCGGCTTCGACGGCAAGTGGGTGCTGCACCCCGGTCAGGTGGAGGCCGCCAACGAGGTGTTCTCGCCGTCCCAGGAGGACTACGACCACGCCGAGCTGATCCTGGACGCGTACGAGTACTGCACGTCCGAGGCGGGCGGCAAGAAGGGCTCGGCGATGCTCGGCGACGAGATGATCGACGAGGCCAGCCGGAAGATGGCGCTGGTCGTCGCGGGCAAGGGCCGCGCGGCGGGCATGCGGCGCACGTCGAAGTTCGAGACGCCCACCGACTAGAAAGGCCTGAGCGGCATGCAGTTCGGACGGACCTACGAGGAGTTCGAGGTCGGGGCCCTCTACAAGCACTGGCCGGGCAAGACGGTCACGGAGTACGACGACCACCTGTTCTGCCTCCTGACCATGAACCACCACCCGCTCCACATGGACGCCAACTACGCCGAGAAGACGACCGACTTCGGCAGGAACGTCGTCGTGGGCAACTACATCTACTCCCTGCTGCTCGGCATGTCCGTCCCGGACGTCTCCGGCAAGGCCATCGCCAACCTGGAGATCGAGTCGCTCAGGCATGTGGCGCCGACCTTCCACGGCGACACGGTCTACGGCGAGACGACGGTGCTGGACAAGTGGCCGTCGAAGTCGAAGAGCGACCGCGGCATCGTCCACGTAGAGACCAGGGGCTACAAGCAGGACGGCACGCTGGTGTGCGTCTTCCGCCGCAAGGTGATGGTGCCGACCGAGACGTACACCAAGGAGCGCGGCGGAGAGCAGCCGGGCCGCCCGGAGCCGAACGTCCCTTCGGAAAAGACGGAGAAGTAGGCCATGGCCCGACTCGCCCAGACCGCCGGTCTGACAGACGTGCAGCAGGAGATCGTCTCCACCGTCCGTGACTTTGTCGACAAGGAGATCATCCCGGTCGCGACCGGCCTTGAGCACCGCGACGAGTACCCGCAAGCGATCGTGGACGGCCTGAGGGAACTGGGCCTGTTCGGCCTGATGATCCCCGAGGAGTACGGGGGCCTGGGCGAGTCGCTCCTCACCTACGCCCTGTGCGTGGAGGAGATCGCCCGCGGCTGGATGTCGGTGTCCGGCATCATCAACACCCACTTCATCGTCGCGTACATGCTCAAGCAGCACGGCACGCAGGAACAGAAGGACCACTTCCTGCCCCGGATGGCGGCCGGCGACATCCGCGGCGCCTTCTCCATGTCGGAGCCCGCCCTTGGCTCCGACGTGTCGGCGATCACCTCCAAGGCGGTCAAGGACGGCGACGAGTACGTCCTGACCGGCCAGAAGATGTGGCTGACCAACGGCGGCACCTCCTCCCTCGTCGCCGTCCTGGTCCGCAGTGACGAGGGTCACCCCGAGGGCACCGCGCCCCACAAGTCGATGACGACCTTCCTGGTGGAGAAGGAGCCCGGCTTCGGGGAGGTCCGCCCCGGCCTCACCATCCCCGGCAAGATCGACAAGATGGGCTACAAGGGCGTCGACACCACCGAACTCATCATGGACGGCCTGCGCGTACCCGCCGACCGGGTACTCGGCGGCACCACAGGCCGCGGCTTCTACCAGATGATGGACGGCGTCGAGGTCGGCCGGGTGAACGTCGCCGCCCGGGGCTGCGGCGTCGCCCAGCGCGCCTTCGAGCTCGGCGTGGCCTACGCCCAGCAGCGCCACACCTTCGGCAAGCCGATCGCCCAGCACCAGGCCATCCAGTTCAAGCTGGCGGAGATGGCCACCAAGGTCGAGGCCGCCCATGCCATGATGGTCAATGCCGCCCGCAAGAAGGACTCGGGCGAGCGCAACGACCTTGAGGCCGGCATGGCAAAATACCTGGCCTCCGAATACTGCAAGGAGGTCGTCGAGGACGCGTTCCGCATCCACGGCGGGTACGGCTTCTCCAAGGAGTACGAGATCGAGCGCCTGTACCGTGAGGCCCCCATGTTGCTCATCGGTGAAGGCACCGCCGAGATCCAGAAAATGATCATCGGCCGCAGACTGCTCGAAGAGTATCGGTTCCAGGGCTGAATGTCCGTCTACGGGGTGTTTTCTTCGAGAAGAAGATCACACCCCGTCAACGGTGTTCGACAGCCGACTCGGCAGCTCGGCTTACCCAGTTGTGGCCCTTAACCGCTACGATCGCGGAAAGCCGCCGTCCCCCGTCGAAAGCGCGGCATCATCCGCTTACGAAGGTCATCCATGCCCCACAGCCAAACCCCTGCACATCGTGACAGCCTGGCCGGCGTACGCCTTGCGCGCGGAGCATCGCCGTGGCTTCTCCCGACCGTCGCCACCGCGGCCGTCAGCCTGCTGCGCGCCCGCCGCTCGGGTGCCGCCAAGGCCGTAGCCGTTCCCGCCACCGCGCTGGCGGCGGGAATGCTGTGGTTCTTCCGGGACCCCGAGCGCGAGATCGCCCAGGGTCGCGTCATCTCGCCGGCCGACGGTGTGGTGCAGAGCATCATGCCGTGGAAGGACGGCCGTACCCGCGTCGCGATCTTCATGAGCCCGCTGAACGTCCACGTCAACCGCGCCCCGCTCTCCGGCACGGTCACGTCGGTCGAGCACGTCCCCGGCGGCTTCGTTCCGGCTTTCAACAAGGAGAGCGAGAACAACGAGCGGGTCGTCTGGCACTTCGACACCGAGCTCGGCGACATCGAGATGGTGCAGATCGCCGGCGCGGTGGCCCGCCGCATCGTCCCCTACATCCCGTCCGGCACCAAGGTCGAGCAGGGCGAGCGGGTCGGTCTGATCCGCTTCGGCTCGCGCGTCGACCTGTACCTGCCCGAGGGTGTGGACGTCGCGGTCGAGGTCGGCCAGAAGACCGTGGCTGGGGTGACTCGCATTGACCGTGATTGATCCCGAGACCCAGGCCGGCTGGGTGCCGGAGGCGGACGAGGTGGACGAAGAGGAGGAGATGCCCCTCTCGTTGCGGCTGTCGATAGCGGACACCCTCACCCTGGGCAACGCGACCTGCGGCTTCATGGCGGTGTACTTCACCACCACCGGCATCCTGATCCCGCACCTGACCGGCAACGACGAGTCGGCGGGCATGGCCCGGCACAGCGCCGCCACGGCGGTCATCCTGATGCTGTGCGCGGCGGTCTTCGACCTGTTCGACGGCCTGGTCGCGAGGAAGCTGCGCTCCTCCCCCATGGGCGCCGAGCTGGACAACCTCTCCGACCTGATCAGCTTCGGCCTGGCGCCGGCGTACTTCGTCCTCGTCTACGGCATGGTCGCGGACGACGCCCACCAGAGGGTGGCGGCCCTCGGCGCGATCGTGGTGCTGCTGGCTGTGGTCCTGCGGCTCGCCAGGTTCTCCTGCGTGACGCTGAAGGACGGCATGTTCCAGGGCATGCCCTCGCCCTTCGGCGCGCTGACGGTGGTCTCCATCGTCCTGCTGGAGCTGCCCTTCGTGGCCACGCTGCTGGCGATCCTCGGCACGGCATGGCTGATGGTGAGCCGCGTGGAGTACCCGAAGCCGAGGGGCCGCCTCGCGGTGGCCATGCTGTCCTGGATCGTCCTCTCGATGGGCCTCCTGGCAGCCTGGGCCTTCGACGCCCCCAGCGGCCAGCTCCTCCTCCAGACCGGCTGCGCCCTGCAACTGGTCATGGGCGCGGTGATCCCCCTCTTCGCCACGGCCCGCCGAGTGAACAACTTCCGCGACAACCGCCGCGAGGCACGAGCGGCCCAGCCGTAACGCTCCGCTGCACCCGCCGGACTCCGAAGGGCCCCGAACCGAGAGGTTCGGGGCCCTTCGCTGTGAGGTGGGACGCCGGGGGCGCGGACCGGGTTTGGGGGCGGAAGCAGGAGCGGTGGGCTGGGGCTGGGCGGAGGCGACAGGGGGAGCGCATCCCCGCGGGGGCGAGGCCTGGGACGACGCCCCGCCGGGACACGGGGGCGGAGCCAGCCGAGGCCTGGGACGACGCCCCGCCGGGACACACGGGCGCACCCCTACGGGTGCAGGGGCGGAGCCCCGCCGGGGTCTGGGGCGGAGCGCCGCGGGGTGCAGGGGCGCAGTCCCGCCGGGGTCCGGGGCAGAGCCCCAGAGCAGGCCCCCTCGACCCACCGAGTCGGGCGGGCGGCTGAGCCAGAACCCGGGCGGAACCCCGCGGGGTGCAGGGGCGCAGTCCCGCCGGGGTCCGGGGCAGAGCCCCAGGGCACGGCCCCTCGACCCACCGAGTCGGGCGGGCGGCTGAGCCAGAACCCGGGCGGCGCCCCGCGGGGTGCAGGGGCGCAGTCCCGCCGGGGTCCGGGGCGGAGCCCCAGAGCAGGCCCCCTCGACCCACCGAGTCGGGCGGGCGGGTGGGCCAGAAACCGGGCGGAGCCCCGGCGCGGACTGCGACAGAGCCCGCCAAGGCCTGAGGCGGAGCCCCGCCCCGGGGGTGCAAGGGCGCAGCCCCGCCGGGGTCCGGGGCGGAGCCCCAGAGGACGGGCACCACCGCACCCACCGAGTCGGGTGGGCGGGTGGGCCGGAACCGGGGCGGAGCCCCGGGCAAAAGGCGCCCACAGGCCGGTGGGCAGGGCGCGGCTCAGCCCAGACAGTCGGTGCCGATTCGTTCGGCGACCCGCTCCAGGATCGGCCCCGCCTCCGCGATGCACGTGGCAACGTCCGGCTCGATCTCCGTCAGCGCGTACGCTCGCCGGATCCCGGCACGTTCCAGAACCTCCGGCGCCAGCGCAAGACGCCCGCAGACCGCGACGACATCCTTCCCCGCCGCCCGCGCCGCCGCCGCGACCCCCGCCGGAGCCTTCCCGTGCAGCGTCTGCTCGTCCAGGGATCCCTCACCGGTGATCACCAGCGAGGCCCGCTCCAGCGCCGGGGCGAAGCCCAGCACATCGAGCATGACCTCGATCCCCGCCCGGAACCGCGCCCCGAGCAGCATCGCCCCGAACCCGATACCACCCGCCGCACCCGCCCCCGGCGACGCCGCATAATCAGCGGCCCGGTTCCCGGCCCCGCCCACACCCTCCAGCACCTTCGCGAAGTGCGCGAGCGCCGCGTCCAGCGTCGCCACGTCCTCCACCGACGCACCCTTCTGCGGCCCGTAGACCGCCGGCGCACCCTTCGGCCCGGTCAGCGGATTGTCGACGTCACTGGCGAGCACCAGCTCCACTACGGCGAGCCGCGGGTCGAGCCCGGACAGGTCGGCCCGGGCGAGTTCCGCCAGCCCCCCGCCCCCCGGAGGGATCGGCTCCCCGTCCGCGTCCAGGAACCGCGCCCCGAGCGCGGACAGCATCCCCGCGCCCCCGTCCGTCGTCGCGCTCCCGCCCACGCCGAACACGATCGTGCGCGCCCCCGCGTCCAACGCGGCCCGCAGCAGCTCCCCGGAGCCGTACGTGGAGGCCGTAAGCGGCGCGAACACACCGGCGGGCAGCCGCTGCAACCCACTGGCCTCGGCCATCTCCACGACCGCCGTGTCGCCGCGCAGCGCGAACGCGGCGGTCACCTCGTCCCCGAGGGGACCGGCGACCCGTACCTCCCGGCGCTCGAACCCGGCCGCGACCGCCGCGTCCACGGTCCCGTCGCCGCCGTCGGCGACGGGCAGCGCCTCCACCTCCACGTCCGGCGCGACCCGGCGCAACCCGGCCGTCACACGCTCGGCGACCTGCACGGCCGTCAGCGAGCCCTTGAACTTGTCCGCGGCGACCAGCACCCTCCGGGTGCCTCCCACTGCAGCGTCCGCCACCTTGACATCCCCTTGCTCTCCGGGGCCCCGCACGTCAGGGCCAGTCGCGCCGCTGCGACCTTAACCGGCGACCGCCCCCGCCGTCATGCCCCGCCCGGACCGTGAGAAGCCCCTGACGTGCCGGTGAACCCCGCGCGGCCACCCCCGGAATCCGGTAGACCGGTTCCCATGAGCGCTGTGGACACCGCCGTGGACGCCGGACCAGGGCTCGCCGACCGCATCCTCGGCGGCTGGCTCGGCCGGATCGCCGGCAACATGCTCGGCAAGCCGGTGGAGCAGGGCGAGGTGTGGACGCGCGACCGCATCGACCGCTATCTGCGCGCGGCCGGCGCGCTGCCGCTCACCGACTACCTCCCCGAACCGGCCGTCGACGACGCCGGCCCGCCGCTTCGCCCCGAGTGGCGAAGCTGCGTACGCGGCCGGATCCACGGCAGCTGCCGCGACGACGACGTCGACTACGCGATCCTGGGCCTGGACCTCCTGGAGACGCACGGCTTCGGCTTCACCACCGAGCAGGTCGGCGAGCTGTGGCTGCTGCGCCTGCCGTACCTCCAGACGTTCACCGCGGAGCGGGCCGCGTACCGCAATCTCGCCAACGGGCTCAAGCCACCCCTGACGGCCACGTACGGCAACCCGTACCAGGAGTGGATCGGCGCCCTGATCCGCGCCGACATCCACGGCTGGACCAGCCCCGGCGACCCGCGCCGCGCCGCCTCGCTGGCCCGCCGCGACGCGGTGCTGTCGCACACCGGCAACGGCGTCTACGGCGCCATGTGGGCGGCGGCACTGATCGCGGCGGCCTTCACCGCGCCGACCGTCCGCGCCGCCGTCGACACCGCGCTGACGGTGATCCCGGCCGGCAGCCGCCTGGCCCGCACGGTGCGCCGGACGGTCGCCCTGCACAAGGCCGGCCTGGCCTGGGAGGACGCGCTCGACGTGCTCGCGGACGAGACCGCGGGCCTCGGCTGGATCCACACGGTCCCGAACGCCGCCGTCATCACGGCCGGTCTGCTCTACGGCGGCGGCGACTTCACCCGCACCCTCGCGCTGACCGTCCGCGCCGGCCTGGACACCGACTCCAACGGCGCGACGGCCGGCTCGGTGGCCGGCGTCATGACGGGCGCGGCGGCCGTACCGGCCCAGTGGAAGGATCCCCTCGAGGACACGGTCCGCAGCGCGGTCTTCGGCTTCGACGGCGTCCGCGTCAGCGAACTCGCCGAACGGACCCTGCGCCTGGCCCTCCTCGACGCCTGACGGAACCGGACAGTCGGGGTCCGGTGGCCGCCGACTTCTGCTACGGCATGGTGCGTTCCGTCCGGTCTTCTCACGCTTCTTCACAACATGAACACGCCACGGTCACCAATCCGCACACACGCGGACTCCCACCCCGCGAGCCGGGATCCTGGTCCGGCAACGTCCCCACCAGCCCTGACGGTCGGCAGAAACGCAGAAGCGACTCCAGAAGCGACGCCAGAAACCAGGAGAACGCCATGACCCTGACCCGTGTGCACCGAGGCTCGGCACTGCTGTCCACGACTCTGCTCGCTGTCCTCGGCCTGGCAGGCTGCGGCGGCTCCGGCGAGAAGGCGCCCGCGGCCGGCACCGCGCCTTCCGCGACAGTTTCACAGGGTGGAGCCGCCCCCTCCGCTCCGCCGAAGAAGGCCCCGTCGGACCCCTGCGCGCTCATCTCCCTTCAGGAGGCGCAGGAGCTGGGAGGTACATCCGTCGAGGGACAGAAGAGCGAGGACACCGCGGGCGGCTGCAGATACACCCACGAGGGGGTACCGATCGCGTCCACCATTCAGGGGGACGAGGCCCGGCAGTTCATGGACGACATGCTCCGGGCAGCCGATCGCAAGCCGCTCGCCGGCATCGGCGACGAGGCGACCGCCTACGACGACAAGGAGCACGGGACGTTCGGGCTCCTGTTCCGCAAGTCGGGCACCTGGGTCGCGATGACCGTGGTGGCGGACCGGCCGGACAACGACCGGCGTCTGGAGGAGCTGGCCCGAAAGGTCTCCGCCCGGATGTGAGCACGCCGAAGCGCCGGTCCCGGCGCCTGGGTGCGGGACCGGCGCTTCGGCGCGTCGCACCGACTGTCACGAGGCTCGTTACCCTTCTTGGATGACCACTGCGGACTACGCCACGTACATCGCCGGGCTCCCCCGGGTCCTCGCCGCCGCCGCCTGCGTCTTCCGTGACGCGGAGGGTCACGTGCTCCTCGTCGAGCCCAACTACCGGGACGGCTGGACGCTGCCCGGCGGCACCGTCGAGTCCGACGACGGGGAGACCCCGCGCCAGGGCGCTCGCCGCGAGACGCTGGAGGAGATCGGTCTCGACCGCGAGCCGGGGCGGCTGCTCACCGTGGACTGGGTCCCCGGGACCGGACGGCCGCCGCTGGTGGCGTACGTCTACGACGGCGGGCTCCTCACCGACGACGACCTCAAGTCGATCCGTCTCCAGGAGGAGGAACTCCTGTCCTGGCGCCTGGTCGCCCGCGACGACCTCGCCGCCCACCTGCCGGGCGCCCTGGGCCGCCGCGTCCTGATCGCCCTCGACGTCCTCGCCGACGGCACGGGCACGGCGGAACTGGAGAACGGCCACCGCCCCGGCTGACCCCAGGCCGCCCACGGACCGGTCCCACACGAATATCCGTTCGCCGCCCAGCCCCCGCCGCCCTACCCTCGGCTGCATGACCAAACCCCTCGTCGCCATCCTCAGCGGTGCGGGCGTCTCCACCGATTCGGGGATCCCCGACTACCGCGGGCCGAACGGGCTGTGGCGGCGGGATCCCGAGGCCGAGAAGCTCGTGACGTACGAGTACTACATGGGCGATCCGGAGATCCGGCGGCGGTCCTGGCAGATGCGGCGCAAGAACCGCGCGCTCACCGCCGAGCCGAACGCCGCGCACCGGGCCGTGGCCGAGCTGGAGCGGGCCGGGGTGCCGGTCAGGGTGATCACGCAGATCGTGGACGGACTGCACCAGCTCGCCGGGATGCCCGCCCGCAAAGTGCTGGAACTGCACGGCAGCGCGCGCAGTGTGGTGTGCACGCGGTGTCATGCACGCGGGCCCATGGAGGACGTCCTCGCCCGCGTCGACGCAGGCGAGGACGATCCGCCGTGCCTGGACTGCGGTGGGATCCTGAAGTCGGCGACCGTCATGTTCGGCGAGCGACTCGACCCGGTGGTGCTCGGGGAGACAGTCGCGATCACCAAGGCGTGCCAGGTGTTCATCGCGGTCGGCACCAGCCTCCAGGTGCAGCCGGCCGCCGGACTCGCGGGCGTGGCCGCCGACCACGGCGCGCGGCTCATTGTCGTGAACGCCGAGCCCACCCCTTACGACGACATCGCCGACGAAGTCGTACGGGAACCGATCGGGACCGCACTCCCCAAGCTGCTGCGCCTGCTTGGGGAGACCGGTTCCTGAGCGCCACCGCCACTTGTGTACGAGTGCTCAGTGAAGGGTGAGGCGCTGACCCGGCGTGATCAGGTTCGGGTCGCGTCCGATGACGGTCTTGTTCCTCCCGTACAGCGCCGACCAGGACTCACCGTGGGCACGGCCGATGCTGCTGAGGGTGTCCCCGGGCTGCACGATGTAGGGGTCGGCGACAGTCCCGGTCCGCTTTCCGGTGGGCGGATCGGCTGCCGCGGTCTGCTGGCTGCAGGAGGTGGGAGTCGCTGAGGAGGGCCGCGTCGGTACGGGGGTGAGGGGGGTGCAGACCGGGGTGGCGAGTCCGATGAGTTCCACCAGCCCTGTGCCGCCGGCGGGTGGGACGAGATTCGACCAGTTGTTGGCCAGCCACACGTTGCCGGACTGGTCGATCTGCACCGCGGTGAGGTGCTGGAGCGCCTTGCTCCGGAAGCCCTGGGAGGGCGACAGGATGGTGCCGGTGGTGCTGCCGGGCGGACAGGCAGCGGTGTTGGTGCCGCACAGCGTCCACACGCTCGGGGTGAGGAAGCCGGCGACCCACACCCGGTCGGATCCGTCGACGGCGACCGACCAGGGAAGTGTCTTCTCGGGCAGTTTGTGCACGCCCGCGACGGTCCCGTTGGGCGTGATGCGGGTGACCGCGCTGCTGAAGTAGCTGTTGACCCAGGCGTTGTTCTTGGAGTCGATGGCGATGCCCAGGGGCCATTTGAACGAGCTGCTCTCGATGGGCGAGGTCGCCGTGGGTTTGAAGTCGGGCCCGATCACGGTGACGCTGCCGCCGAACTTGCCGATGAGAGGCGCCAGGCGCGTGTTCACCAACTGGGCTCCGCCGAGGCCCGCGTTGCTGACCCAGGCCCGTCCGAATCCGTCGATCTGGACGGCGAACGGGTGGTTGAGACCGCCGCCAGTGATCTTGATCGCCTTGGACGGGTCACCGTGCGGGTAGACGACCACGTTGCCCTCGCCCGGTGCGGTCTCCAGGCCGTAGTTGTTCGCGATCCACACATTGCCCCGCTGGTCCACGGCGATTCCCTGCGGGTGGACGAGCCCGCCGTTCTTCCACCCGGTGGGAGGCGAGAGCGGTTTGCCGGTGGCCGAGTAATGCGCGACCGAGTTGCCTCCGTAGCTGCTCATCCAGACGGAGCCGTCCGGGGCGACGGCGGCACCCCAGTCGCCGCCCTTCATACCGCCACCCTGGATCGGACTGCCCAGGATCGGGCGGCCCGTCGGGTCGAGCACGCTGATGTACGGAGTGGGGTTCCGGGTGCCGGGCAGCCAGTTGTTGGACGCCCAGGCGTTGCCCTTCGCGTCGAAGGCGATGCGACCGGGGGCGTACAGGTTGGTGTCGGTGTAGCGCAGCGCCAGTATCCAGGCCGTGGGAGGCGCGGCGAGCGCCGGGGCGTAGTGGTTCGAGGTACGCGCCAGGCGGTGGAGCTCTGCCGGGGCCAGTGTGGGGTTGCGGACCAGGTTCAGCACCGCCTGCACGGTGTCTCGGGGAGCCGCGCCGCCGGGCGGTGTCGCCAGCCGGAGCAGGCTCTCGCACCGCGTGGTGTCCGACACGCAGAGGGAGACCAGGTTGGCGAGTGTGTTGAGAGTGGCGAGGGTTTCATTGGTGTTGCCGTTGTTGGCGTCGGTGACCACCCCGCCGGGCTTGCCGGTGACCGGGTCGGCGAGGTTGAACGCCGTCGCCGCGGCGTTCTGCAGTCCCGGACCCGGCCCGTCGATACCGTGTTGACCGCTGAACTGGGCCAGGGCGTAGGTGGCTGCGACGGTGGTGAGTTCGTTGACCCGTACCTGGCTCGTCGTCCGTGCGGGAACCGCGCCGCCCTCACCGACCGCCACCACGGAGCGCAGTCGCAGTCGGCGGGCATCGGCCGGTGCGGCCTCCACGTACAGCACTCCGGCAGCGGTCCGGGCGTAGGGAATCTCGAAGGCTCCGGTGGCGTCGGTCCTCGCGCGGCCCAGTTCCCTGACCCCTTGGCGGGAGCCGGCGAAAAGCGTGACCTGGACACCCTGAAGAGGCTTGCCCGCGCCCGTGACGGTGCCGTGCAACGGGCCCGGCGCTGCGCTTGGGGACGAGGCCGGGACGTTCGCCACGCCCAGAACCATGGCCGCCGACGCCGCAGCGGCAGAAGCCCACAGCGAGGACCCCTTGCGTCTTTGCCTCCGGAGGCGACTTACGGATGCCGGCCTTCGGCCGGGTATGCCAGAGGAGCTCATGGGCCGTGAACCTTTCACTGGAGTAGTCGGCTCGGGCGGCCGAGCGGCCCGGCGGGCGCGGACCGATCGGGTACGGGGCAGGCCCGTCGCTGCGGCTATCCGGCTACGGCTTCCCCGGTCCCAGGAAGTGTGCGGTCGACCTCCGGCACCCTGAGAGCGAACCAGCCGACCCTGACCCCGAACAGCCAGACCACACCGAGATACAGGCCCTGGCCGACCTGGCGCATCTCGTCGCGTACCCCGCGGGCGGCAAGGGAGATCCTGGAGTAGTCGATGACGATGCACTCCTGCTCGTCCATCAGGCTCGGGCCCTTGTAGACCTGGGCCAGGACGGCGAGCACATCGAATGAGGTCATCCGGTTGCTCAGGTAGCCCTCGGAGTCGAAGACCTTGCCCCGCCACACGGCCACGCGGACCAGCCGGGCGAGAGGACGGGCGAGCCAACCGCCACCCCACCGCACGATGCCGGTGCCCTCCAGCGGACCCTTGGGAATGTCACCGGCCGGGCTCCTGCCGAAGAGTTCCACGAGGCCGTCATCACCGGCGTCGAGCAGGTCGCTCTCCGTGAGTACCACATCGTCCTCCTGGCGGTCGCAGGAACCGTTGGCCGTGCCGCGCTGTGGCCGCGTTCGCCCAGGCGTGACGCCGTTGTCCGTGCGGCGCGCACACCATGGGTTGGCTATCCGAGCTTGGACGCGACCGGCTGCACACCACCACCGCTGTTAGGCCAACGGGGTAGCGGTCCGCCGGGACCGTCAGCGTCTCCGTCGCAGCGGGGAGCTCGAGAGGGCGCCAGGCGGTCTCAGGAGGACAGGTGGGGAAGAAGAGACTTCGCGGGTCGTGCTCCGTCCGCAAGGATTGCGGGCGATCCCAATCGGCGGCTGAACGACCGCCTGGAACGACCCTCACGAATCTGCTTCCGATGACGCCTGGCTGCACGGTCGCCGTCGCCGAGTCGGCATCGATCTTCTCGGCGGAGCACCGCTCCGGTGGTTACGTCGAACTGACCTGGGGTATCCACGACCGGGCACCGTCCGAGACCTGGCATCTCGAGACCACCACGGTGCACGCGGCAGGTGAGGACATGCGCACTCTCGCCGCCGAGATGCACACGTTCCTTGCGAGCGTCGCGTAGCGACCGGAAGCCGGGACCTGTATGCCGACCGGGGGTATGACTTCGACAAGTACCGCCGCCTGCTGTGGGAGCGCTGCCTGTGTCGGCTACGCCGTCAGGTACCAGCCGGGCAGCCCCGGCGCTGCCGTGCGGTTCAGCACCTCCAACAGCACCTCGACCATTCACAAGGGCACGGTGCTGTGCATCGTCACCACCGAGCAAAACCTGGCGATGCCGGAGATCACCGAAATCGTCACGCGATGCCCAGGGCGGGCACGGCAAGACCCTGGGCCGGCATCACGAGTTCAAGTTCGGTAACGAAACAAGCCCCACCCGGGCCGGCTCCTCCACACGTAGTGCCAATTACTCCTCGCCGGCTCGGACTCAGGTGTCGTAACAGCCGTCCCAGGGGGCGTAGAAGCCCAGGCCGTCGGGATAGAACTCGGCCCACACGCCATCGGCGTCGTCGCCTTCCTCTTCCTCCTCTTCCTCCAGGACCAGGCCGAACAAGGCTCCCTCGAACTGGACGGAAAAGGGTGCGATCGCGATGTCCTGGTACTGCCGCTCCGGAAGGGCGTCCAGCCACTCGGCGAGCAGCCGACGGGCTGCACTGATCGCCTTCTTTTCGCCGTCTGCCGTGGTGCCGGTGAACTGGATCCGTGAGTTCAGGTGCCGGCCGGTCTCGTCGAACTGATGCAGCACAGCGCACCAACGCTTCTGGGACTCCCAGTCGTCGCCACTCCAGCCCTCGGGGAAGGCCGCGGTGACTGAGGCGAAGAACTGGCCGCCCCGCCACCGCCCGATCGTGCTCGTGCGGTAGTCAGGCTCATGTCTGATCGGGATGGCATCTGGGACACTCACGGGTGCACCATAGGCGCTGCCCAGGACAACGGTTGATGGAGACCGGACCTGTTGGCCATACTCAGGCAGATCACGAACTCTTTCCTCAGAAGAGGGCCGCTCCCCGTTCGAAGTCCAGGAGGCGCTGCTTTCTGGGCAGGCCGCCGCCGTAGCCGGTGAGACTGCCGCCCGTGCCGATCACGCGGTGGCAGGGGACGATGATGCCGACGGGGTTCTTGCCGTTGGCGAGGCCCACCGCGCGGGAGGCGCCCGGGTTGCCGAGGGCGGTGGCGAGGTCGCCGTAGGAGCGGGTCTCGCCGTAGGGGATCTTCCGGAGTTGGTCCCAGACGCTGCGCTGGAACGGGGTGCCGTGCAGGCGCAGGGGGACGGTGAACTCCTTCAACTCGCCCCCGAAGTAGGCGTCCAGCTGCTCGACGGCCTCGCCGAAGGGGGCGTCGTCCGGCTCGCCGAAGGACTCCTCAGGCGGGCGGTGTCGCTGCTCGGTCATGTACAGGCCGCACAGGACGCCGTCGTCGGCGACGAGGGTGAGCAGGTCGTAGGGGCTGTCGATCACGGTGTACCGCTTCATGGCGAACGTCCTCAGACGGGAAGGAAGTTGATCGGGTGGCTGTCGGTCGCCCACAGGTACTGCACGGCGTACGCGCGCCAGGGCCGCCAGGCCGCCGCGCGGGCGGTGAGCGCGGCCGGGGTGGACGGCAGGCCGAGTTCCTGTGCGGCGCGCCGGATGCCGAGGTCGGTGGGGAGGAAGGCGTCGGGGTCGCCGAGGGCGCGCATGGCGATGACGTCGGCGGTCCAGGGGCCGAAGCCGGGGAGTGCCAGAAGCCGGGCGCGGGTCTCCTCCCAGTCGCTCTCCACGCCCAAGTGAAGTGTTCCGTCGCCTAGTTGACGGGCCAGGGTGAGCAGGGTCGTGCGCCGGGTGCGGGGCATCGCCAGTGACTCGGGGTCGAGGGCGGCCAGGGCCTCGGGCGCGGGAAAGAGGTGGGAGAGGCCGCCCTCGGGGTCGTCGACGGGCTCGCCGTGCGCGGCGGCCAGGCGGCCGGCGTGGGTGCGGGCGGCGGCTGTGGAGACCTGCTGGCCGAGCACGGCCCGCAGCGCGAACTCCTCCTCGTCCACCGTGCGCGGCACGCGCCGCCCCGGGGCCTTGTCGACCAGGGGCGCGAGGAACGGGTCGGTGCGCAGTTGGTCGTCGATCGCGACCGGGTCGGCGTCCAGGTCCAGCATGCGCCGGCAGCGGCTGATGGCGACCGGCAGGTCCCGCATGTCACCCAGGGTGAGGCGGCAGGCGATGTGGTCCGGCTTCGGGGTCAGCGCGGCGATCCCGTGGCCGTAGGGCAGGCGCAGGGTCCTGCGGTAGGCACCGTCGCGCCACTCCTCGACGCCGGGTACGGCGGTGGCCGCGAGGTGGCCGAAGAGGTTGTCCGGGTTGAGCGGGGCACGGAACGGCAGGCGCAGGCAGAGCGCGCCCGGGGTGCCCGAAGAGGCGCCCGGGGTGCCCGGGGCGCCGGCAAGCTTGCCGCTCCCGGTCGTACGCGCCCGCACCGGAACCCGCGTGCGCAACCCGCTCGGCGACAGGGCGAACACCTCGCGCACGGTGTCGTTGAAGGTGCGGATCGAGGAGAAGCCCGCGGCGAAGGCGATCTCCGCCATGGGCAGATCGGTGGTCTCGATCAGCAGCCGGGCGGTCTGGGCGCGCTGGGCGCGGGCGAGTGCGAGCGGTCCGGCGCCGAGTTCGGCGCGGAGCTGGCGTTCGATCTGGCGGGTGCTGTAGCCGAGGCGGGCGGCGAGTCCCGGCACGCCCTCGCGGTCCACGACTCCGTCGGCGATCAGCCGCATGGCGCGGGCCACGGCGTCCGCGCGCTGGTTCCACTCCGGTGAGCCGGGGCTGGTGTCGGGGCGGCAGCGCTTGCAGGCCCGGAAGCCGGCCTGCTGGCAGGCGGCCGCGCTTGGGTAGAAGGTCATGTTCTCCGGCTTGGGCGGCACCACCGGGCAGCTCGGCCGGCAGTAGATGCCGGTGGTCAGCACCGCGGTGAAGAACCAGCCGTCGAAGCGCGCGTCCTTGGACTGGACCGCGCGCACGCAGCGCTCCCGGTGGGTGTGCATCCCTTTCTGCATGCCTCCAGCATCCGGCACCGGACGGGCCGGAGCTAGCGGGAATCCGACATCGCCCTTGTATGTCCTGGGGCCGTGCCCATCGCCCTCGCACAGGGCGAGATCCTTCGACGCTCCGGAGCCGGACGGCGATCCTGGAAGCGGCGATCCTGAGAGCGGCGATCCTGAGAGCGGCGATCCTGAGAGCGGCGATCCTGGAAACATGGAGCAGCAGCCGCTCGTCACCTTCGGACACGGTACGGCGGACCGCGAACGCCTCACGGAGCTGGTCCGCGGGGCGGGGATCGCCGCCGTCGTGGACATCAGGACCGCACCCGGAAGCCGCCACAACCCGGATGCGGGCCGTGAGCGGCTGCGGCAGTGGCTGCCCGAGGCCGGGATCTCCTACCGCTGGGAATCGCGACTGGGCGGCTTCCGCAAACTGCCTGCGGACTCACCCGACACGGTCTGGCGCAACGACGCCTTCCGCGGTTACGCCGCACATACGCGCACGGCTGAGTTCGTCGACGCGATCGCGCAGCTCCTGGACGAGGCCGCAAAGCGGCGGACGGCCGTCATGTGCGCGGAGGCGGTCTGGTGGCGCTGCCACCGACGCATCGTCGCCGACTTCGTGGTACTCGCCCGGGGACGGCCCGTCCTGCACCTGATGCCCGACGGCCGGCTCGTCCCTCACCGGCTGAGCGAGGGTGTGCGTCTGCGTGAGGACGGACTGCTCGTATACGACGGTCAGGGGAGTAAGGGATCTTCGGACCGCCCCGAGGAGGGACGCGCGCAGTCAGGCCGCGGTACTTAGTGCCGGGCGTCGCGAGCCGGTGAACCTTTCCGGTCGCGGCACTAGGGTGGGGAATGCAGTTCCGTGGTGACGGGGAGGGGCCAAGGGTGGTTCTGAACCATGAGGGATGTACATCGACTCCAGTCCGTCCCGACGAGCCGGGGCAGCGGCAGCGTGCTCGCGGCGTGGGAACGGTTCGTGCAGGGCGAGGACCACGTCCCGGACGTAAGGCCCCTGGTGGCGATCTCTTGGCATCGCTGCCGGGAGCAGTACCGGGTCGATCCGCACCTCACGCGGGCCCCGGTGGCCGTGGCGGAGCCCGACCACACGCCCGAGCAGGATGTCGTGTTCGCCGAGCTGGGTTTCCGTGCCGCCTCCGTGGCGCACGAGGTGGGCAGTCTCGGCGGCGTCGTCACCGTCACGGATGCCACCGGCCGGATCCTGGCCGAGTGGGGTGATCAGGCCACGCTCGCCCGAGCCGGCGAGTCCCGTCTGGCGCCGTGGTTCTGCTGGTCCGAGTGCGCGGCCGGCACGAACGGCATGGGCACCGCGCTGGAGGCGCACGGCCCGGTGGCGATCACGGGCGCGGAGCACTGGTGCCGGGCGTTCCACGACTGGGTGTGCGCGGGCGTCGCGGTACGGGACGTGGTGACCAGGGAACCGCTCGCGGTCCTGGGCATCTGCTGCTGGCGCAACCCGCTTCCCGAGTCCGCGGGCGGGTGGCTGGCGAACGCGCTCACCATGACCCAGTACCCGCTGAAGAGGCGCGCCCGGGACAGCGGCGCCGAGCTGGTCGCGGCCTGTGCCCAGGCCAGGGCGCACTCCGGTGGGGCGCTCGCGGCGGTGGACACCGCGGGCAAGGTGGTGATCGCCGACGACATGGCGAGCGTGCTCCTTGGCGTCCCCGCCTGTACTCCGGCGGTCGACCCGACACTGCGCTGGAGTCCCGGGCTGCCGGAGCTGATCGCGGCCGTCCGGTACGCCACCGGGCAGGCCGCCCACGACCCCGGCTGGGTGGGCTCGACGCAGATCTTCCCCCGCCTCGCCGACGAGCCGACGTCGATCGGATTCCGGCCCGTGTTCTCGTCCGGGCACCTGATCGGGCACCTGGTCTCGTTCGGTGCCTCCGACGGCGCGCGGGTGCCGCGGGTGGAGGGGCCCGCGGACGCCCGGCCCGCACACCCCCGGCCCACGCGTCCTCGAGTGGGGCCGCGCCGGCTGGTCGCGGTGCGCGGCAACCGGCTGGTGCTGTTGCGGCTGCCGGAGGTCTCCTTCGCCGAGTCGCGGGGAAACGACGTGTGGCTCTCCACCGATCAGGGCCGGCTGCGGGCCGCTTCCATGAGCCTGGACAAGCTCGACGGAGAGCTGGCGGACGCCGGTTTCCTGCGGGTGCACCGCCGGTACGTGGTCAACCTCGACCGCATCCGGGAGATCGAGCGCGGACTCAAGGGCGAACTGTCCCTGGTCATGGACGGCCACGCCGACGGCGTAGTGCCGGTCTCCCGGCGGAACGCGCCGGCCGTGCGCCGGGCACTGGACCTCTGAGTCCGCCCGTACCACCACTGTCCCGGAAGGAGGTTCCCGTGACCGGCAGCCAGGGTCCCGTCGCTGGCGGGAGGAGCGGGGGCGGGAGGAGTGTCGGGGGCGCGGCCAACCGCGACTGGTGGCCGAACCGGCTGGACCTGGGGGTCCTCCGCAAACACCCCGCCGAGGCCGACCCCATGGGCGCGGACTTCGACTACGCCGCGGAGTTCCTGACCCTCGACTTCGACGCCCTGGCACGGGACGTCGACGAGGTGCTGACGACGTCGCAGGAGTGGTGGCCGGCCGACTTCGGCCACTACGGGCCGCTCGTGATCCGGATGGTGTGGCATTGCGCCGGAACGTACCGCGCCGCCGACGGCCGCGGCGGCGCGGGTGCCGGCATGCAGCGTTTCGCGCCGCTGAACAGCTGGCCGGACAACCGCAACCTCGACAAGGCGCGCCGGCTGCTGTGGCCGGTGAAGAAGAAGTACGGCCGCAGGATCTCCTGGGCGGACCTGATGGTCTTCGCGGGCAACCGGGCCCTGGAGACGATGGGCTTCACGACCTTCGGCTTCGCCGGCGGCCGGGCGGACGTGTGGGAGTCCGACGAGGACGTCCACTGGGGTCCCGAGCGCGCCTGGCTCGGCGACGAACGCCACAACGGCGTCCACGAGTTGGACAGCCCCCTGGCCGCCGACCAGATGGGCCTCATCTACGTCAATCCGGAAGGGCCGAACACCGTCCCGGACCCGCTCACCGCCGCCCGGGACATCCGCGACACGTTCCGGCGCATGGGGATGAACGACGAGGAGACCGTCGCGCTGATCGCGGGCGGCCACACGTTCGGCAAGACCCACGGCGCGGCCGACCCGGACACCCATCTCGGCCCCGAGCCCGAGGGCGCCCCGCTCGAACAGCAAGGCCTGGGCTGGAAGAGCGGTTACGGCACCGGCAAGGGCGCGGACGCCATCTCCAGCGGCCTGGAGGGTACGTGGACGCCCACCCCGACGACCTGGGACAACGGGTTCCTGGAAACCCTGTTCGGCTACGAGTGGCAACTGGAGCTGAGCCCCGGCGGGCTGTGGCAGTGGATCCCCAGGGACGGCGGCGGGGCCGGCACCGTGCCGGACGCCCACGACCCGTCGGCGAGGCACGCCCCGACGATTCTGACGACGGACCTCGCGCTGCGCTCGGATCCGGTCTACGAACCCATCGCGCGGCGCTACCTCGAACACCCGGACCGGCTCGCGGAAGCGTTCGCCCGGACCTGGTTCAAGCTGACGCACCTCGACATGGGCCCGGTCCAGCGCTACCTGGGACCGCTGGTCCCCCGGGAGACGCTGCTGTGGCAGGACCCGGTACCCGCCGTGGACCACGAACTCGTCGGCGAGGCGGACATCGCCGCGCTCAAGAGCCGGATCCTCGCCTCAGGACTGTCGGTCCCCCAGCTCGTCTCGACGGCGTGGGCGTCGGCCTCGACCTTCCGTGCCGGCGACAAACGGGGCGGGGCGAACGGCGCGCGCGTCCGCCTGGAGCCGCAGCGGGGCTGGGAGGTCAACGAGCCCGACACACTGGCACAGGTGCTGCGCACCCTGGAGGGGATCCAGGAGTCCTTCAACGGCTCCCAGGACGGGTACAAGCGGGTCTCGCTTGCCGACCTCATCGTGCTCGGCGGAGCCGCCGCCGTCGAACAGGCCGCCAGGACCGCCGGCCACGACGTCCGGGTCCCGTTCGCCCCGGGGCGTACGGACGCCTCGCAGGAGTGGACCGACGTGGAGTCCTTCGCCGCGCTCGAACCGGCCGCGGACGGGTTCCGCAACTACCGTGGCAAGGGCGACCGGCTGCCGCCCGAGCACTCGCTGATCGACCGTGCCGGCCGGCTGAACCTGAGCGCGCCGGAGATGACCGTGCTCGTGGGCGGCCTGCGGGTGCTCGGGGCCAACCATCAGTGCTCGCCGCTGGGCGTCCTCACCGCGACGCCAGGGGCGCTGACCAACGACTTCTTCGTGAACCTGCTCGACATGGGCACGGAATGGCAGCCGACGTCCGCGGCCGCGGAGACCTTCGAGGGCCGCGACCGCGCCACCGGAGAGGTCAAGTGGACCGCCAGCCGCGTCGACCTCGTCTTCGGCGCGCACTCCGAGCTGCGTGCCCTCGCGGAGGTCTACGCGAGCGACGACGCGCGGGAGAAGTTCGTACGGGACTTCGTCGCGGCCTGGGACAAGGTCATGAATCTCGATCGGTACGACCTGGCCCGGTCCCCGGTGCCGGGTGCCTGATGCCTGATGCCCGCCTGATGTGTGCGTGCCTGCCGGCGGCGGCCCATCGGGTGCGAACGGCGGCCGATCGCGGACGAACGGCAGGAGCCGACCGGTGTTGTTCCCGCGGCGTAGCGTGCTTGTCGATGACCAATTTTTTACCCTTTCGGATTCGGGTGAGGAGAGTGAAGCCCCGATGACGACCGCGAAGGAACGATCCGATCTGCTGGACAAGATCGGGTTGGTCGGACAGAACAAGGCAGCGCTGGGCCAGGTGCTCGGGACGGGAACCATTGGGCAGGCCACCGTGGGGCCGGACGGCCGCATGCACGCCACCCTTCGCATCAACCCGGACGAGCTGGCCTGGGACCCCTCCATCCTGGTCATGCCCCATGGAGGCGACATCGAGCTCGAACTCGTCAATGACGACAAGAACACGCACTGCGCGCTCCTGCCCAGCAACGGCGACCGGAAGTTCATCTGGCTGGTGAACCAGTCACGAGGACGGGCGGCCCTCAACCTCGACGGGCCCGGCTACTACTGGTACGGCTCGCCCACCGGCAACGACGAGGGCCGCGGGCTGACCGGGGCCATCGTCGTCATGGGCGACGCTCCGCCGGAGGCCCGCCTCGACCGCCCCGCACAGCCGCGCCCGTAGGAAGAAGGAGGTGGAGCACATGTCCGTCGACTACGTGGACGCGGGCTGGGCCGTCGACCAGGGAACCCTGAGCGGCAAGGTCGCGGGCGGGGACATCGCGCCCCCCGTGGTGGCCCACGTCGACTACGAGCGCCTGCTCAACGCCCGCCAGGAACCCCAGAACTGGCTCACCTACTACGGCGCCTACGACGGGCAGCGGTACAGTCCGCTGGACCAGATCAACACGGAGACCGTCAAGCGCATGGTCCCCGCGTGGGTGTTCCAGGCCGGCACGACCGGCCTGATCGCGGGCGCGTCGACCTACTCGTTCGAGGCCGCCCCGATCGTCGTGGACGGGGTCATGTTCGTCTCCGGCTGGGACGGCTGGGTCTGGGCCCTCGACGCGAAGACGGGTGTGGAGATCTGGCGGTACAAGCACGCGGTCCCCTTCGACGTGTCCCTGTGCTGCGGGAACGTCAACCGCGGGGTCGCCGTGGCCCAGGGGAAGGTCTTCTTCGTCACGGCGAACGCCCGTGTGATCGCGCTCGACGCCAGCACCGGCAAGCGGGTCTGGGACAGGACCTACGGTGACGTCCGGGCCGGGGAGAGCGCCACGCTCGCGCCGCTGGTCGTGAAGAACATGGTCATCGTCGGCAGCTCCGGCGGCGAGTTCGGCGTACGGGGCCACCTCGACGCGTTCGACCTCGAGACCGGCGAGCACCAGTGGCGCTGCTACACGGTGCCCAAGCCCGGCGAGCCGGGCTCGGAGACCTGGCCCGCCGACGGCGAGGCCTGGGCCCGGGGCGGGGCGAACTGCTGGGTCACCGGCACGTTCGACCCCGAGACGAACCTGCTGTACGTCGGCACCGGCAACCCGGCGCCCGACTTCGACGGAGCCGTCCGCGAGGGCGACAACCTCTTCACCGACAGCATCATCGCCGTCGACGTGGACAGCGGCCGGATCCGTTGGCACTACCAGTGCACCCCGCACGACGTGTGGGACTACGACAGCATCGCCGAGTGCATCCTCTTCGAGCACGACGGCCGCAAGCTGCTCGGTCACTTCGACAAGAACGGCTACTTCTTCGTCCTCGACCGCACCAACGGCGAGCGGATCCGGATCACCCCGTTCGTGGACCGCATCACCTGGGGAGCGATCACACGGGACGGCCAGGTGACGGCCAAGGTGTACCCGGACAAGGAGGGAGTGCCGGTCCACTTCTACCCGGGTCCGGCCGGCGCCAAGGAATGGACCCACGCGGCCTACAGTCCCAAGACCGAGCTCTTCTACGTCCCGGTCCAGGACACCGGGGCCACGGCCACCCGGCGGCGCCGGGAGTTCAAGGAGAGCATTCCGTACTGGGGCGCGGGCGTTCAGGTGGACATCGAGGACATGGCCGGGTCCATCAGCGCGTTCGACGCGAACGGCGAGGAGAAGTGGCGCCGGCGCAACGAACTCCCGATGTGCGCCTCGGTGCTGGCCACCGGCGGCGACCTGGTGTTCGCCGGTAAACCCTCAGGGGAGTTCGTCGCGCTCGACGCCCGTACCGGGGAGACGCTGTGGCAGTTCCAGTGCGGAAGCGGCCACCACAGCAACCCGACCACCTACATGGTCGAGGGCAGGCAGTACATCGCCGTGCCCGTCGGCTGGGGTGGCTGGGCCGAGGGATTCCTGCCCGGCATGCTTGGTGCGGGGCACGGAAGCGCCCTGATGGTCTTCGCCCTCCCGGAATCGCCGTAGCGCGTGACCGGAGCCTGCCCCGGCGGGCGGAGAGGAGGTGAATCCATGGAGTCCCAGCTCGAAGTGTGGGAGACGCCCGAGTTCGAGGAGATCGCGGTCGCGGCCGAGGTGACCATGTACGTCGCCCGGCTGGAGGACTAGCGAACCGCGGACCGGCGGGTGCGGGAGGGCGCCGGACCTGGTCCGGCGCCCTCCGGACGCTCGGTACGGCCACGGACGGCGAACGGCCACGGGCGGCCGTGAACGCAGGGCCCGTGACGGGCCCGGACCCTCGACGAACGGAGTGCCGGAGTGTTGCTGCGCGTACTGGGCTCGGCGGCGGGGGGCGGCTCCCCGCAGTGGAACTGCGGCTGCCCGGTGTGCACCGAGGTCCGCTCCCGGACCGGACTCGCGCGCACGCAGTCGTCGGTCGCGGTCAGCGCCGACGGCCGCAGGTGGTTCCTCGTCAACGCCTCACCCGACGTCCGCACCCAGATCGAGGCCTTCCCCGGCCTGCACCCGCACGACGGCCGCACCACGCCGCTGGAGGCGGTGCTGCTCACCGACGCCGAGCTGGACCACACGCTCGGCCTGCTTCTGCTGCGCGAGGCCCGCGCCCTGCGGCTGTACGCCACACCCGCGATGCACGAGACCCTGCTCAGCGGCTCGGGGGTCCTGCGCACGCTCGAACGCTACTGCCCGGTGGAGTGGCAGGCGGTGGTCCCCGGCGCCGGTCTCGCCCTGGCGGACGGGCTGTCCTGCCGGGCGTTCGACGTACCCACCAGCAAGCGCGACCGCTTCGGCACCGGGACGGACCACGGCCGCGTCGTCGGCTACCGGCTGACCGACGAGCGCGGCGGGGCAACGCTGGTGTACCTGCCGGGGGTGCAGTCGCTGACGCCGGAGCTGCGCGCGGAGATCGAGGGCTGCGCCTGCCTGCTGATCGACGGAACCTGCTGGAGCGACGACGAGCTCGTACGACTCGGCCTGGCCGCCAAGACGTCCCGGGAGATGGGCCATCTGCCCATCGGCGGCCCGGACGGCAGCCTGGCCCAGCTCCCGTCGCTCGGCGTGGGCCGGACGATCTTCGTGCACATGAACAACACCAATCCGGTCCTTCTGGAGGACACACCCGAGCGGCGTACGGTGGAGGAGAGCGGCATGGAAGTGGCCATGGACGGTCTGGAAGTCCGGGTGTAGAGCCGTGACGACAACGACGACCACGAGGACCGGCGCCGACGGCTTCGTCGAGGCGCTGCGGGACCACTCGCGGCGGTACCACGACCAGCACCCGTTCCACGTCCGGATGAACGCCGGCCGGCTCAGTCGCGGGCAGATCCGGGGCTGGGTGGCCAACCGCTTCTACTACCAGGAGAACATCCCCCGCAAGGACGCCGCGATCCTCTCCAACTGCCCGGACGTGGAGGTACGGCGCCGGTGGGTCCGGCGGATCCTCGACCACGACGGCACCGCCGCCGGCGAGGGCGGCATCGAGGCATGGCTGCGTCTCGGCGAGGCCGCCGGGCTGACCCGCGAGGAGGTCCGGGACCACCGGCACCTGGTACCCGGGGTGCGGTTCGCCGTCGACGCCTACGTCACCTTCACGCGGACCCGCCCGTGGGTGGAAGCGGTGGCGTCCTCGCTCACCGAGCTGTTCGCGCCGGACCTGATGGCGGCACGGCTGGCCGCGTTCGAGCGGTGGTACCCGTGGATCGACCCCGAGGGTCTCGCGTATTTCCGGGCCCGCCTGGAGCAGGCGCCCCGCGACTGCGAGCACGCCCTGGAGGTGGTCACCGCGCACTGCCTCTCCGCCGAGTCCCAGGCGCGCGCCCTCGACGCGCTGTCGTTCAAGTGCGACGTCCTGTGGAGCCTGATGGACGCCGTCGACCAGGCCTATCCGGAGTGACCATCATGGACCCGAATCCCACCGGAACGAAGCAGACGACCGCCGGAACCCGCCCCGGCGTCGAGGTGTCCGGCTCGGACCGGCCCCGGCTCGCGCGCCATGTCCGGCTGGCCTTCTCCCGGACCAGGCAGCGTCCGGTCCTGCTGCACCCCGAGACGGTGGTGGTGCTGAACGGCAGCGGCGCGGACATCCTGAGGCTGTGCGACGGGCGGCACACCGTGGCCGAGATCGTGGCGGAGCTGGGCGCGCGCTACGACTCCGTTCCCGGCGACGAGGTGCGGCGGTTCCTGGCCCGGCTCGTCGCCCGGCGCTGGGTGGAGCTCGCCGATGGATAGCCCGTACGGACTGCTCGCCGAGCTGACCTACCGGTGCCCGCTGGCCTGCCCGTACTGCTCGAACCCGCTGAACCTGGGCGACTACCGGGACGAGCTGGCCACCGAGGAGTGGCGGTGGGTGCTGGCCGAGGCCGCCGACCTGGGGGTGCTCCAGTGCCATCTTTCCGGCGGGGAGCCGCTGCTGCGGCGCGACCTGGTGGAGATCGTGGCGGTCGCCAACGACCTGGGTCTCTACACCAACCTCATCACCAGCGCCGTCGGGTTCTCGCGTCCGAGGGCCGAGCGGTTGCGGGCCGCGGGCCTTGACCATGTGCAGATCAGCATCCAGGCCGACGAGCCGTCCGTGTCCGACCGGATCGCCGGGATCCCGTCCTTCCGGCACAAGATCGAGGCGATGGGAGTGGTCAAGGAGCTGGGCTGGCCGCTCACCGTGAACGTGGTGCTGCACCGGTACAACATCGACCACGTCGCCGAGGTGCTGGGGCTGGCCGAGGAGGCGGGCGCGGACCGGGTGGAGCTGGCCAACACCCAGTACTACGGCTGGGCCTGGCGCAACCGTGCCGCGCTGCTGCCGAGCCGGGCCCAGCTGGAGGCGGCCGAGGCCGTCGCACGGGCCGCCCGCGAGCGGCTGCGGGACCGCATGGACATCATCTACGTCCTCCCCGACTACTACAGCCGCTACCCGAAGCCCTGCATGGACGGCTGGGCCTCCCGGCTGCTGACGGTGACGCCCAACGGTGACGTGCTGCCCTGTCCGGCCGCCCAGTCCCTGCCGTTGCCGCGGGCCAGTGTGCGGGAGGATTCGCTGGAGCGGATCTGGGCCGACTCCCCGGTGATGAACGCGTTCCGGGGGACCGACTGGATGCCGGAACCCTGCCGGAGCTGCCCCCGGCGGGAGGTCGACTTCGGCGGGTGCCGCTGCCAGGCGTTCCTGCTCACCGGCGACGCGGCCCGCACCGACCCGGTCTGCCATCTGTCGCCCGACCACGATCTGGTCGCCCGGGCGGTCGAGGCCGCCAACGCCGGCTCGCGGTCCGAAGCGCCCGCGCTGGTCCCCCGTGCGCACCGGGCTAGCCGCCGAACACCAGCGGCAGCACCGCGGCGGCGATGATCAGGCTGACCCCGCTCACCAGGTCCGCGCGGATCCGGACGAGGCGCGCGGCGGCCCGCCCGAGCTGGAGCCCGATCAGCGACATCACGGCCGTGATGAGGCCGAAGACGGGGGCCGCGACCCAGGGCGAGAGTCCGAGGATCCCGAGGCTCGCCCCGGCCACCAGGTTGTCCAGGCTCAGCGTCAGCGGGATGCCGAACAGCGCCCACGGGTGGTCCAGCTCGTCCGGCTCGGGGTTGCGGAGGGCCGAGATGACGAGGTAGAGGCCGTAGGCGCCGAGCGCGACCGCGCCCACCACATCCGCGACGCCCCCGACGGCCTCCCCGATCTCGCGGCCGATCAGCAGCCCGACCAGGGGCATGACCGCGTCCCACAGCCCGAAGGTCAGCGCGACCTGCACCGCGCGTTTCAGGCCGAAGGGGACGGTGCCGAGCGCGATCGCCACCCGGAAGTTGTCCAGGCTGAGCACGAAACCCAGGCCCAGCATCTCCCAGATCACGGCGGCGCCACCGCCCGATGACGGCCGACGCCGGCGTGACCGAGTCCGCCTCGGCTCCTACCCGCCATAATTCATCATTTTATAGGGCAATTTGCCGGAGTTCCGTCCCGGACGGGAATCGGCCAGGTCAGCCGACCTGCGCCGCGAACGCCTCGTAGGCCCGGTCGTCGAAGAGGACGAAGCGGACCTCCTCGACCGAGGTGCCTGTCTCCCGCACGGTCTCTCGCACGGTCTCCACCGCGATCCGGGCCGCGCCGTCCATCGGCCAGCGGTAGACACCTGTGGAGATCGCCGGGAACGCCACCGTACGCGCGCCCAGCTCGTCGGCGACGTGGAGGGACGTGCGGTAGCAGGAGGCCAGCAGGTGCGAGCGGTCCTCGGCGCCGCTGTGGACGGGGCCGACGGTGTGGATCACCCAGAGGGCGTCCAGTTCGCCGGCCGTGGTGGCGACCGCCTGGCCCGTGGGCAAACCCCTGCCGTACCGGGAGGCGCGCAGGGCGCGGCACTCCTCGAGGATCGCCGGGCCGCCGCGGCGGTGGATGGCGCCGTCGACGCCACCGCCGCCGAGGAGGGAGGAGTTGGCGGCGTTGACGATCGCGTCGGCCCGCTGCCTGGTGATGTCGCCCTGGACGAGCGTGATGGCGGTGGTCATGTCTGACGCAGCCTCCTCCAGACGGCCTTCGCGGCGTTGTGCCCCGACATGCCGTGCACGCCGGGGCCCGGCGGGGTGGCCGACGAGCAGATGAAGACGGCCGGGTGCGGGGTGCCGTACGGGAAGAGCGACGGTTTCGGGCGCAGCAGGAGCTGGAGCCCGGAGGCCGCGCCGGAGCCGATGTCGCCGCCGACGTAGTTGGCGTTGCGGGCGGCGATCTCGGGCGGTCCCGCGGTGGCGCGGGCGAGTACGCGGTCGCGGAAGCCGGGGGCGAAGCGTTCGAGCTGGCGTTCCACGACGTCGGTGAGGTCGCCGGTCCAGCCGTTGGGGACATGGCCGTACGCCCAGAAGACCTGCTTGCCCTCGGGGGCGCGGGTGGGGTCGGCGACGCTGGGCTGGACGGTGATGAGGAAGGGCCGGTCGGGTGCGTGGCCCTCGCGGGACGCGGCGCGCAGTGCGCTGTTGATCTCGGCGCTGTCGGCACCGATCTGCACGGTGCCGGCGCCGCGGGGCTCCCGCGCGGTCCACGGCACGGGGCCGTCCAGGGCGTAGTCGATCTTGAAGACGCCGGGGCCGTAGCGGTAGCCGTCGTAGTAGCGGCCGAGTCCGGCGATGCGGGCCAGCGCGGTGGGCGAGGTGTCGAAGACGTACGCCCGCGCGGGCGGCAGGTCGTCGAGCCGCTTGACCTCGTAGTCGGTGTGCACGGTGCCGCCGAGGTCCTTGAGGTACGCGGCGAGGGCGTCGGAGATCGCCTGCGAGCCGCCGCGGGCCACCGGCCAGCCGCGGGCGTGCGCGGCGAGCGCGAAGACCAGGCCGACGGCGCCGGTGGCGAAGCCGCCGAGGGGTGCCATGACGTGGGCGACGAGTCCGGCGAAGAGGGTCCTGGCCCGCTCGTCCCGGAACCGGCGCATCAGCCAGGTGGACGGGGGCAGGCCGACCAGGCCGAAGCGGGCCAGGGTGACCGGGTCGCGCGGCAGCGCGGTCAGGGGCAGCGACATGAAGTCGCGGGCGAGGGTGTCCCACCTGGGCAGGAACGGCTGGACCAGTCTGCGGTACGTGCCCGCGTCGCGCGGTCCGAAGGAGGCGGCCGTCTCCGCGACGGAACGGGACAGCACGGCCGCGGTGCCGTCCGGGAAGGGGTGCGCCATGGGCAGCTCGGCGTGCAGCCATTCGAGACCGTAGCGCTCCAGGGGCAGGGCGCGGAACGCGGGCGAGTTGATGCCGAGGGGGTGCGCGGCGGAGCACGGGTCGTGCCGGAAGCCGGGCAGGGTGAGCTCCTCGGTGCGGGCACCGCCGCCCACGGTGTCCCGCGCCTCGAACACCGCCACGTCGAAGCCGCGGCGGGCCAGCTCCACGGCAGCGGTCAGTCCGTTCGGCCCCGCACCCACCACGACCGCATCGAGCATCGACGGCACCTTCGGACCCCCTAGTCAGCCGATGGCCACTCAGCCCCAGGATATGCCGCACCACCGACACGGGGGGGGCGGGTCGGCGGGCCCGGGATCCCCCGGGCACCTCGGGCGGCGCCGGCAGGGGCAGGGCGGTGCGGGAGGAGGCGGCCCGGATGCCTGGGCGACCGTGTGGGAGGGGGCGCCCCGGCTGCCTGGGCGACCTCGGCCGGAGGCGAGGGCGGCTCCGCCCTCTGCCGGGGTCACAGGGCCAGGGGCGCGCCTTCCGTCTCCGGGGCCGAGAGCAGGTCCGTGATCCGGCGGGCCGTCGCCGTGTCCCGGGCCGCTGTGAAGGGCAGGGTGTTGCCGCCCGTGATGCGGAAGGGGGCGCCGGTCAGGGTCTGATGGGCGCCGCCGGCCTCCTCGACCAGGAGCAGGCCCGCCGCGTGGTCCCATGCTGCCTCCCAGCAGAAGGCAGTGGCGTCCAACTCGCCCCGGGCGATGGCGAGATACTCCAGCCCGGCCGAGCCGCAGGGACGCGGTGCGACCCCGTCCGCCCACAGGCCGCGCAGGGCCTGCTTCTCCGCGTCCGTCGTGTAGTCGGGGTGGGACGTGGCGACTTCGAGGGGCCGCCCCGGCTCGGGCGCACCGCTGCGCAGGCGCACACCGTCGAGGAAGGCGCCCCGACCGCGTACGGCCGTGGCGAGCTGGTCGCGCGCCGGCGCGTACGTCCAGGAGGCGAGCAGGACTCCGTGCCGGGCGAGGGCGACCAGGGTGCAGAAGCCGGGGTCGCCGTGCACGAACTGCCGTGTGCCGTCGACCGGGTCGACGATCCAGACCGGGGCGTCGCCCTGTATCGCCTCGTACACCGCCGGATCGGCGTGCACCGCCTCCTCGCCGACCACGACCGAACCCGGCAGCAGGGCGCCGAGCGTGTCCGTGAGGTACCGCTCGGCCAGTCGGTCGGCGTCCGTCACCAGGTCGTGCGGTCCCGCCTTCTGGTCCACCTCGTGCTCCGCCAGCCGGCGGAAGCGGGGCATGATCTCGGCCGCGGCCGCCTTGCGGACCGCCTCCTCCACGTCGGCCGAGTGACGTGCGAGAAACTCTTCGATGGTTTCCGTCTCTTCGATCATGCCTCCATGAGAACATGCCCCACTGACATTCCCCGCCGGGCCGGTGCACTCCGGGTGGAATCGGCGTGAACACCCGTCATCGGACATCGGGGACGGTCGGTGGGCGCCCGCGGCCGGCGCGTGCCGGACGCCGCCCGGCCGCCTCACCGGCCGACCGCGTACCCCTGCATCCCCCGCGGGTTGGCGGCCGCGGACAGGATGCCGGTCTCGGGGCAGCGCGCGACGGCGCACAGGCGCCCCTCGGACCACGGCCCGCCCACGGTCAGGTCATGACCGCGGCGCCGCAGCTCGCTGACGACCTCCGCGTCCGTGCGGGACTCGACGGTGACGCTGCCGGGCCGCGTCCCGCGCGGGTAGAAGGAGCCGGGGAAGCTGTCGTTGTGCCAGTTCGGGGCGTCGACGGCGCCCTGGAGGTCGAGGCCGCCGCGGACGGCTGCGCGCAGCGCGACCGCGAGGAAGAAGTGCGTCTGCCACTGGTCCTGCTGGTCCCCGCCGGGCGTGCCGAACGCCATGACGGGCTCCCCGTCGCGCAGCGCGATCGAGGGGCTGAGGGTGGTGCGTGGACGGCGGCCCGGCGTCAGCGAGTTGGGCAGGCCCTCCTCCAGCCAGGCCATCTGGAGGCGGGTGCCGAGCGGGAAACCCAGCTCGGGTACGACGGGGTTGGACTGGAGCCAGCCGCCGCTGGGGGTTGCGGCGACCATGTTGCCCCAGCCGTCGACGACGTCGATGTGGCAGGTGTCACCGCGGGTGCCGCCGTCCGCGGCCACCTCGGGCTCGCCCGGCACGGGTGACGCGGGGCTCTTGGCGAACGTCGGCTCCCCGACCCCCATCGCGTCGAACTCGCCCTCCTCTGCTCCCGCCACGTGCGCGTGCGTGCTCAGCCGCGGCACGCGCCCGCCGGGGCTGCCGGGCCGCAGCTCGTACGAGGCGCTCGCACCGATCAGCCTGCGCCGCTCGGCGTTGTACGGCGCCGACAGCAGCTCGGCCAGCGGCACCTCGGCGGCGTCCCCGTACCAGGCCTCCCGGTCGGCCATGGCGAGCTTGCAGCCCTCGATGAGCAGGTGGACGTAGTCGGCGGAGCCGTACGGCGGCAACTCGCCTGGGAGCAGCGCGAGTTGCTGGAGAAGGACCGGGCCCTGACTCCAGGGGCCGGCCTTGCACACGGTCCAGCCGTTCCAGTCGTACGACGCCGGGGTCTCGTACGTCGCGGACCAGGCGGCGAGGTCGGCGGCCGTCAGGGTGCCGCTGTGGCGTTCGCCGCTGGTGTCCAGCGTCGGCCGCCCGGCCTGCCGCACCAGCGCCTCGGCGACGAAACCCGCCCGCCACACCTCCCGCGCGGCCTCGATCCGTGCCTCCCGGTCCCCCGCGCCCGCCGTCTCGGCGAGCAGCCGCTTCCAGGTGGCGGCGAGCGCGGGGTTGCGCAGCAGCGTGCCGGGGCGCGGTGCGCGTCCGCCGGGCAGGTAGACCTCGGCGGACGAGGTCCACTCGGTCTCGAACAGCCTCCGCACGGTCTCGACGGTCTCGCCGACGCGCTCCACGGGTGCGTGCCCGTGCTCGGCGTATCCGACGGCGTACTTCAGGACGTCGTCGAGGGATTTGGTTCCGTGGTCGCGCAGCAGCACCATCCACGCGTCGAACGCGCCCGGCACGGCGGCGGCCAGCGGGCCGGTGCCGGGTACGAGGTCCAGGCCCAGCGCCCGGTAGCGCGCGACCGTCGCCCCGGCCGGGGCGACACCCTGCCCGCACAGCACCCGCACCTCGCCGCCCGCCGGGGCGAGCAGGATCGGCACCTCACCGGCGGGCCCGTTCAGGTGCGGCTCCACCACATGCAGCACGAAGGCGCCGGCCACGGCGGCGTCGTATGCGTTGCCGCCGTCCTCCAGCACGGCCATCGCCGACTGCGAGGCGAGCCAGTGGGTGGACGACACCATGCCGAAGGTGCCCTGGAGGGTGGGGCGGGTGGTGAACATGCGGCGTCCTACCTCACTGTTTCCGCGCATCAGCCGGACTGATCGGCGCTCAGGATAGGTCCGGGGGAGAATCCCGCAACTGTGAGTCAACTGCGATCCGTCTCTACCACCCGCGCGACCGGCGCGGCCATTCCCCGGGAAGGGGAGGCCGGCGCCGGGCGCGTCGGATGCTACGGGGTGGCTTCGGCGTTCGTGCGAGTGATCCGCGCACCAGGAATGTCCAGGGCCTGGACAATCCGCTCGGCGGCCTCCGGGGAGAAGAGCCCCTTGGTCACGCTGAGGACGAATCCGGCCACGGGATGGTCCACCTGCAGCAGCAGGATGAACGCCTCCCCCTCCGCCGGGGAGAAGGCGAAGCAGAACCACTTCGCGAAGTCGTCGTGGGCGATCTCTGGCGCGCCCCAACGCTCCTCGAGTGCCGCACGCTCGACGTCGACCTGGACGAGCCATCTGATGTCACGCGGGCTGACATCCTGTTCGCGGATCCGCTTCAGACCTGCTGGCTCCAGCTTCCTCAGATCCATGCCTACCTCACCTCCGTGATGATGATCGGGACGGCGGCCCATTCGTCGCCGTCCTTTTCGAAGAACCTGACGCCAGCCTCCTCTCAGCCTCCCACGCGGCCTGTCCTGTAATACTGCGGTGGTAGGCCTTGGGCTTCACGGTGGTGTAGAACTCCGGGCTTCCCGGCTTGGCGTCCCTCGGAATCGGACCACGCCATGCCTGAGCGGTGACGTTGCCTCCCTGCCTCCCTGCCTCGGGGCCCGGCCCCACAACTCGCCGGACTCGACCATCATCTGAGCGACCCTCGGTCGTCCGGGTGTCTGCATTGCCTTTCCGGTGGAACGGGCCGTACAGGGTCACCGGCCCCTTCGGCAGACCCTCTGCCGCCAGCAGACGAGGAATCCGCTGACGGCTTCATTACACGAAAGTGATGGCCGTGCCGCCGTGTCGACCGCACTCGACGACTGGCGTCGGGGCCGGCAGTTCGCACCACACGGTCTTGCTGCCGGGCCGCTGGTCCACCCCCCACCGCAGGCTCAGCGCGTCGAGCAGGGCGAGGCCGCGGCCGGACTCGTCGTCCTCATCGGCCGTCCGGCACAGGACGGGCAGGGCGCGCGGGTCCGGGTCGGTGACCTCCAGTCGCGTGCGGTCGCGGGTGCAGGACACGCGGACGGTCACGGGGACGCTCTCGCCGAGGTGGCGGATCACGTTGGTGAGGAGTTCACTCACGCAGAGCTGGAGGTCGGCGCACGGCTCGGCCGCGTAGGCGCGGATCTCCCTGCGCACCTCCCGCACCTCCCCCGGCGTGGCAAGCAGTTCCAGCGTCAGGGGCGGCCGCATCACGTCGGAGTGGTCGTGCATCGGGCGTTCACACCTTCCAGTGCGCTCTGTGACGAACTGCTCACAGTCTGGTGGCGTGCCGCGTACCGTGACAGAGGTTCGGGATCCCGTCCTGAACTGCGCGTATGACAGACGCGGTTGGCATCACCAGGGGGAACCGCCGGGACTCGGGCGGACACGCCGGGAGACGGACGGTAACGGCCACCAGGACGGTGAACAATGGGACAGCGCAAGGGCATCGACGGCTCGGCAAGCGTCCCCACCTTCTACGGCAAGGAGTTGCGCTGGAAGAGGGAGGAGGCCGGGCTGACGCTCCAGCAACTGGTCGACGGCAGCTTCTACGGTCCGAGCCATCTCAGCGAGATCGAACGGGGCGAGCGGCGGATGCCGGCGGAACTGGCCGGGCACGTGGACCGGGTGCTGGGCACGGACGGCTTCTTCAAGCGCCGCTGCGAGGACGTGCGCAACGCCAAGCGGCGGGGCCACGCTCGTTACTTCGAGCGCGTGCTGGAGGCGGAAAGGCACGCGGAGGCCATTGAGGAGTGGTGCCCGACCCTGATTCCGGGACTGCTCCAGACGGACTCTTACGCGCGGGCGGTCGTGCGGGCGACGCACCCGCTGGCACCGGACGACGAGGTGGAGGAGAAGGTCGCGGCCCGCATGGCACGGGGCCGCCTCTTCGAGGACAACCACAGGACGCCCGTGTATTGGGCGATCCTCTCCGAGTCGTTGCTGCGCCAGCCGATCCTGTCGCCTCAGGAGACGGCCGAACAGTTGGAGCACATCGCGACGCTGGCTCGGCGCCACCGGATCGTTCCACAGATCCTTCCGTGGAACTGCGGGGCACATCCGTTCATGCTGGGCACGGCGAAGATCATGACCTTCCCGGACGCCCCGCCCCTGGTCTACACGGAGGCGCTGCACAGTGGGGACACCATCGACGATCCAGGCCTCGTGAAGGAGTACCGCAGGTCGTACGATCTGCTGAGGGCCGCCGCACTGCCACCGGAGGCGTCCCTCGCCCTGATCGAGGAAGCGGCTGATGACCGAAATGGCAAGCAACGGGATTGACTTGAGCACGGCCGTCTGGCGCAAGAGCAGCTACAGCAACGGCAGCGGCGGGGACTGTGTCGAGGTCGCCGACGCGTTTCCCGGCGCGGCGCGCTGGCGCAAGAGCAGCTACAGCAACGGCAGCGGCGGGAACTGCGTCGAGGTCGCCGACGGGCTCACGGGGATCATTCCCGTCCGCGACTCCAAGCTCTCCCACGGCCCGGTTCTCACGGTCACGGCTCCCGCCTGGACGTCGTTCGTCACCGCTCTGAAGAACGCCCCCGCCGCACGGACTTCGTAGGCGCCGACCGGCGCTTCGACACGAACAGCCCGTCGCCATCCACTTGGACGTGGTCTGCCTTCACCACGTCGTCCTTCTACGCGCATGGACCGGTGCCGGGTCTCCGTTGTATCGAGAAAGGCTCGGAATCCATGTCGTTCCCCCCGCCGTCCCATCCTCCTCAGCCGCCCGCGTCCGCGCCCGGCCCGGGACAGCCCTGGGGGCCACAGTGGAACCCGGCGGGACAGCCGGTCCAGCCGACGCTGAACGGCTTCGCGGTCACGGCGCTGGTGACCTCGCTGGTGTGCCTCGCTCCCCTGGGGCTGATATTCGGCATCGTCGCGCTGGTGCAGATATCCAGGAACGGGCAGCGGGGCAAGGGGCTCGCGATCGCCGGTATCTCCGTCTCCGGCGTGGTTCTGCTGCTGGCCGCCCTCGTCGCGGGGACGGCCGACTTCAAGGTGTGGACACTTCCCGGCAGGGACAGCGACGGCGACGTCACAACCAGCGGGTGGACCACGATCTACTCGCTCCGGACCGGTGACTGCTTCAACCCGGGATCCGAGATCAAGCGGGACCAGTCGACACTGAATGACGCGAGTGTGGAGCTGGTGCCGTGCGACACGTCGCACCGAGGGGAGGCGTACGCCTCCTTCAAGCTCTCCGGGCAGCGGGACTTCCCGGGCCCCGACACGATCACGGCGATCGCGACGCCTCGGTGCGGGAAGCTCTTTCTCGACTACTCACTCGACCCGGCGACCTTCGGACCGCTGCAGACCTACTTCTACTATCCGAGCGAACGGAACTGGGCCGCCGGAAACCGCACCGTGCGGTGCTGGGTGGGCCCGAAGGGCGACGCGAGAATCGACACCTCGGTCAGGCGCGACGCGTCCAACCTGGACTCGGGTCAACTGGCCTTCCTCTCCGCCGAGAAGCCGCTGAACGCCACGGGCATGCTCCGTCCGGTGCGGGGCCCCAAGGAGGACCTCGACGGAGCCAAGGCCTGGGCCGGCCAGATGGCCGAGGCGCAGGCCGAGAGCATCCGCCTGCTCAAGGAGGCCGACCTGCCCGGTGCGCAGCGGCCGGCCGAACAACTCGTGGCGGAGCTCGAAGCAGGGCTGCCGTTCTGGCAGCAGGCCGCCAAGGCGTCCGACGCGGACACCTACCTCGGGCATCTGCGGTCGGTGGACCAGCACAACGGGCAGACCCACGTCCGCCGGATACGTGAACTGCTCGATCTCCCCCTGCCCAGCACGACGCCGACGCAGGCACGCCACGAAACCTCCGCTCCGGGACCCGTGTGACCTTCCCCGCTCCCCCGCGGGCCCCGGGAACACCGCGGGGGCCCGTGGTGTTGGTCTGCTGCGGCAGATCGGAGGTCGGACGGTGCACGGTGAGTACAAGGTGCCCGGCGGGAAGCTCGTCGTCGTGGACGTCGAGGTGGAGGACGGCGCGCTGCGGCACGTACGCGTGGCGGGTGACTTCTTCCTGGAGCCGGACGAGGCGCTGGACGCGGTGAACCGCGCGCTGGAGGGCGCCCCCTCCCAAACCGACGCGGCGGGCCTGGCCGCCCGGATCGACGCGGGGCTGCCCGAGGGCACCGTGATGTACGGGCTGACGTCCGAGGGCGTCGGGATCGCGGTGCGCCGCGCGCTGGCGCACGCCACGGACTGGACGGACTACGACTGGCAGCTCGTCCACGACGGCCCGCAGTCCCCCGCCCTGCACATGGCCCTGGACGAGGTGCTGACCGCGGAGGTCGCGGCGGGCCGGCGTCCGCCGACCCTGCGCGTGTGGGAGTGGGCGGCGCCCGCGGTGATCATCGGCAGTTTCCAGTCGCTGCGCAACGAGGTGGACCCCGAGGGGGCGGCGCGGCACGGCGTCGAGGTGGTGCGCCGGATCTCCGGCGGCGGCGCGATGTTCGTCGAGCCGGGCAACACGATCACGTACTCCCTGTCGGTGCCGGAGGCGCTGGTGCAGGGGCTGTCCTTCCAGGACAGCTACGCCTACCTGGACGACTGGGTGCTCGGCGCGCTCGGCGACATGGGCATCCGGGCCTGGTACCAGCCGCTGAACGACATCGCCACCGACCAGGGCAAGATCGCGGGCGCCGCGCAGAAGCGGATGGTGGGACCGGGCGGAGGACCCGGTGCTGTGCTGCACCACGTGACCATGTCGTACGACATCGACGCCGACAAGATGGTCGAGGTGCTGCGGATCGGGCGGGAGAAACTGTCCGACAAGGGCATCAGGAGCGCGAAGAAGCGGGTGGACCCGCTGCGCCGGCAGACCGGGCTTCCCCGCGAGGCGGTCATCGCGCGGATGGTGGAGTCCTTCCGCGCCCGGTACGGGCTGACCGCCGGCAAGGCGACCGACGAGGAACTGGCCCGCGCGCGGGAGCTGGCGCGGACGAAGTTCGGTTCGGAGCGGTGGACGGCGCGGGTGCCGTAGCCCCCTGCGCGCGCACCTTCACCGGCTCCGACTCCGACTCCGACTCCGACTCCGACTCCGACTCCGACTCCGCGGCGAGGGTGGGGAGTTGACCGGCGCACGGGCGGCAGCGACACCGTGACACAAGCGGCAAACGGCACGTCAGGAGCAAGCGAGCGTGAGCGTCCGGCTACGGAGCGCAGTATCGCTTTCGCCACGCGGGGACTCGTGTGACACTGAGGTCCCGTCCGCGGTGTGGAATCGCTCCGCGTCCGTCCCCCACACGAGAAGTGCGCCGTGCGTGAACTTCCCCTCCCTCTCGCGCTCACCGCGCGTCTGAGTCCGGTCGTCGTGCTCGCCTGCGCGGGCTGGGCGTTGACGTCCGGCCCGTTCGCCGCGTCGCCGGCCGCCGCCGACCCCAAGGCCGCGCAGCAGGAGGAGCGCGGCACCGGCGACCGGTCGTCCTCCGAGCCGTCCGCGCCGTCGTCGACCGCGGTGACCAAGACGTACGCGTCCGCGCCGGTGCCGTGCACCAGCATCGCCGAGAAGACGATCACGTCCCTGGTGCCGGGGGCCAAGACGACGGGCAAGGAGATTCCCTCGACGGACACCAATGTGCGCCGGACCTGCTCGTGGAACGCGCTCAAGGGCTACGACTACCGCTGGCTCGACGTCTCCTTCGAGATCATGGCGACGGACGAGGCGGCGCTGAAGTCGTACCAGCAGCGGACCACCGACAAGAGCGGCGGCGGGGCCGTGCCCGGTCTCGGGGACAGTGGCTACTCGGTGGTGAACCTGTCCACCGAGGACAAGCAGGAGACCCGGGAGGGCGTGGTGCTGGCCCGCTCCGCCAACGCGATCGTGGTCGTCACGTACAACGGCAGCGACTTCGAGTCGAAGAAGGCGCCGAGCACGGACGAGATCAACAAGGGCGCCATCAAGGCCGCCAAGGAGGCGATGGCCGCCCTGGAGAAGGGCCGTACGGGCTGACCGTCCTCCAGAGCGGCTGCCGCGCGTCAGGCGGTGCCGCGCGTCAGGCGGAGGCCCGCTGCCGTGTGCGCGCCGCCATCAGCAGCAGGTACAGCACCAGCGAGGTGCCCAGGCCCACCGCCCAGCCGTAGTCGGCGAGGGACTTCAGGGCCGGGATGGGGCGGCCGTCGATGAGCGGGTGGAAGTCCGCGCCGCCGATGGCCAGCACGCCGCCCACCACGAAGGCCACGACCGCCCGCCAGTTCCAGCCGCCCTCGTACCAGTAGCGTCCGCCGCCCGGGCGGTACAGGTCAGCCAGGTCCAGTCGGGAGCGCCTGAGGACCCAGTAGTCGGCGATGAGGATGCCGGCGACCGTGCCGAGCAGACCGCCGACCAGTCCGAGCCAGGTGAAGATGTAGCCCTGCGGGTCGGCGTACAGCTTCCACGGGCACATCACCACCGCGAGCACCGCGGTGACCAGCGCGCCGGTGCGGAAACTGACCTTGCGCGGCGCGATGTTGGAGAAGTCGAAGGCCGGGGAGACCATGTTGGCCGCGATGTTGACCGACAGGGTCGCCACCAGCACGGTCACCAGCGCGTAGACCAGGCCCACCACGTTGTCGGTCTTCGCCGCCAACTGCACCGGGTCCCACACCGGCTCGCCGTACACTGCCTGGGAGCCGGAGGTGACCAGCACGGACAGGAACGCGAACAGGGTCATGGTCGTGGGCAGCCCGAGCGCCTGGCCCCGGGTCTGCGCCTTCTGGCTCCTGCCGTACCGGGTGAAGTCCGGGATGTTCAGCGACAGGGTGGACCAGAAGCCGATCATGCCCATCAGGGAGGGCGCGAACAGTTTCCAGAAGTCCGCTCCCCAGCCCAGTTTCGACGGCTGGTCGAAGAGCGGGCCGAGTCCGCCGGCCTTGCTGCTCATCCACCACAGCATCACGAAGGCGCCGACGAGAACGAAGGGCGCCGCCCAGTTCTCGAACCGGCGGATGGTCTCCATGCCGCGGTAGATGACGGCGACCTGGATCGCCCAGAAGATGGCGAACGACGCCCACATCGTCCAGGCGTGGCCGCCCACCTTCGCGGCGTCCGTCCAGCCGCTCCCGATCAGCTTCCCGGCGAGGAAGTAGATCGCCTCACCGCCGATCCAGGTCTGAATGCCGAACCAGCCGCACGCCACCAACGCCCTTACGACGGCGGGCAGGTTGGCGCCGCGCACGCCGAAGGAGGCGCGGGCGAAGACCGGGAAGGGGATGCCGTACTTGGGTCCCGCGTGCCCGGTGAGCAGCATGGGGACGAGCACGATCAGGTTGGCCAGGGCGATGGTGAACACCGCCTGCTTCCAGTCCATGCCGACGGCGATCAGGCCGGAGGCCAGGGTCCAGGAGGCCGTGTTGTGGGCCATGCCGACCCACAGCGCGGAGAAGTTGTACGTGGTCCAGGTGCGCTGGGCGACCGGGACGGGCAGCAGGTCGGCGTTGGCGTAGGGACCGCTGGGCGGCGGGGTGCCGGGGGCGATCTCCACGCGCCCGTCGGGGAGGGTGACCTGCGCGGACGGCGGTATGGCCGGGGGAGCGGTTTCGGTCATGGGCAGCCCAATCGATGAGACGGGTCGAAACGGGGCGGTGCGGGCGCCCGGCCCCTCCCCGGGGAGGTGGGGAGGGGGGACAGAGGGGGGATGGGAACAGCGCTCGGGGACTCAGGAGTTGACGGCCGGGATGATCTGCTGCCCGTACGCGTCGATCACGGCTTCCTGCGCGTCGTGCATGTCGTACACGGCGAACTGGTCCACGCCCAGCTCGCGCAGCGCGTTCAGCTTCTCGATGTGCTTCTCGACCGGTCCGACCACGCAGAACCGGTCGACGATCTCGTCGGGCACGAACTGCGTGTCCGGGTTGCCGCTGCGCCCGTGGTGGGCGTAGTCGTAGCCCTGGCGGGCCTTGATGTACTCGGTGAGCTCGTCGGGCACGGCGGCGGAGTGCTCGCCGTAGCGGGCGACCAGCTCGGCCACGTGGTTGCCGACCATGCCGCCGAACCACCGGCACTGGTCGCGGGCGTGGGCGAGCGCCTGGGGCGAGTCGTCGGCGGTGACGTACGCGGGGGCGGCGACGCAGATCCTCACCGCGGACGGGTCCCGCCCGGCCGCGGCCGCCGCGTCCCTCACGGCCTTCACCATGTACTCGGTCAGATACAGGTCGGCGAGCTGGAGGATGAAGCCGTCGGCCTCCTCTCCCGTCATCTTCAGTGCCTTGGGCCCGTACGCGGCCATCCAGACGGGCAGTCGGGCACCGGGCCTGACCCACGGGAACTTGATCACCGTGCCGCCGAGGTCGGCCTCCTCTCCCCTGCCCAGTGCCCGGATGACCTTCATCGCCTCGCTGATCCGGGCCAGGGTGTTGGGCTTGCGGCCGGCCACCCGCATCGCGGAGTCGCCGCGGCCGATGCCGCAGACCGTACGGTTGCCGAACATGTCGTTGAGGGTGGCGAAGGTGGAGGCGGTGACCTCCCAGGTGCGGGTGCCGGGGTTGGTGACCATGGGACCGACGGTCAGCTTCTCGGTGTTCGCGAGGATCTGGCTGTAGATCACGAACGGCTCCTGCCAGAGCACGGCGGAGTCGAAGGTCCAGCCGTAGCGGAAGCCGTTGCGCTCGGCGCGCTGCATCAGGTCGACCACACGCGAGGCCGGCGGGTCGGTCTGGAGGACGAGTCCGAAGTCCATGGGCGGCACTCCTAGTCGAGGTACTGGCAGGTGGAGCGCGGGGTGTAGACGCCGTGCCCGGCGCGCCCGGTGTACTCCCGCTCGGTGACGACGAGTTCGCCGCGGGAGAGCACGGTCTCCACCCGGCCGGTGATCCGCCTGCCCTCGTACGCCGAGTAGTCGACGTTCATGTGGTGGGTCTCGGCGGACATGATCTGCTCGGCGTGCGGGTCGTAGACGACCACGTCGGCGTCGGCGCCCGGCGCGATGGTGCCCTTCTTCGGGTACATGCCGAACATGCGGGCCGGGGTGGCGCAGGCGATCTCGATCCAGCGGCGGCGGGAGATGTGCCCGTCGACGACGGCCTGGTGGAGCAGGTCCATCCGGTTCTCGACGCCCGGCATTCCGTTGGGGATCTTGGAGAAGTCGCCGCGCCCGAGTTCCTTCTGGCCGGTGAAGCAGAAGGGGCAGTGGTCGGTGGAGACCACCTGGAGGTCGTTGGTGCGCAGGCCCTTCCACAGGGCCGCCTGGTGCTCCTTGGGGCGAAGGGGCGTCGAGCACACGTACTTGGCGCCCTCGAAGCCGGGCTCGGCGAGGTTGTCGGTGGACAGGAACAGGTACTGCGGGCAGGTCTCGCCGAAGACGGGCAGTCCGTCGTCGCGTGCCCTGGTCAGTTCGGCGACCGCCTCCCGCGCCGAGACGTGCACGACGTAGAGGGGGGCGCCCGCGACCTGGGCGAGCCGGATGGCGCGATGGGTGGCCTCGGCCTCCAGCAGGGCCTTGCGGACCTCTCCGTGGTAGCGCGGGTCGGTCTCCCCGCGGGCCAGTGCCTGCTCGACCAGTACGTCGATGGCGATGCCGTTCTCGGCGTGCATCATGATCAGCCCGCCGTTGTCGGCGGCACGCTGCATGGCGCGCAGGATCTGCCCGTCGTCGCTGTAGAAGACGCCCGGGTAGGCCATGAACTGCTTGAAGGAGGTCACGCCCTCCTCCACCAGCAGGTCCATCTCCTTCAGCGTCTCCTGGTTCACATCGGAGACGATCATGTGGAAGCCGTAGTCGATCGCGCAGTTGCCCTCGGCCTTGGCGTGCCAGGCGTCCAGGCCCTCGCGCAGGGCTCCGCCGACGGTCTGGATGGCGAAGTCCACGATCGTGGTCGTGCCGCCCCAGGCGGCGGCCCGGGTGCCGGTCTCGAAGGTGTCCGCGGCGTAGGTGCCGCCGAACGGCATCTCCATGTGGGTGTGGCCGTCGACGCCGCCCGGGATCACGTACTTGCCGGTGGCGTCGATGGTCCGCTCGGCGGTGAACGCCTCGGCGGCCGGGGTGCCGGAGGCGGCGAGGGCGGCGATGCGGCCGTCCTCGATCAGGACGTCGGCGTGGATCTCGTCGGCGGCGGTGACGACGAGGCCGCCGCGGATGACGGTGCGACTCATCGGAAACTCCTTGCGTGAGAACCCCGTCCTTCAGAGCGGGGAGAAATCGCATTCCCCGAGCAGAGCCGCACAGCGGCGGAGATCGCTCCACCGTCCAAGCAACGACCTTTGCTCACAGGAGACCTGATAGAATGTGAGTAGTGACGCAACAGCTCAAGCGGGCATTCAAGTACCGCTTCTATCCCACGGATGAGCAGGCGGCAGAGCTGTCCCGCACGTTCGGCTGCGTCCGACTCGTGTACAACAAGGCACTTCAGGAGCGCACTGAGGCGTGGTACGGCGAGCAGCGCCGAATCTCCTACGTCCAGTCCTCCGCGCGACTGACGGAATGGAAGAAGACGGAGGAACTGGCGTTCCTCGCGGACGTTTCCTCCGTCCCTCTCCAACAGGCGCTCAGGCATCTGCAGACCGCTTTCGCGAACTTCTTCGCCAAGCGCGCCAAGTACCCCCGCTTCAAGAGCCGGAAGAATTCCCGGGCGTCGGCCGAGTACACACGCTCGGCCTTCACGTGGCGTGAAGGCAGGCTGACGCTGGCGAAGATGTCGGCACCGCTGGACATCCGCTGGTCCCGTCCGCTTCCCGAGGGCACGGAACCGAGCACGGTGACCATATCCCGCGACGCGGCCGGCCGCTGGTTCGTGTCCCTGCTGTGCGAGGACACCATCACCCCGGCACCGGCCACCGCGGACGCTGTCGGCATCGACGCGGGCATCACCTCGCTGGTGACCCTGTCGACCGGCGAGAAGGTGACCAACCCGAGCCACGAACGCCGCGACCGCGCGAGGCTCGCCAAGGCGCAGCGGGAGCTGTCCCGGAAGGGGAAGGGGTCGGCGAACCGGGAGAAGGCACGCCGGAAGGTCGCCTGTATCCACGCCCGGATCGCCGACCGGCGCCGGGACTTCCTCCACAAGCTGTCGACTCGACTCGTCCGTGAGAACCAAACGGTCGTGATCGAAGACCTCACCGTCCGCAACCTGCTGAAGAACGGCAAGCTGGCACGCGCCATCTCCGACGCGTCCTGGACCGAGTTGCGGTCGATGCTGGAGTACAAGTGCGCCTGGTACGGGCGCGAACTCGTCGTGATCGACCGCTGGTTCCCCAGCTCGAAGCTGTGCGGGGCCTGCGGCACGGTCCGCGAGAAGCTGCCGCTGAACGTCCGCGAGTGGACGTGCGTCTGCGGCACCGTGCATGACCGCGATGTGAACGCGGCACGCAACACCCTGGCCGCCGGGCTGGCGGCGTCTGCCTGTGGAGACGGTGTAAGACCTCAACGGGAGTCCTCCCGGACGGGGCGGTCGTCGGTGAAGCAGGAAACCCAGCGGGCGACCGCTGGAATCCCCCGCCTCTAGGCGGAGGAGGACGTCAAGCTCCCTCTCCTTCCGGTCGGACGTGCACGGTGGGTCGCGGGCCCGGCGGTCAGGGCGCGGTCAGCGGCGTGTACGTGCCCGGCGCGCGGTCGCGGTAGAACTGCCAGCGGTCGCGGACCTCGCGCAGCTTGGCCAGGTCCAGGTCCCGCACGACCAGTTCGGTGTCCTTGTCGCTCGCCGGTTCGCCGACGAACTGGGCCTCGGGGTCCACGAAGTAGGAGGTCCCGTAGAAGTCGTTGTCGCCGTACTCCTCGACACCGACCCGGTTGATCGCTCCGACGAAGTACTCGTTGGCGACGGCCGCCGCCGGCTGCTCCAGCTGCCACAGGTAGCCGGACAGTCCGCGCGAGGTGGCCGACGGGTTGAAGACGATCTCGGCGCCGGCCAGTCCGAGGGCCCGCCAGCCCTCCGGGAAGTGCCGGTCGTAGCAGATGTAGACGCCGATCCGGCCCGCCTTGGTGTCGAAGATCGGCCAGCCGCTGTTGCCGGGCCGGAAGTAGAACTTCTCCCAGAAGCCCTTGACCTGCGGGATGTGGGTCTTGCGGTACTTGCCGAGGTAGGAGCCGTCCGCATCGATCACGGCGGCGGTGTTGTAGAGGACGCCGGGCTGCTCCTCCTCGTACATCGGCAGCACCAGGACGAGGCCGAGTTCCTTCGCGAGCGCCTGGAAGCGCCGGACGATCGGGCCCTCGGGGATCCGCTCGGCGTACTCGTAGAAGGCGGGGTCCTGGACCTGGCAGAAGTACGGTCCGTAGAACAGTTCCTGGAAGCAGAGCACTTGGGCGCCCTGCGCGGCCGCGTCGCGGGCGGCCTGCTCGTGGACCTGGATCATGGATTCCTTGTCGCCGGTCCACGCGGTCTGGAAGAGGGCGGCGCGGATCACCTTGCTCATCGGGACCTCCACTCGCTGGATGTGCCGGGAGCGTAGAAAGCCTGCGGCTCGGCTTTGAGGTGCACCGTGTCACGTCTGCGGGGGCGGGGCGTGCCACCGTGTCACTCCGGGTCCGTCCCATGTCTCACCGCCGTTCTCCCGGCCGTCCTTCCGGCTCACCTCTGCTGCGCGTCGTGCGCGAGGAGCGCGATGTGCACCGAGGCGGCCTGTTCGAAGTCGTCGAGGTCCACCCCGAGGCACGTCTGTATGGACTCCAGGCGGCGGTAGAGCGCGGGCCGGGAGACGTGGTGGAGCTGGGCGGTGCGGGACTTGTTGCGGCCGGTGGCGAGGTAGGTGCGCAGCACGGGCAGCAGGTCGTCGTCGGCCCGGCACAGCAGTCCGTCCAGCTCGCGCTCGGCGAAGGACTGCACGTGCGGGTCGTCGCGCAGCAGCCGGACCAGTCCCCGCAGGTGCACGTCCTTCAGGCGTACGACGGCGGGCAGGTCCAGGGCGTCGGCGGAGTCGGCGACGGCCCGGGCGACGTGCCGGGCCTCGCGCAGCCCGGCGGGCACGTCGTCCCAGACGGTACGGGCGTCCGCGGCGGCGACGACCGCGCGGTCCGCGCCGGACGCGTCGCGCAGCCGGGCCGCGAAGTGCCCGGTGAGGGCGTCGGCGTCCTGGTCGCGGGCGAGGCTCAGCAGCACGGCGGTGACGCCCTCGGCGAGCTCGGCGACCAGCCCGGGAAGGCCGAGCAGGCGCAGCAGCCGGTCGAGCGCGGCCACCTCGCCGTCCGGTACGACCAGGGGGACGAAGGTACGCCGGTTGACCGGCAGTCCGGCGGCCCGCGCCCGGGGCAACAGTTGCCGGGCCGGTACGGCTCCGCCGACGAGGTCGGTGAGCAGGCCCCGCGCGGACTGCTCCTCCCAGGAGCAGCCGGCGTTGCCGCCGAGCATGCGGTGCAGGACGAGGGCCTCGGCGGCGCGGTCGGCCAGCAGCCGTCCGGTGGCGCTGTCGCCGCGGTGGCCGCACAGCACGATCCGTCCCCACCGCTCGCCGCGCCCGCCCAGTTCGGCGCGGATCCAGCCGTCGCCCTGGCCGGCGCCGGCCTGCCGGGAGATGCGCTCCCAGTCCCGCAGTACGTCGTCGACCGCCGACCGCTCCCCCGCCGTGGCCAGGACGCGGTGGGCGAGGTTGGTGACGACGACGGGGCAGGCGCTGTGCTGGGCGATCTCGTCGAGCAGTGCCTGGAGGGGGGCGCCCGCCGTGATCAGCGCGGTGAGGGCGGTGCGTACGGCCTCCGACAGGCTGACGGAGGCGAACTTGCGCCGTACCAGCCGGGACTGGACCTCCTCGGTCAGTTCGGCGAAGGGGAAGGGGCGGTGCAGGACGACCAGGGGGAGCCGGCACCGCTCGGCGGCCCGGCGCATCACGTCCGGCGGAGCGGGGAAGGCCCGGCCCAGGCCCAGGACGACGGCCGCGGCCTCCGCGCGGTGCAGGGAGCGGATGTACTCGGCCTGTTTCTCCTCGTCGCCGGCGAGCAGCACGCCGGTGGTGAGGACCATCTCGCCGCCGCTGAGCATCACGCCGACGTCGGCGGCCTCGGCGACGTGCACCCAGCGCACGGGCCGGTCGAGGTGGCCGGCGCCGGCCACCACCTCGGGCTCCCCCGCGAGCACCCGCTCCATGGTGAGGACCTGGCGCACCGACAGGGCGGGTTCCTGTGGGTTCCAGGTGGTCGGGGGTGTGTCCGAGGCGGTGGTCATGGCGACGTTCCCCTCTGCGTGCGGTTCGCCTCCGGGGCACTAGTACGCGGCGCGCAGTGCGCTCTCCAGGATCGCGGCGCCCTCCTCGGCCTCCGCGACGGTCAGGGACAGCGGCGGGGCGATGCGCAGGGCGCTGGTGCTGTGTCCGCCGCCCTTGCCGATGAGCAGGCCGCCCTGCCGGGCCGCCTCCAGCACGGCGGTGGCCGCCCGCGGGTCGGCCTCGTCGGTGCCCGGCCGGGTCAGCTCGATGCCGATCATCAGGCCGCGTCCGCGGACCTCCCGTACGCCGGGCAGTTGGGCGGCGACGGCCCGCAGCCGTTCGATGAGGAGTCCGCCGACGCGTCGGGCGTTGCCCTGGAGGTCGTGTTCCAGGAGGTAGTTGAGGTTGGCGAGGCCGGCGGCCATGGTGAGCTGGGTGCCGCCGAAGGTGGAGATGCTGTTGGCGTCCAGGCAGTTCATGATCTCGGCGCGGGCGACGACCCCGCCGATGGAGGCGCCGTTTCCGATGCCCTTGGCGAAGGTGACGATGTCGGGCGGTCCGCTGCGCGCGTGTGCCTGCCAGCCCCAGAAGTGGTCGCCGGTGCGGCCCCAGCCGGTCTGCACCTCGTCGGAGATCCACAGGATGCCGTGCTCCTGGAGAACTTCACGGAAGGCGGCGTACAGGCCGTCGGGCGGGGAGGTGAAGCCGCCGACGCCCTGGACGGGTTCGGCGATCAGCGCGGCGGGCGGGCGGGTGTGGCCGAGGAGGTCCCTGAGGTCCTCGACGCAGGCGGCGGTGAACTCGGCGTCGCTCAGGTGGGCGAAGGGGCCGCGGGTGCGTACGCCGCCGTGGACGTAGAGCGTCTGGAGCGGGGACAGGGAGGTCGGGGACCAGCCGCGGTTGCCGGTGATGCCCACGGCGCTGAAGGAGCGGCCGTGGTAGCTGTTGCGCATGGCCAGGATGGTGTTGCTGCGCCGGTGGGTGGTGGCGAGCAGCAGGGCGGTGTCGTTGGCCTCGGTGCCGGAGGTGGTGAAGAACACCCGGGCGTCCGGGACGCCGCTCAACTGGGCTACTCGCTCCGCGAGTTCGACCATCGGCCGGTTGAGGTAGAGCGTGGAGGAGTGGATGATCCGGCCGGCCTGCTCGGTCACCGCCTTGGTGACCTCGGGCAGCGCGTGGGCGGTCATGGTGGTGAGGATTCCGCCGAAGAAGTCGAGGTAGCGCCTGCCGTGGGCGTCCCAGACGTGGCGGCCCTCGCCGTGGGTGATCTCGATCGGGTCCTCGTAGTAGAGCGCCAGCCAGTCGGGCGCGACGGCCCGGTGACGGTCGTACAGGTCGCTCACGGCTGCACCAGCCCTTCGTAGGCGTCGGGGCGGCGGTCGCGGTAGAAGGCCCACTGCTGCCGCACCTCTTCGATGAGGTCGAAGTCGAGGTCGCGGACGAGGAGTTCCTCCTTGGAGCCGTCGGCGACGTCTCCGACGAACCGTCCGCGCGGGTCGACGAAGTAGCTCGTTCCGTAGAAGTCGTTGTCGCCGTACTCCTCCCGGCCGACGCGGTTGATCGCGGCGACGAAGTACTCGTTGGCGACGGCGGCGGCCGGCTGTTCCAGCTGCCACAGGTAGGCGGACAGGCCGCGGTGGGTGGCGGAGGGGTTGTAGACGAGCTGGGCGCCGTTCAGGCCGAGCTGCCGCCAGCCCTCCGGGAAGTGGCGGTCGTAGCAGATGTAGACGCCGACCCGGCCGACGGCGGTGTCGAAGACGGGCCAGCCGAGATTGCCGGGTTTGAAGTAGTACTTCTCCCAGAAGCCCTTGACCTGCGGGATGTGGTGCTTGCGGTACTTGCCGAGGTAGCTGCCGTCGGCGTCGATCACGGCGGCGGTGTTGTAGTAGAAGCCGGACTGCTCGACCTCGAACACCGGGACGACGATCACCATGCCGGTCTCGCGCGCTAGTTCCCGCATGCGCCGGACCGTGGGGCCGTCGGGCACCGGCTCGGCCCAGCGGTAGTGCTCCGGCTCCTGGACCTGGCAGAAGTACGGCGCGTTGAAGACTTCCTGGAACCCGATGATCCGGGCCCCCTGACGGGCCGCCTCGCGGGCGTGCTCCTCGTGTTTGGCGACCATGGACTCGGTGTCGCCGGTCCAGGTGGCCTGGACCAGGGCCGCACGGACGACGTTGGCCATGAGCTGCTCCTTCGACGTACGTCAGAGCCTCTACGCCCGTAGAACAGGCCTAGAGGCACGAACGTAAGCCTCTTCTCCTGGCTTGCCAAGACCATTGTCGTCAACCCGCGAAGTCGATCGTGTTTCGCACTCCGGTGGGTGAGCGCGTGGAGGCCGGTGCGAGGGGCGTCACGGCGAGGCCGGGACCGGGGCGCTCACCCTGGCCAGCAGCTCGCGGGGCGCGAGCGCGGCCTGGAGCCCGGGAAGCAGCAGCAGCCACAGGGCGGTCAGGCGGTCCTCGATCAGCAGACGGCCGTCGAGGACGTCGGAGAGCGTGTGGACGCCGAAGAAGGCGGCGACCAGGGTGGGAGCGTCCCGCCCGGGTTCCGCCCCGGGGGCCAGACCGCCCTCGTCGCGGGCGGCGGCGAGCATGCGTTCGACGGTGGCCATCCAGTCCACGAACGGCGGGGGCATCTCCACGTCGATGGACCGCCGCTCCGCCCACAGCCGCGCTCCGGCGCGCACGACGACGTCGTCACGGAACGCCCGCGCCACCGAGAAGCTCAGCCGCACCAGCCTCTCCAGCGCGGGCTCGGCCACCGACTCGTGCCGGGCGACCAGGGCCGGCCAGGCGGCGAAATGCGCCTCGACGACGGCGAGGGCGAGCTGCTCCTTGCCGGCGTAGTGGAAGTAGATGGCCCCGCTGGTACGGCCGGACCGTGCGCTGATGTCGGCGATGCTGGTCCCCGCGTAACCCCGTTCGAAGAACAGGTGAGCTGCTGCCTGCAATACGGCTCTGCGGGTTTCCTCCGCCCGTTCCTGCACGCGTCTCCCTCGTCCGTAGGTGCGTCGCGGGGAGGAATCTATCGGCCTTTGCCGTACGGCCGGGAGAGCCCAACATGCGAAACTCTCAATAGTCTTATTAGCATTTTTCCATGGACTCCGGATCGCGCACACGGTATTCCCGCACACCGTCGACCGGATCCGTCGGCCCCACCGGCCTTTCCCCCCTCCGCTCCCTCGGCCGGTCCCGGACGGTCGAGCGCGAACTGGTCCACCGGACCTCCGTGGCCGAGGTGTTGCTGACCGACGTCCTCCCCCACGGTGCGCTCGCCTACTCCGCCGCCGCCGCGTGGCCGCGCTCGCACCCCACGTTCCCCCGCGGACGCGACGACCGGCACAGCCCATGGATGATCGTCGAAACCCTGCGCCAGCTCGGCATCTACATCCCGCTGCGCCACCTCGACGTGCCCCCCACCGCCCGCTTCCTGATCGACGACCTCTCCTACGCCCTGGACGTGGACGCGGAACCCACGGCACCCCACGGGGCCAGCGAGGTCACCTGCCTGGCGCAGGTGGGCGGCCTGCGCACCGAACGCGACGGCGGCGCGCTGACCGGGCTGCGCATGCGGGTCGACTTCCTGGCCGGACGACGGCCGTTCGCCCGCGCGGCGGGCGGAGCCCGGTTCCTCGACGCCGAGCGCTACGCCCGGCTCCGGACCGGCGCGGGAGCGGCAGTGCCGTCCGCGGCCGGGCCCCGGCCCGAACCCGCCCTGCTGGGCCTGGCGTCGGAGGCGGACGCCGTCGTCGCCCTGGCCGGCGAGGAGCTGCTGGTGTGCCCAGCCGATCCGCGCCACCCGTTCCTGTTCGACCACGGAACGGACCATGTGCCCGGGACGGCCCTGCTGGAGGCGGCGCGGCAGGCGATCGCCCTGCGCAGCGGAGGGCGGCTGGTGCGGCCCGTCGCCTGCCGGATGTCGGCGCTGCGGTTCACCGAACACACTCCGCCCGCCGTCATTCACTGTTCCACCCAGGGCCGCACCGGCGCATTCCTTTTCCGGCAGGGCGGCACCACCACGGCCGAAGGCGTATTTCGATACCCGTGAGGTGTCACCCACACGTGCGTATTGCGGCGATGAATATCCGCGACCGGCCAAGTGGAGCGTAACGTTCATTATGTTTCCGGTTCCGGATGAATTCCCGGAAACCACGCAGTGCGGTGCGTGTGCCCACCTCACTCCTCAACCATCCCTGTCCGCCTGCGACTTCACGCTGTCCTGAAACGCGTGACCCACAGCAGGCGCCGACGTCCACGACCGGCGGACCGTGCCGCTCTCCGGCAGGTCCGTCCCGCGCCAGAACGGCAAGAGCACATGGCCACACATCACATGTTCGACCTCGACTGGACCCCCGAAGCCGTCGTCTTCGACTGCGACGGCACACTGGTGGACTCCGAACAGCACTGGCAGCAGGCCCGGATCAGCGTCCTGCGGGACTTCGGCTGCGAACCCGGCCCGGACTTCACGGAGCGCGCGAAGGGGCTGCACTACACCGAGTGCGGCGCCCTCATGGCGGGCGTCGCCGGGAGGCCGGACGCCGCCGGGGAGATGACCGAGCGGCTGCTGACGACCTTCCGCACCCTCGTCGCGCGCGAGCCCGTGGCCGCGCGCGGAGCCAAGGGGCTGGTGACGATCCTGAGCCGGGTCGCACCGCTGGCCGTGGCCAGCAACTGCCCCGCGGACGTGGTGGAGTTCTCCCTGGAGGCGGTGGGCTTACGGCACCACTTCCGGCACATCGTCGTGCCCGACGGGGAGGTACGGCCCAAGCCGCACCCCGGCACCTACACGGAGGCCGTGCGCCGCCTGGGCGTGGGCGACGGCAACGCCCTGGCCGTGGAGGACTCGGTCAACGGGCTGAGGGCCGCGGTGGGCGCCGGCCTGAAGGTGGTCGGGGTGGGCCCGCGACCGGGCCCCGAGGCCGCCGCCCTCGCCGACCTGTGGGTGGGCGCACTGGACAACGCGGGTCTGATGGGGTGGGCGGCCAGCCGTCCCAGGACCGTCCGGCGCACGACCGGCATCCCCGGCACGGCACCGGCCCGCCCATCGGTTCCGCCCCCGGGCGGCCCCTCCAGGACCGACACGCCGTCCGCCCCCTGAGACCCGTACCGCCCGCGGTGCTCCACACCCACGCCGACAGGCACCGCGGGCGGTGCGGACGCCTGCGCGTTCCCCCGGCGCGGGCGATGCGGACGGCTGCACGTTCCCGCCCGGCGCGGGCGATGCGGACGGCTCACGCCACGGGACGTCTCACGCTCCCGGTCGGCACGGGCGGTGCGGACGCCTCAAGCTGCGGCCGGCGTGCTTTGTTCGACCAGGGCCTCCATGGAGAGTCCCAGCACACGGGCCAGCGCGGCGACGGTGAAGAAGGCCGGGGTCGGGGCGCGGCCCGTCTCGATCTTGCGCAGCGTCTCGGCCGAGATGCCCGCGCTCGCCGCGACCTGCGCCATGCTGCGGTCGCCGCGCGCGGCGCGCAGCAGACGGCCCAGCCGCTCGCCGCGCTCGCGCTCCTCGGGGGTCAGGGGTGTGCGCACCATACGGGCATCCTACCGCGATTCAAATACCGGTATAGTAATTGGCATGGTGGAACTGAAGACCGACACGTCGATCGACGCGATGTACGAGGCCGGCCAGGTCGTGGCGCGGGCCCTGACCGCCGCGGGCAAGGCCGCCGGCGTGGGAGTGTCCCTGCTGGAACTGGACGAGGTGGCCCGCGACGTCCTGCGGGAGGCGGGCGCGACCTCGCCTTTCCTCGGCTACCGGCCGTCCTTCGCCCCGACCCCGTTCCCCGCGGTGCTCTGCGCCTCGGTGAACGACGCGATCGTGCACGGGATCCCCACGAAATACCGGCTGCGCGACGGCGACCTCCTCTCCCTGGACTTCGGCGCGAAGCTCGGCGGCTGGGTCGGTGACTCGGCGTTCAGCCTCGTCGTCGGCCGGCCGCGCCCCGCGGACCTGCGGCTGATCGAGACCGCCGAGCGGGCGCTCGCCGCGGGCATCGAGGCGGCCGTGGTCGGCAACCGCATCGGCGACATCGCCCACGCCATCGGCTCGGTGTGCCGCGCGGCGGGCTACGGCATCCCGGACGGGTTCGGCGGCCACGGCATCGGCCGCCAGATGCACGAGGACCCCGGCGTCCCGAACGAGGGCCGGCCGGGCCGGGGCCTGCCCCTGCGCCACGGCATGGTCCTCGCCATCGAGCCCATGCTGATCGCCGGCGGCACGGACGGCTACCACGAGGCCCCGGACGGCTGGACCCTGCGCACGAACGACGGCACCCGCGCCGCCCACGCGGAACACACGGTGGCGATCACGAACTCGGGCCCCCGCATCCTCACGGAACGGTGAGCGGAGGCGGTAAGGGCCCGCGAAACAAGCCGCCGATCCCGAGCTCACAGGCGCTCTGAACATGCCCCAGGAACCGGACCATGCCATCGTGGCATGAAACGCCCCCCACCCGGTTACCCGGCGGGAGCCACTGTCAGCGAGGGAACGGACAGCGATGACCAGCGGCTTCAACGGCCCGGAGGGCGACCGCGACCGCGACCCCTTCGGTGAACTCTTCGCCCGCTTCTTCGGCGGACCGCACCCCGGCCCCCGGCACATAGACATCGGCCGGCTGCTGAGCCAGCCCGCCCGGGAACTGGTGCGGGGCGCGGCGATGTACGCCGCGGAGCACGGCAGCCGGGACCTGGACACCGAGCACCTGCTGCGGGCCGCGCTCTCCGCCGAGCCCACCCGCAGCCTGCTCAGCCGGTCCGGTGCGGACCCCGACTCGCTCGCGACCCAGATCGACGAGCGGGCCGGCCCCGTCCAGCACCCGCCGGGCGAGACCCCGCCGCCGACCTCCCTCTCGCTCACCCCGGCCGTCAAACGGGCCTTCCTCGACGCGCACGACATGGCGCGGGCCAGCGGCGCCGGCTACATCGGCCCGGAGCACGTGCTCAGCGCGCTCGCCGCGAACCCCGACTCGGCGGCCGGGCACATCCTGAACGCGGCCCGGTTCGCCTCCTCCGGCCGGCCGCCCGAGGCCCCGGAGGCCGCCGCGCCGCCCGGGACGGAGCGACAGCGGTCCACCTCGACGCCGACCCTGGACAAGTACGGGCGCGATCTGACCGAGCTGGCCCGGCAGGGGCGCATCGACCCGGTGATCGGGCGGGAGCAGGAGATCGAGCAGACCATCGAGGTGCTCTCCCGGCGGGGCAAGAACAACCCGGTGCTCATCGGCGACGCCGGCGTCGGCAAGACCGCCATCGTGGAGGGTCTGGCGCAGCGGATCGCCGACGGGGACGTGCCCGACATCCTGATCGGCCGCCGGGTGGTGTCCCTGGACCTGACGGGCGTCGTCGCGGGCACCCGGTACCGGGGCGACTTCGAGGAACGCCTGAACAACATCGTCACCGAGATCCGCGCCAACTCCGAGCGGCTGATCGTCTTCATCGACGAGCTGCACACCGTCGTCGGCGCCGGTGCGGGCGGCGAGGGCGGCGCGATGGACGCGGGCAACATCCTCAAGCCCGCCCTCTCCCGCGGCGAGCTGCACATCGTCGGCGCGACGACGCTGGAGGAGTTCCGGCGGATCGAGAAGGACGCGGCGCTGGCCCGCCGGTTCCAGCCGATCCTGGTGCCCGAGCCGTCCACCGCGGACGCGCTGGAGATCCTGCGCGGGCTGCGCGACCGCTACGAGGCCCACCACCAGGTGCGCTACACCGACGAGGCGCTGACGGCCGCCGTGGACCTGTCCGACCGCCATCTGACGGAGCGCCGTCTGCCGGACAAGGCGATCGACCTGATCGACCAGGCCGGTGCCCGGGTGAAGCTGCGGGCGCGCACCAAGGGCACCGACGTACGGGCCATGGAGCGCGAGGTCGAGCAGCTCACCCTGGACAAGGACCAGGCGGTCGCGGACGAACAGTACGAGCAGGCCACGCAGTTGCGCGACCGGATCACCGAGCTGAAGCAACGGATCGGCCAGGCCACCGGCGGCGGCGAGGCCGACGAGGGTCAGCATCTGGAGGTCACCGCGGAGGCCATCGCCGAGGTGGTGTCACGGCAGACCGGCATCCCCGTCAGCAGTCTCACCCAGGAGGAGAAGGAGCGCCTGCTCGGCCTGGAGCTGCACCTGCACCGGCGGGTCGTCGGCCAGGAGGAGGCCGTGAGCGCGGTCTCGGAGGCGGTGCTGCGCTCGCGCGCCGGGCTGGCCAGCCCGGACCGGCCGATCGGCAGCTTCCTCTTCCTCGGCCCGACCGGTGTCGGCAAGACCGAGCTGGCCCGCGCGCTGGCCGAGGTCCTGTTCTCCAGCGAGGACCGCATGGTCCGCCTGGACATGAGCGAGTACCAGGAGCGGCACACCGTCAGCCGGCTGGTGGGCGCCCCGCCCGGCTACGTGGGCCACGAGGAGGCCGGCCAGCTCACCGAGGTGGTGCGCCGGCATCCGTACTCGCTGCTGCTGCTCGACGAGGTGGAGAAGGCGCATCCGGACGTCTTCAACATCCTGCTCCAGGTGCTCGACGACGGGCGGCTCACCGACTCCCAGGGCCGTACGGTGGACTTCACGCACACCGTCATCGTGATGACCAGCAACCTCGGTTCGGAGGCGATCACGCGGCGCGGGGCCGGCATCGGGTTCGGCGCGGGCGGCGCGGAGGCGGACGAGGAGGCGCGGCGCGAGCAGATCCTCAGGCCGCTGCGGGAGCACTTCCGGCCCGAGTTCCTCAACCGGATCGACGAGATCGTCGTCTTCCGCCAGCTGACCGCCGAGCAGTTGCGGCAGATCACCAACCTGCTGCTGGAGAAGACACGCCGGCTGCTGCACGCGCAGGGCGTGACGGTGGAGTTCACCGAGGCGGCCGTGGACTGGCTGGCCCGGCACGGTCACCAGCCCGAGTACGGCGCCCGTCCGCTGCGCCGCACCATCCAGCGCGAGGTGGAGAACCAGCTCTCCCGGCTGCTGCTGGCCGGCCGGGTCCGCGAGGGCGGGCGCGTCGTGGTGGACGCGAAGGACGACCGGCTCACGTTCGACGCCCAGAACACCCAGAATGCCCAGAACAAGGAGGAGCCGCCGCCTTCACCGTCTTCATCGCCCTCGTCGACGGAGTGAGCGCGGGGAACCGCCGGGGCCCGCCGTCCCTTTCGGGAGGCGGGCCCCGGCGTGTGACCGTTCAGGGTGACGGATTCACCACCATCGCCGAGCCGCCGCCCCGGCGCACCTTCTCCGCGGCGGCAAGCCACCTGCCGTCGGGCAGGCTCTGGATGCCCGTGGCGGCGCCGATCTCCGGGTTGAGTTTGAAGGAGTGTCCGATCGCCTCCAACTGCTTCCTCAACACGCTGTCGTAGAGGGCGGGTTCGAGTTCGGTCTGGGCGGCGTTGCGCTGGCTGGCGCGCGGTGCGGCGATCGCGTCGGCCAGGGACAGATGCCGGTCGAGGAACCCGGTCAGGGTCTGCAGCACGGTGGTGATGATGGTCGCCCCGCCCGGTGAACCGAGCGCCACCACCGGCCGGTCGAGGCGGTCCAGCACGATCGTCGGCGAGATGGACGAGCGCGGCCGCTTGCCCGGACCGGGCAGGTTCGGGTCGTGCACGGCCGGGTTGGCCGGGGTGAAGGAGAAGTCCGTCAGCTCGTTGTTGAGCAGGAAGCCCCGGCCGGGCACGGTGATGCCGCTGCCGCCGGTCTGCTCGATGGTGAGGGTGTAGGCGACGACGTTGCCCCACCGGTCGGCGACCGTCAGGTGGGTGGTGTTCTCGCCCTCGTACGTCGTCGGCGCGGCCGTGCCGCCGCGGGAGCAGGCCCCGGGGTGGCGCGGGTCGCCCGGCGCGAGCGGGCTGGTGAGGACCGCGTCGTCCTTGATCAGGCAGGCACGGGAGTCGGCGAACTTCTGCGACAGCAGTTCCTTCGCGGGCACGTCCTCGAAGGCGGGGTCGCCGACCCAGCGCCCGCGGTCGGCGAAGGCGATGCGGCTCGCCTCGATGTAGTGGTGCAGGTACTGGAGCTCGCTCGCCGTGGCGAGGTCCGTGCGCTGAAGGATGTTGAGCGCCTCGCCGACGGTCGTGCCGCCGGAGGAGGAGGGCGCGATGGAGAACACCCGCAGACCGCGGTACGAAGTCCGCGTGGGCGCCTGGAGCTTGGCGCGGTAGGCCGCGAGGTCCTTGGTGGACAGCCTGCCCGGACGGGCGTTCCAGCCCGACTTGGGGTCCACGGGCGGGTGGTTGACGGTCCTGACGATGTCCTTGCCGAGGTCGCCCTGGTAGATCGCGCCGACACCCTTGGCGCCCAACTGCTGGTAGGTGCGCGCGAGATCGGGGTTCTTCAGGGTCGAGCCGGCCGCCGGCAGCTTCCCGCCGGGCAGGAACAGCTGGGCGGTGTCGGGGAAGTAGCGGAAGCGCGTCTCGTTGGCGGCGGTCTGCGAGCGGAAGGTCTCGTCGACGGTGAATCCGTCGCGGGCCAGCTTCTCGGCCGGCTTCAGGACCGTGCCCAGGCGCTTGGTGCCCCACTGGTCCAGCGCCGTCTGCCAGGTGGCGGGCGTGCCCGGGGTGCCGACACTCAGACCGCTGCTGACGGCGTCCTCGAAGGCGAGCGGCTTGCCGTTCTCCACGAAGAGGTTCGAGCCGGCGGTCATCGGGGCGGTCTCGCGGCCGTCGATGGTGTGCACCGTGCGGGAGCGTGCGTCGTAGTAGACGAAGTAGCCGCCTCCGCCGATGCCGGCGGAGTAGGGCTCTGTGACGCCGAGGGCGGCGGCGGTGGCGACGGCCGCGTCCACGGCGTTGCCGCCCTGCTTGAGCACCTCGATACCGGCGGCGGAGGCGTCCGCGTCGACGCTGGCCACGGCGCCGCCGTAGCCGGCCGCCACGGGGACCTTCTGGACCGGTCTCGGCTTCGCCTTCTGCGGGGCGGTGGGCGGGGCCGCGGCGCCCACCGACACCACGGCGGCCGAGACCGCCAGGACCGCCAGTTTCCGTGCGACAGGGCGACGCATCCACACCTCCACGCTCGTTGTGGTTCGGTTGCCTGACCGTTCGCGCAGCCTAATTCATTGCCATGCTCTCGTCAGGGTGGCAGGGCCAGTCGAGTGTCGAACAAAGGTGCGCCGGACCGGCTACCATGCGCGGCCATGAACGACGACGTGCGCAACATCGTCCTGGGCGTGGCCGCGACGGCGGTCAGCGCCGCGTTCGGCTGGCTGGCCCGCACCTATCTGTGGCGGCGCAAGCTGCGCCGCAAGCAGGCCTTCCTCGGGCTGCCCGACCACGCCGAGTCGCTGCTGGTGGTCAACCGCGACCCGGCGACGGCGGAACTCGCGGTGCACCGGTTCGACGTGTTCGCCCTGCTCGAACTCGCCGCCCTGATCAAGAGCTGCGGGGCGAACGCCCAGATGGTCACCCAGGACACGGTCCATCAGGGATTCGGTGAGCGCACGGAGTTCTGCGTGGGGGGCCCTGGGTCGAACCGGCGGATGATCGCGCACATGACGGCCATGCTGCCGGGCGTGCGGGTGAACACCGACCGGAAGCCCGGCCGCGACCGGTGCGCCTTCCAGATCGGCACCGAGCACTACCGCATGGACCCGGGCGTCACGGAGTACGTACTGCTGGCCCGTCTCACCGCCGGTGAACGCAGCGGCACCCGGCCGGTGTTCCTGTTCTGCGGCCAGCGCGCGATCGACAACCAGGCCGGGACCCGCTATCTGGCCCGCAACCACGAGCGGCTGGCCCGCAAGTACGGCAGCGGCTCCTTCGTGCTGCTGCTGAAGGTGGTCAACTCCGACGCCTACGGCCCGGACGTGGTCGAACTCGTCGCGGACGTGACCCGCGCGGCGCGGGCCCCTCTGCCGGAGCCGGAGGCCGAGCCGTCAACAAGCGTCACCAGCACGTGACGAGGGAGAAGGCGAGCACAACCCGTCCGGCGCGCAGCTGACCTTCTCCTCGCCGGCGGACGGTCCGTCATATCGATCCGTCCTGCCGCGCGAGCAGTGATCTCCGGCTGCCGCCGGCCGGGTATGGCTCTCTGTGACCTGCTGCCCCCTACGATCGAGGGGCCGCCGTGGGGGTGCCTCACCCGGCAGCAGCGTCCCCGTCCCGGTGACGGTGGGCCGAGGCGCCATCATCACTAGGACGAGCGGAACATCGTAGTCGAGGTCCGGCCCGCCGGTCCCGGCGGTGTGCGGAAACGCCCTTCGGCGGCCCCGCCGCCCCGGCCGTCCGGGCGCTCAGACCTCCGCGATCTCCGCGTAGAGCTGGGAGAGTTCGGGCGCACCGGCGCTGGCCCAGTCGTGCCCGGCGGTCACCACGTCGATCTCGCGTCCGGAGGCAAGCCGGACGACCGGACGGCCGCCGGGGCCGATCTCCCAGCCGGCGCCGGGGACGGTCCGTACGACGACCGTGCCCAGGTACAGACCGACGTCGTTGCCGAGCCAGGTCAGGGTCTCCTCGTCGTCGCGCCAGCGCGGCAGCAACTGGTCCAGCGCCTCCAGGGAGGCGGCCGAGTCGTCGAGCCGCAGGCCCGTGCCGGACACCTGGGAACGCAACAGCTCGCACTCGGAGAGGAGTTGGGCGAGGCCCGCCCGGCTCTCGGATCCCTCGGATCCCTCGGATCCCTCGGAGAACACCACGGCACCGAAGGACGAGTCCCGCCTTTTGCGCCACCTGTCCAGGAAGGGGATGTCCATGGCCCCAGGGTGACATCCGCACCCCCGTTCGCACCACAGGCGCGCGGACCGGCCGGGGCCGGTCGCGGCCGGTCGCGGCCGGTCGCGGCCTGAGAGTCCCTAGACGTCGAGGTCCACCACCACGGGGGCGTGGTCGGACGCGCCCTTGCCCTTGCGCTCCTCGCGGTCGACGTAGGCGTCGGTGACTGCCTTCGCGAAGGGCTCGTTGCCGTACACCAGGTCGATGCGCATGCCGCGGTTCTTGGGGAAGCAGAGCTGGCGGTAGTCCCAGTACGTGAACGGCTGGTCGTACTTCAGCGGCCGGGGGACGACGTCCGAGAGGCCGACCTCGCGCAGGGCGGTCAGGGCGGCGCGCTCGGCCGGGGTGACGTGGGTGGAGCCCTCGAAGGCGGCACGGTCGTAGACGTCGTCGTCCGTCGGCGCGACGTTGTAGTCGCCGAGGACGGCGAAGGGGCGGCTGCCGCCCGCGTCGCCGGCGACGGCCGCCCTGAGGGCCTCGAACCACTGGATCTTGTAGGCGTAGTGCGGGTGTTCCACCTCACGGCCGTTGGGCACGTACACCGACCAGACGCGGATCGGGCCGCAGGTCGCCGAGATGGCCCGGGGCTCCTCCACGCCCTCGTAGCCGGGGTCGCCGGGCAGGCCCCGGACCACGTCGTCGAGGCCTACGCGGGAGAGCACCGCCACGCCGTTCCACCGGCCGGTGGCGTGGACCGCCGCCTCGTAGCCCAGTTCGCGGAGCTGCTCGAACGGGAACTGGTCCTCGGCGACCTTGGCCTCCTGGAGGCACAGCACGTCCGTGCCGCTGCTCTCCAGCCAGGCCAGCAGCCTGGGCAGTCGGGCAGTGATCGAGTTCACGTTCCAGGTCGCGATGCGCATGCCTCACAACCTACCGGGCCCCACTGACAACACCCCCGGGGCCGGGAGCGGGGGCGGGGGCGGCGGCTAGGAGCCGGAGGCCGGGGGCCGGGGACCCGGGCCGGGGCCGGGGCCAGGAGCCAGGTCAGGACCCGGGCCAGCGGCCGGGGTCGGGAGCCGGGAGCGGGGGTCCCGAGGTCGAGGGCAGGGGTCCGGGGCCAGGAGCCTGGGGCCGGCGGGCGGGGCCCGGGGTCAGGGCCCGCGGCCAGGGAGCCGGGGTGGGAGACGGCTCAGACCTCTGCTGTTGCTCCCGGGGTCAGCCGCAGGTGCTCCGCGCCGCCCAGGGCGCCGATCTGGCGGTCGTAGATCGGGCGGGCCAGGTCGGTCAGGAGGGCGTCGTGGATGTCGTAGGTGCGCTGCGGGCCGACCTCGCGGACGTAGTCGATCACCTCGGAGATCTTGTTCCAGGGCGCCATCACCGGCAGCATCAGCGTCTCGACCGGGACCTCGGGCACGGTGAGCGCGTCGCCCGGGTGGAAGACGCGGCCGCCGTCGACGAGGTAGCCGACATTGGTGATCCGGGGAATGTCCGGGTGGATCACCGCGTGCAGCTCGCCGTGAACCTGCACGTCGAAGCCCGCGGCGGTGAAGGCGTCGCCGTGGCCGATGGTGTGGACGCGGCCCGGGAAGGCGGCGGCGATCTGCCCCGCGACGGACTTCAGGGTCCAGATCTCGGCTCCGGGACGGGACTCCAGGGCGGTGCGCAGCCGGCCCTCGTCGAAATGGTCGGCGTGCTCGTGGGTGACCAGGATCGCGTCCGCGCCGGACGCGGCGTCCTGCTCGCTGAAACCGCCGGGGTCGATGACGAGCGTCCGCCCGTCCTTCTCCAGGCGTACGCAGGCGTGCGACATCTTCGTGAGTCTCATGCACCCAGCCTGGACCACCCGTGCGCCGGACGCGCGGGTGGTCCGGGCGACGGGTCACTCCGTGAGCGTGGTCTCCTCGCGTATGACCTGCTGGGCGACCCGGAAGGCGGCGCCCGCAGCCGGAATCCCGCAGTACACCGCGGTCTGCAGCAGCACTTCCTTGATCTCGTCCGGGGTCAGGCCGGTGCGCAGGGCGGCCCGGATGTGGGCGGCGACGTCCTGGAGCTGGCCGCCCGCGACCAGGGCGGTGAGGGCGACACAGCTTCGGGTGCGCCGGTCGAGGCCGGGCCGGTCCCAGATCTCGCCCCAGGCGTAGCGGGTCAGGAACTCCTGGAAGTCACCGGAGAAGTCCTCCGCCTCGGCGAGCTCCCCGTCCACGTGCGCGTCGCCCAGCACCTCGCGGCGGATCTTCAGACCGGAGTCGTACCGGTCCGCCCCGCCCGTCGCCTGGGCCGGCACCGGCGCCGGGGCGATCTCGGCGATGGGCGCGTTCTGCGGAGGCGGGGCGAGCACTGGCTTGACCGGAGGGCCGACGACCGCCATGTGTCCGGTCGTCGATTCGAAACCGGGGTGCCAGGCGCTGGAGAAGTGACGCACCAGCAGGTCGGTCACGGCGACGGGCTGCTCCACCGGTACCAGGTGGGAGGCGCCGGGCACGACGGCCAGGCGGGCGTCGCGTATGCCGGCGACCAGGGTGCGCGCCTCGGCGGGGCCGGTGACCTGGTCGTCGGAGCCGACCAGGACCAGCGTGGGAACGCCGATGCGGCCGAGGTCGGCGCGGGCGTCGAACACGGCCAGGGCCTCGCAGGCGGCGATGTAGCAGCCGGGGTCGGTGGTGCGCACCATCTGCACGGCCCACTCGGTGATCGCGGGCTGCGCGGCGGCGAAACCGGTGGTGAACCACCGTTCCGGGGAGGTGCGCGCGATGGGGTCGAGCCCGTTCGTCCGGACGATCACCCCGCGCTGCCGGAACTCGTCGGCGGTGCCGAACCGCGGCGAGGTGGCGATCAGCGCGAGGGAGGCGAGGCGCTCCGGGTGGCGCAGCGCCAGTTCGACGCCGATCGCGCCGCCGAGCGCGCACCCGGCGTAGCCGAAGCGCTGCACCCCCAGTCCGTCCAGGGTGGCCAGCAGCCGGGTGACCAGGTCGGAGACCGAGTCGGCGGGGTGCGCGGGCGCTCCCCCGTGTCCCGGCAGATCGAACCGGAACACACGCCACTGCTTCACCAACTCGGGGACCTGCCGGTCCCACATGTGCCAGGTCGTGCCCAGTGAGGGACCCAGGATCAGGACTGGGGCGTCTTCTCGCCCGTCGAAGCGGTATTGCAGGGTGTTCGGTGGTGTCTCGCTCACCCGTCAGACCCTCTCATCTCTCACGACTTCCCCTGTGTCGGGGTCATGACTGTGTGGTCCCGACCAGGTGGAAGACCTCCCTGGGCAGCGTAGCGTTCGAGGCGATGACGGCCGTGTCCGGACCGATACCCACCACCGTGAGCAGCTGCGGGGCGTGGCGTTCCACGAACCGGGCGGGGCGGCTGTCAAAGTCCTGGATCTGCTCGGTGAGCTGTCCGATTCGCTGGGCCGGCAGGCCAAGACCGTCCTCGTCAGTGCCCGCACCTGCGAGCGGTGCCGCGGGTCACCCGCAGCACCCTGTGCTCGTTGGAGCACACAGGCAATGGATCACCCCGCCCCGCTCTCCAGGTACCGTCAGGGTATGAGTCATCCGCACCCCGAGCTGAAAGCCGCCCCGCCTCTTCCCGAAGGAGGGCTGCGGGTCATCGCCCTTGGCGGCCTGGGTGAGATCGGCCGCAACATGACCGTCTTCGAGCACGCGGGCAAGCTGCTCATCGTCGACTGCGGCGTGCTCTTCCCCGAGGAGACCCAGCCCGGCGTGGACGTGATCCTGCCGGACTTCACCTCGATCCGGGACCGGCTGGACGACGTCGTGGCCGTGGTCCTCACCCACGGCCACGAGGACCACATCGGCGGCATGCCGTACCTGCTGCGTGAGCGGTCCGACATTCCCGTCGTCGGCTCCAAGCTGACGCTGGCGTTCCTGGAGGCCAAGCTCAAGGAACACGGCATCCGGCCGCGCACGGTGCGGGTGCGGGAGGGCGACCGGCGCGGCTTCGGCCCCTTCGACTGCGAGTTCGTGGCGGTCAACCACTCCATCCCCGACAGCCTCGCGGTCGCGATCCGCACCCGGGCCGGGATGGTGCTGCACACCGGCGACTTCAAGATGGACCAGTTCCCCCTCGACGACCGCATCACCGATCTGCGCGCCTTCGCCCGCCTCGGCGAGGAGGGCGTGGACCTGTTCCTCACCGACTCCACCAACGCCGAGGTACCCGGCTTCACCACCTCCGAGCGAGAGCTGAACCCGGCGATCGAGCAGGTGATGCGCACCGCGCCGCGCCGGGTCATCGTCTCCAGCTTCGCCAGCCACGTGCACCGCATCCAGCAGGTTCTGGACGCCGCCCACCAGCACGGCCGGAAGGTCGCCTTCGTCGGCCGGTCGATGGTCCGCAACATGGGCATCGCCCGTGACCTGGGCTATCTGAAGGTCCCCTCCGGTCTGCTCGTGAGCACGAAGGAGCTGGAGAAGCTCCCGGACCACAAGATCACTCTGGTGTGCACCGGCTCTCAGGGCGAACCGATGGCCGCGCTGTCACGGATGGCCAACCGCGACCACATGATCCGCATCGGCAAGGACGACACCGTCCTGCTCGCCAGCTCCCTCATCCCCGGCAACGAGAACGCCATCTACCGGGTGATCAACGGACTCACCCGGTGGGGCGCCCACGTGGTCCACAAGGGCAACGCCAAGGTGCACGTCTCCGGGCATGCCAGCGCCGGCGAACTCGTCTACTGCTACAACATCGTCAAGCCCCGCAACGTCATGCCCGTGCACGGCGAATGGCGCCACCTGCGGGCCAACGGCGACCTCGCCATCCGTACCGGTGTCGACCCCGACCGGGTCGTCATCGCCGAGGACGGCGTCGTCGTCGACCTGGTCGACGGGCGCGCGTCCATCACCGGCAAGGTCCCCGCCGGCAACGTCTACGTGGACGGCATGGAAGTCGGCGGCGCCACCGAGGCGTCCCTCAAGGACCGCCTCACCCTCGCCGCCGAAGGCGTGGTCACGGTGGTGGCGATCGTCGACGCGGACACCGGCGCCCTCGCCGAGGCCCCCGACTTCCTGGCCCGCGGCTTCGTCCACGACGACGCCACCTTCGAGCCGGTCATCCCCGTCATCGAGAAGACCCTGGCCACCGCGGCCGAGGAAGGCGTCGGGGACGCGCGCCAACTCGAGCAACTCGTCGCCCGCGCCGTGGCGAACTGGGCGTTCCGCACCCACCGCCGCAAGCCCCTCATCATCCCCGTCATCATCGACGCCTGAGCCGCAGCCCGACAGCACGGCCCTCCACAGATCAGGGGCCGCACAGCCATTGCTGTGCGGCCCCTGATCCTGTGCAGCCCCGGCACGAGAGCAGGCGCCTTCGTCCGGGTGGGCGGCCCGACTCGCACGGGCGGCGGCCACCGGACGCGGTGCGCGCGATCCCTCGCGCAGGGCGCGAGGTCAGGCCAGGTTGATGTTCTCGGCCTGCGGACCCTTCTGGCCCTGGGTGACGTCGAACGTCACGGCCTGGCCCTCCTGGAGCTCACGAAAGCCCGTGGAGTTGATCGCGGAGTAGTGCGCGAAGACGTCCGGGCCGCCGCCGTCCTGGGCGATGAAGCCGAAGCCCTTCTCCGCGTTGAACCACTTCACAGTTCCCGTTGCCATGTCTTATGCCTTCCAGCCGATGAAGCCTTCCACTACCTGTGGCAGGCGGAGGTGATCGCCCTGGTCCCTGCGGCACAGCACAGCAAAACGCCCACACCAAAGGCGCGGGCAGGAGGGAATTCCGAACCACGACAGCTGACGCAGACGCTACACGTCCACACACCGTGTCACCATAGGAAATCATCACGCCGCACACCGAGACCGGGCGCGCGCGGTGCCCGCCGGCGCTGACGGGCACGCTCATCTCATGCTTCTGTGGTTGGGTTCGCTGCTTCGGCGGCGCGGCGATATTCGGCGTTGAGGCGCTGGGCTTCCTCGAGCTGGTCTTCGAGAATGACGATCCGGCAGGCGGCCTCGATGGGGGTGCCCTGGTCGACGAGTTCCCGGGCACGGGCGGCGATACGCAGTTGGTAGCGGGAGTAGCGGCGGTGGCCGCCTGCGGAGCGGAGTGGGGTGATGAGGCGGGCTTCGCCGATGGCGCGAAGGAAGCCCTGTGTGGTGCCGAGCATCTCGGCGGCCCGGCCCATGGTGTAGGCGGGGTAATCGTCGTCGTCGATACGGCCGAACGCGTCGTCTGCTGTCATTGCACCTCTCTGTGGAACGCGTGGAGGGGCCCTGGTGCCGTACTGGCACCAGGGCCCCGAAGGAACTACTACACCATCTGCCGGCCCTGATTCTGCACCGGCCCTCTGTTTCCGCGGACCCGACCGAGTCGCTGTCGGGGGCGCGGGGATCGCGGTTGCTTGACCGGAGACCACCTCACTATCGATGTCCTGCGGTACCCGGGCCCAAGACTTCCACCCGGGCGATCCTGATGGCGTTCGGCTCCTCCGTTCTTCCCTCTTGATCAACTACTCACTGCTGGGTACTGCGAACCTTCACTTGCGGGTACTGCCACTGCGGTACTGCTCATGGCGGCCCCTGATCACTGCGGGCCACCCGGTCCGGTCGTCAGTCCCGTCACCGTCCTGCAACCGCTCTGGCTTCGGAACTCCACCACCGCACCGTTCTGCGAACTCCAACTGTTGCTGCCCGGCAGTTCATCTCTGCCGGGCCTCGCTTGATCTCGGCTACGAGAGAAACCATAACCACACCGCCACCCAATGTCTACTCTGGCCGACATAGATTTCCGCGCGCTCGAAGATGAGGTAATCCGCCTCGGCCGGTCCATGGGTGGTTCAAGCGCAGCACGTCGGACTGAGCGGTGACGTCGCCGACTGCGCCGCGGCTACCGTCGGCGGGCATCCGGCCAACACTGCGTCTCGCGAAGACCACCACCGACCGGGCCGGACGCCTCCAGCCGTGACGCCCAGCAGGTCGGCCGTTGACGGGCGCGGCACGAGGGTCTGCGCCGCCCTCGACGATCCCGGGGTGGTCGAGCAGCTCGTGGAAGTGTGCACGCGGGTGCCGCGGTGGAAGCACGGGCTCACGGCAGCGACTGCGACGGGAACCCGTTGCACGCAGTGTGGGCCCGACCGGCGTACCGGTCGGGCCCACACTGCTGTTCAGATGTCGGCTCGTGCCTGTTTACCCGGTCAGACCGTCACGGGGGTGCCGAGCATCGCGGAGGCGTGCTCTAGCGAGCCGGGGATGTCCGAAGGCGCGGCCTTGGGGAGGGCGCGGCAGGTGAAGCCGAGTCGAGTCATGGCCCGGAGGACTTCGGCGGCGCTGAAGTCACGGCGGTCCTGGCGGGTGAGGACTTGGCCGACTTGCTTGACGGGGTAGTGCCGGCGGCCGATGATCACCGATTCTCCGGTGACCGGTTCGGGCTTGATGCCCTTCATCGATTCCAGCACTCCGTCCTTGGTGAGCTCGAAGGGGAAGCGGGCGATGACGCAGCGCATGTGGCCTCACAGGGAGAAGGGAAGAACGGTCCGACCAGGGGCGAGGCGTTTCGGAAGGAGAGGGCGAGGATGCCCGGGGCGCTGCCTTGCTCGTCTACGACTCGCAGAGCACCGGGCCGACGGGAGCGCATCGCGTGCTCGTGGTCACGGGTGAGGTGGACGAGCCGTGGTCGCCGAGGATGTCGCGCAGGCGGACGCGGTCCGTGTGAGCGCCGCTGTCGCGGACGGCGGTGAGGTCGGCTCGGGTCACCAGGCCGATGCGCTGGTCGTCCTGATCGCAGACGACCAGTCGGCCCGTGCGCGCGGCGGTCATGACGGCCAGCGCCACCTCGACGCTCATGTCGTCACAGACCTGCGGTCCGGCCGCGTCCATGACCTCCACCGCCGTCCTGTGCACGGGGTTGGCGTCCGCCGATCGGGGCTGCATCTGAATCAGCGTCAAAAGGTGCCTCCTGCAGAGGTGGGTCAACTTCCTGATCACGAAGGTTCTAGGCCGCCGCGTCGAGGACGGGCCGGCGTACGGGGGCGCGCCGGGTCGCCGAAGAAGGGCGGCGTCGGCCTCGGTAGGAGGCGCTGCGCTTGGGGCGTTCGACCACCGGTGCGGTGATGACGACCGGGATGCCGGACGGGGCCTGGGCGCCGGTGATCCGGCTCAGGGCCTCGTCTCCCGAGCGGATCTGGGTGGTCTGCGGCCGGATTCCGGCGTCCGACATGAGGCGGACCATGCCGCGGCGCTGGTTCGGTGTGACGAGCGTGACGACGCTGCCGGACTCGCCGGCGCGGGCGGTACGGCCGCCGCGGTGGAGGTAGTCCTTGTGGTCGGTCGGCGGATCGACGTTGACGACCAGGTCGAGGTTGTCGACGTGGATGCCGCGCGCCGCGACATTGGTTGCCACCAGCACGGTGACGTGCCCCGTCTTGAACTGCGCCAGCGTGCGGGTGCGTTGCTGCTGCGACTTGCCGCCGTGCAGCGCGGCGGCGCGTACCCCGCTGTTGAGCAGGTCCTGGGTCAGCCGGTCGACGGCGTGCTTGGTGTCCAGGAACATGATCACGCGGCCGTCGCGGGCGGCGATCTCGGTCGTGGCGGCGTGCTTGTCGGCGCCATGGACGTACAGGACGTGGTGCTCCATCGTCGTGACCGCACCGGCCGACGGGTCGACCGAATGCACGACAGGGTCGGTCAGATAGCGGCGAACCAGCAGGTCGACGTTACGGTCCAAGGTGGCGGAGAACAGCATCCGCTGCCCCTCCGGACGCACCTGGTCGAGCAACGCGGTGACCTGCGGCATGAACCCCATGTCGGCCATCTGGTCGGCCTCGTCCAGCACCGTGATGGCCACCTGGTTCAGCCTGCAGTCGCCACGGTCGATGAGGTCCTTGAGCCGTCCGGGCGTCGCGACGACGACCTCGGCCCCGCCGCGCAGCGCGCCGGCCTGCCGGCCGATCGACATCCCGCCCACCACCGTGGCCAGCCGCAGCCTGACGGAACGGGCGTACGGTGTGAGCGCGTCGGTCACCTGCTGCGCCAACTCACGCGTCGGTACGAGGATCAGCCCCAGCGGCTGACGGGGCTCAGCACGCTGTCCAGCGGTACGGGCGAGCAGAGCGAGGCCGAAGGCGAGGGTCTTGCCGGAACCGGTGCGCCCGCGGCCCAGTACGTCACGGCCCGCCAGGGAGTTCGGCAGCGTCGCTCCCTGGATCGGAAACGGTGCGGTCACACCCTGCTTGCCGAGTTCGGTCAGCAGGTGCTCGGGCATGCCGAGATCGGCGAAGCCCTCAACGGGGGGCAGCGCGGGGGTGATCGTCCTGGGGAGCGCGAACTCACCTCGCACTGCGGCCGGCCGACGGCCGTAGCCGCCGGAACGGGCAGGGCCGCCGGAACGGCGCGGTGCCTGCGAGCCCATGCGACTGCCGCCCTTTTCGGCGTCGGCACTGCCGTGACGGGAGCGGTCGAAGCGGTCGTTCGTGCGTGTGCGGTTCATGCGGAACCTTCCTCGATGTGGCACATATCAAGGAATTCCCGCAGCAATGAGCGGCATGGAGAATTACAGGTATGAACCGGCGGCAAAAGAAAACAGACTCGGGCCGGCGGAAATATCCGGGGCACAGGCGCCGAAATGGGTGACGCAATGGGGACGTAAGATCCGGGCGTCGGCTGCGGCGCAGCTCTTCAGGACGCTCCTGCATCACTGAAGGAGGAGCCGCGCGTGGTGAGACTGCGGATTCCGCCGAGTCGTCCCGCAGGTGGAACCGCCGCGGGGGACGCGTGCAGCTGGGTCCCGCACCCCGAAGGACGCGGGCCCCAGCTACAAAATGTGCGTCAGCGTCAGGCCGGAACGATGTTCTCGGCCGTCGGGCCCTTCTGGCCCTGTGCGATGTCGAAGGCTACCTTCTGGCCTTCGAGCAGCTCACGGAAGCCCTGCGCCGCAATGTTCGAGTAGTGCGCGAACACGTCAGCGCCGCCACCGTCCTGCTCGATGAAGCCGAAGCCCTTTTCCGCATTGAACCACTTCACGGTACCAGTAGCCATGTCATATCTCCTTCGGGGCAGTACATCGGAATCCGCACTGCGCGGACGCCATGTCGCCGCGATGATTACCCCGCCCGGAAATGACCGGAAATACACAAGCGCTCCCAACCGAAAGAACCGGGTGGGGCACTCGAAGTTTCGGGAACCACAACTGCAACTGAGATCGACAGTAGCACACTGGAACGGCCCGTGCACATTACGCAATTCCACTCTGCTCAGTGCAGCAAAAACTCTCACTACGCGGTCCGTCAAAGCCTCACTTCGCGAGCACAGATATTGATCCGCTCCGAGTGCTACGTTTCAGGAAGAGCGGCTCCGACGGCACACACGGAGTGCGTGGCGTCCAGCGGCTCCCGCAAGCCGGCCACCATGCAGGCGAAGCCGGTGCCCCGCCAACCGGCACACCGCGTCATTCCGAAGGAATGCGAAACTCGAATTCGGGACGGTCCCACGGCACGGCGGGCGGGTTCGCGAGCGCGGTCCCGGTCCGCACCGCACCGACGCGGTGGTAGAAGTCCCCGGCGGGAAGATGCGAGACGACCTTGACACGGTCGAGCCCGGCGGCACGGGCCTCGGACTGCATGTGCGCGACGAGCAGTCGTCCAATACCCCGTCCCTGCACGTCGTCGGCAACGAACAACAGGTCGAGCTCCGGCGGAGCGAGGACGAGCGAGTAGAACCCGAGGACCCGTCCTCCGTGCTCGTCGGCGCCGACGGCCACGAAGGCGCGGTGGGCTTCGATGTAATCAGGACCGACCCGGTAGCCCGCCACTGCGGCTGCGTACTTGCCCTCGTAGGCGCCTGAGCCACGCACGAGCCGCGTGAGCCGTTTGGCATCCCGCGCGACGGCCCTCCGTATCGTGATCGGCCGGCTGATCGGGGAAGTGCGTGAACTCATCGGGAGAGTATTTCGCACCGTGGGGTGTCTTCCTGGGGCGGGTCGGCTGCTCGGGCAGGCGTTCGTGCACCGCTCCCGGGAACCACTCGCCCAGGCCCCGATCGAGTACGTCCACTGCCGACGAATGGGCCGCCCGCCGGCAGCAACCGGACGCCCGACCGCTGCGGGCGAGCTGGAGAAGGGGGTGCCCCAGGGCAGCCCTTGGCCGGAGCCACCCTCGGCGACGGCCTCGCGCGGCACGTGGCCCACCGACATCGCCGCACTGTCCACGGCTCCCGTCTGGAGCACATCGCCGATGAGATCGCTCAAGACCGGCGGGCCCTGCTCAGCATCGTGGACGGACTCGGCTCACCGGCCCGTCGCTACAAGGTGTGCGGGGGGGGGCGGCAGAGAGGGTACGGCAGCTGAAACCCAACACTGTACATCGAGGACGTCGCCGGCCGTCGTGTGCGGCGCTCAGACTGTGTGGTCCCGGGCGGCGATGCGGGTGACCGTGACCCTGACTGTCACGGTGACCGCCACCGGGGCGTCGTGTGCGGCGAGGTAGGAGAGGACAGCGGCCCGTACCTGGTCATGGACATTGCGGGCGGTGTCCACCGCTCGGTGGCCTTCGGTCAGGACGCAGCGCACCTCGACGTGCCATCCCGGGCCGTCGGGCACCCGGTCGACGCGGACGCCGGCCTCGGGGGCGCGTTGAGCTGTTGTCTCCGGTCCTGCGGGCGAGGCGGCTGCCGTGAGGCGGTGGGCGAGACGGGGTTGCAGGCCGGCCACACCGGGAACCGCGAGGGCCGCCGAGGCCGCGACGCTGAGGGGAGGCGGCGTTCCGGTGGCAGCCATCAGAGGCCACCGCCCGTGTTCTGACCCGAGCCCACCGGGCCGAGGGACGAGGGTGGCTCCAGTACGTCGACCACGATGATGTCGACAGCCGACACGTCCATGCCCAGGGCTTGTACGGCGGCGTTGGTGATCGACCCGCGTACCTGATCGACCCTGTCGGGCAGCGGGCGGTCGAGGGCGGCGGCCAGGGTCATGGTCACCTGCACGCCGGTGCCGCCCACGGGCACGAGCCGGCAGGTTTCGGCCCTCGCCCCGGGGACCGTATCCGCGGCATGCCGCAGCACTTTCACCGCGGCGCTCTCGGCGATCAGCAGATCCAGCATCGTGTCGGCCAGTGGCAGCAGCCGTCCGAGCCGGACCTCGGCCCTGACGATGCTCATGACGCGGTCAACCAGTGCGTGCAGGCCGGAAGGGTCCTTGGCACGCAGCGCCCGCGTGGCCGCGTTCAGCCTGGCCAGCCCCTCGACGGCCTCGCGGCACTGGGGACACGACATGGTGTGCGGATCCGCGGTCGGCGTCGCGTCCTGTACCTGTTCCCAGACCTGGCTGAGCAGGCGGCCGCAGGTCAGTACCTCGTCACCTGCGAGCGGAGCCGCGTCGTCGATGGCCGAGCGGTCGGGAGGCCCGTCCCCTCCGGGCGGTTCGGAAGGCTGCGCGTGCGGGTCGTCTAGCGCCATGGGGCCATCGCCTCCTTCAGGGACCGGCGTGCCCTGAACAGTCTGCCGCGCACCGTTTGCTCACTGGTCTGTGTCACGACGGCGATCTCCTTGTAGGGCAGGCCCTGCAGTTCCCGCAGGATCCAGCAGACACGCTGTCCGGTGTCCAGCTCGCCGAGCGCGCACGTCAGGGCGGCCGTCTCCGCGTCCTCCTCAGCGGCTCGGGCCGGCTGGCCCCACGCGTCGCCCGTGGCGGGTTCGGCGACGGCGTCCAGTCGAAGGGGTGGCGGTCGGTGGCGTCGCGAGTTCAGGCAGCGATTGACGGTGATGCGGTACATCCAGGTGGGGAACTCCGCATCGTGGCGGTATTCCGGCAGTCGCCGCCAAGCGCTGACGAAGGCGTCCTGAACGGCCTCCTCGGCGTCCTGGGCGTCACCGAGCATGCAGTGGGCCAGGCCGAGGAGAGGGCGGCTGTGCCGCCTTACGAGAACAGCGAAGGCGTCCTCGTCCCCCTCGGCAGCCCACACAGCCAGCAGCCCATCCGGCAGGTCGCCTCCCAGAAGGGAAGAGCCGGTCCGTTCGATCATGCCGCTCCTGCTCATCATGTTCAGGACGATCGGGTACCCACCACCTTGCATGTGATGCACATCACACACCATGTGTGTGAGGAATCCGCCGCCCCGCATGTCCAACGTTTCGAGGGGCACCACGCCGGTGTCCGACCGACCGACCGATCGAGGCGACCGCCATGACGGACAACATCACCAGCGTCGGCGGGGGCAGCCGACCCGATGCGGGCGTGAGCGCGCTGAAGGGCCGTACCGGAGCCGGAGCTCCGGCCGAGACCCGGGGGAGGACCACCATCGCGGACGGCGTGGTGGCCAAGATCGCCGGCATGGCCGCCCGCGAGGTACCGGGCATCCACAACCTCGGGGCGGGCATGGCCCGTGCCTTCGGCGCTGTGCGGGAGCGCGTGCCCGGCGGAGGCGGCAGCGTCGCACAAGGGGTGAAGGTCGAGGTCGGCGAGCGGCAGGCTGCCGTGGACCTGGACGTCGTCGTCGAGTACGGCGTCTCCATCGTCGACGTCGCCGGCGACGTGCGCTCCAACGTGATCAGCGCGGTGGAGCGGATGACGGGACTGGAGGTCGTCGAGGTGAACATCGCCGTCGACGACGTCCACCTTCCCGACGAGGAGGAAGGGTCCGAACAGGACGAGGGCCGCGTGAGGTGATCCGCCGCGACCACCGCCACCGCCGCGTCCCGGCGTAAGCGGCTGATCACGCGGACGACGCTCGCGAGACGGGTGAGTGCATCATGAACACAGCGACCACAGGCCTCGCGGCCGGGATGGCCCTGGGCTTCGCCGGTTACTTCGGCGGCTTCTGGGCATTCCTTCTGGTTCTTGTCCTGGGGGCGGCGGGGCTGATCGTCGGCCTCGTCCTGCAGGGCGACCTCGACCTCCGTGCACGGAGGCGGCGGTGAGGACCCGGCCCGGCTCCCCGCCTCCGGGCCAAGGGTCCGGCCCGTCGGCGCGGGCCGTCGGCCTGCCGCCGCCGGCCGAGCGGGGTGCCACCGTCATCCCGGACAGGGTGGTCGCCCGTATCGCCACCCAGGCCGCACGCACGGCCCAGTCCCGGCGGGCCGCCCTCCCGCCCGACCCGAGCGGACCGGCTGCACCCAGCGCCTCGGCCACCGTCCGGAGCGGATCGGTGCGCCTGCACCTGACCATGGAACTGCCCTACCCCACCGACATCCCCCATGTCTGCGAGCGGATCCAGCAGGACGTCGCCGAACGGGTGGCTCAGCTGACCGGCTTGCGGGTGGGAGAGGTCACCCTCACCGTCCGACGGCTGGTGACCGCCTCCGGCGCGAACCGCGGGCGGGTCCTGTGACCAGCCACCCGGCCCGCACCGCCGGGCCCACCACGCAGGAAGGAGGACCGGAATGACACCCGACCCGGACCCTCCCGCCCGCGACTCCGCGCCACCCCCGCGCCGTGCCGCGGTGCCGCTGACGAAGGAGCCCGAGGAGCCGAGGGAGCCCGCAGAGCCCGGTCCGCCCGAAGACCACGCGCCCCCGCCGAACCCGACGGCCGGCGAAGGCGACAGAGGGCACCGGACCCACCGCCCGTGGTCCGCGCGTCGCCTTCCGGCCACGCTGGTCGCCTCGGTGATCCTCGTGGCGGCGGTCGCCGCGCTGGTCGACGTCGTCGCCGTGCGGGCGGGACGCCCCGCGGCAGCCTGGCGACGGCACCTGACCGACGCACTGGCCACCCGCCCCGTGGATGACGTGTGGATGCTCACGGGAGCCGCCGTGGCCGCCGCCGTCGGCGTCTGGCTGATCGTCCTGGCTCTCACCCCCGGCCTACGTCACTGGCTGCCCCTGCGCTCCCCCTCGCCCCGGCTGCGCGTCTCCCTGGACCGCAATGGCACCGCCGCTCTACTGCGCGACGCCGCCATGCGGGTACCCGGGGTCGGCAAAGCCCGCATCCGGGTGCGCCGCCACCGCGTCAAAACGCGCGCGGACGTCCGCTTCCGCGACCCTCAACAGGTGAAGGACGACCTCACCGCCGCCCTCGACGAGGAACGCGACCGGCTCGCCCTCGCCCGCCCTCCCCGCATCGTCGTACGGATGCGGCAGCGCACCAACTGACCGGAGAACCCCAGACCCGGAGTCCGCACCATGACGCCGCGACCCGTACTCAACCGCAGCTTGCTGGCCCTCGCCGGACTGGTCCTGCTCGGCGGCGGCCTGCTGATCCTCTTCGCCGGGTTCGGCGTGTACCGGCGACACGATCTGGTCCCGCCCGCCGGCTGGCCCCTGACCACCCCGGACGACGTCCTGCTCGGCTCCGCCGACCGGGCTCGCTGGAGCAGCCAGGGCTGGTGGTGGTGGCCCGCCGTCATCGCCGCCCTCGCCCTCGTCGCCCTGGTCGCCCTGTGGTGGCTGCTCGCCCAACTGCGCCGGCGCCGCCCCGGAGGACTGTCCGTCGGCGGCACACCTCCGCAGGAAGGCGTCGAACTGCGCGACCGAGCACTCAGCGACGCGATCGCCGCCGAAGCCGGTGCCCTGCCGGGAGTCGAGCACGCGGCCGTACGCATCACCGGCCGGCCCGCCCACCCCCGCACCCGTGTCAGGCTCACCCTCACCCCTCAGAGGGCACCGGGCGCCGCCCTCGCTGCCCTCTGCGAAGGCCCGCTCCGAACCGCCCGCCGGTCCACCGGCTTCCCTGACATGCCCACCGAGGTCCGCCTGCAGGTCGCCCGCCACAAACCACACCGCGCGGAGTGAGGAGGGGACGACATTCCCGTGTCCACGCCCTCGTGGCCCATCGCAGTTCACAGGGGAACCGGCAACTACTCCCCAAAGGAGAAATCATGATCATCCTGGGCGTCATTCTGCTCGTCGTCGGCTTCGTCACCGGGATATCCATCCTGTGGACCATCGGGATCATCCTGGCGGTCGTCGGAGCCATCCTGTGGGTCCTCGGCGCGATGGGACACGCCGTCGCAGGGCGACGCCACTACTGGTGACCGTTGCTCAGAGCCTCAGCGGCTCTCAGCATTCCGGGTATTTCGGCCCGGAAGATCCGTCACATCACCAAACCGTGAGGGCTTCGGCTCGCACCCGGTTGCGGGCGGCGTTGGCCTTCTCCCATCGGCGGGAAGGCTGCTGTCCGGTCCGCCGGTCGGGGCCCTGGCGCCCGGAGACGACACGGGATGCGCGGCGCAACTGCCTGCGCGCCCGGTCTGGCTCTCTCCGGTTGCCGTTGTCGTGTGCTAAGCGCTTTCTGGAAGAGCGGGTGGAACGGCCCGCCCTTCCAGGAGGAGCGCACCATGGCGCAACCGGTAAGTCGGCAAACGATCAGCGCTGAGCAGTTCAGCCGAGTGTGTGACGAGATCAGGAGCACGGCGGCGCCCGAGAAGGACGATCAGTCCATCCGGGACTGCGCTCTGCGCATCGTGCAGACCCTGGGCCTGGCTCTGTCCAAACCCCCAGGGAGCCCTCGGTACACCCGGGAGGCCATCCTGGACATGCCTGACGAACAGCCAGGAGAAAACGAGGGCCCGGTCAGGTAGACCGGGCCGTCGGCTTGATCCCGCTGCGAGCGCAGTCCGCGGACGATCTGCTCAAGCTCGGCCTGCTGGACGAGTCACTGGCCGCGCTCACACCGCAGGCCGAAGAGGCGCCGGTTCCCGAGGAGCAGACTGCCCCGCTCTGGACGAAGGCGACTTCGTCCTCGGTATCGCCGTTCCTCCCCGCCCGGCGACCACCTCCACCGCCGGCGGGAGCAGGCACTTCGCCTCGTCGACCAGGCGGAAAGCACCGCAAAGCCCCCAGGAGGGACTCGCCCAGCGCGCCGCCGCGGTGGAGCGGCGCGAGCCGCGGATCGCCCGCTTGCCGTTCATGCCTTCTCGGCGGGCCGGGGCCGGTCGCCGTTCACGCCAGGTGGAATCGTCGTCGACCTCTTGAGCGCGTCGAGGATCGCCATGCCCTGGCCGACGATCCCCGATGCCACCTCGCTGACCCCTGTCGCGCCATTGAGGACGGTGAGGGTGGCGCCCGCGAGACCGCGGGCCGCGGCGTCTGCGAGGGCGGGCAGATTTTCCACGACACGGTTGGCCGCGATCAGTTCCTGGTTGCCGTCCCTGAGAGAGGCGGCACGGGCGTTGTTGGCGTCGGCCTGTGCCTGCGCGATGGTCCGCTCGGTGTAGGCGGCGCCGTCCGCTTCGAACTTGGCCTGATCGCGGTGGGCTTCGGCAAGGGTGCGCTGGCGGTAGGCCTCCGCGTCGGCGGGGCGCCGCACCTCCGCTTCCAGCCGCTGCGCAGCCAGCCCTGCCTGGCGCCTGGCCAGGGCGGTCTGCTCCTCCGTGACCTCCTGGGTGGCCCTCGCCTGGGCGAGCGGACCGGCTTGCGCGGCGCGGGCGTTGGACTGCTCGGTCTCGGCGAGGAACCCCGCACGCTTGATGGCGGTGTCCCGTTCGTACTCGGCTTTCAGCGCCGCGGCCTGCTGTTCGCGTTCGGCGGCTTCCTGGTCGGCCTTGGCCTGCGCGATGCGTGCCTGGCTGGCGACGGCGGCGGCGTGCGGGGCGGCCAGGTTGTCGATGTACCCGGAGACGTCCTCGATCTCCTGTATCTGCAAGGCGTCGACGACGATGCCCAGCTTCTCCATCTCTGTGTGGCTCGCTTCCTTGACCTCCTGCGCGACGCGATCACGTTCGCGGATGATCTGTTCGACCGTCAGCCCGCCGATGATGGAGCGCAGGTGTCCGGCGAAGATCCGGCCCACGAGTTCCTCCATGGCGTTCTGTTCCGCCAGGAAGCGGCGGGCCGCGTTGGCTATGGAAGCGGGGTCGTCACCCACTTTGAACACCGCGACGGCTCGGGCCCTGAGGCGGATGCCCTGCTGCGTCACGCAGTCCTCGGTGATCTCGGCCTCGCGCAGCGCGAGGGACAGCAAGCGGGCCTTTTGTTTGACGGGGAAGACGAAGCTTCCGTGTCCGGTGACGATCCGGAATTGTGTGTCCTCCGCCCGGCGTTTCGACCCGGAAATGAGCATTGCCTGGTCGGGGGCGGGAACATGCCAGAACAGCATGGAATTCTCCTGTCGGGGTCGTGATTCACGGAAATCGTGATTCACGGGTCGGGAAAGTGCTCCACGACCACGGAGCGGGCCGAGGTGCGGTCCACGACAATGACGCGCTCGTGCTTGGGTATGGGATGCCGCGACCACGCGGCGAATGCCTCGGTCCCGCCGCGTACCGCCACGAGCACTTCCCCCGGGCCGCCCGGAGGGATGGACACGGTCACACGGCCGATCGCCCCCACAGGGCTCTGGTCTTCGTCGTCTTCTCGGTCGGTCATCCGGTCCCTCCTGCGCCCCGGCCGCCCGCGTTGCAGGTCAGGGCCCGCACTGCCCTCGCACTCCCAGGATTTCGTACGGTCCTGCACGGCGGTCAGCGGCCGTGTTTCACGGACCGGATATCCCGCATGACGCCACACGCCGTCCGGGCGTATGGAAAAGGTCGTTCATGGCGTAAACCTTCATCCAGGTGCGATGTGCGGGCACCCGTTCTCCTGCTCCCGACGACGACGCCAACATGGCCGCTGACGTACGGAATGCCCTCGGTGTTTCCAGCGTACTACCGGCGACCGCGGGCACCCTTGGGACGGCCGGCCCCTTTCGGCACCGCCGGGAAAACGGGCGGGCCGCCCTGAAAGTGGCGGCCATGGCTCTGTCCGGCACAGTCGGCCTGGAAGACGACACCCGGAGACGAACGGCGAGAACGAGGAACTGCCCGGGGAGATCCGCCACCTCACCGTCGTCGCCCTCGCGACGCTCGACCTCGCGGGCCCTCGCCTACGCGGCCTCCCTCCGCCAGCCCGTGCTCGCCCTGCACATGAGCCTCACCCCTCGTCATCACCACCGTGCCGTTCCACGTATAGCGCTCCTGCCCGGACCCGAAGTCACTTACGTGCCTGAGCAGCCCGTCAGGAGGTGCCGGCTGTCACCAGTCCCCCCTCCACGCCAACCGGCTGACTCACCAACCAGGTTTGAAGGGGTTCACGGCCGGGGACCGGGAACCGCAACAGCTTCGGACCGCTGCGCTGACTCGGCCTCACGACCGCCGAAGCGGCCCTCGACCGCGGAGTCCGGATCATGTGCTCCACCGACGGACCGATCGAGGAGCACGAAGTCGAACCCAGCGCTTCATCTGGACAGATGAGCCGCCGCTTGTCCTGGCCACCCGTCTCGCGCCCCGCTGAGACGAGCCTTCCGGGCTGCCGTGCCCCAGCGGTGGGTGTAAGCAGGAAGCATGCGTCTTCGGCGGCGGATCTCGCAGGGCATTCACTCGTGGCAGGCCAGCGACGCCCTGCTCGCGGTGCCGCTCGCTTTGATCGCCGCCATCATCGTCGCCGACGTTCTGACCGGGCCCCACGTGCCGCTGGGGCCACTGCTGATCGTGGCTCCCGCGATCACCGCCTCCTTCGCCAGCCCCTTCCTCACCGCCCTGGTCGGTGTCATCGCCGTGGCCGCCCTGCTCGGCGTCGGTGCGGTGGCCCACCTCCTGACCACGGAGAGCGTCGGCGCGCAGATCATCTCCCTGATCGTGGTCTCGGTGGTCGTGACGGTGTTCCGATATCTGCGCGAGCGGCACAACCGTGAGCTGGAGCAGGTACGAAGAGTCTCGGAGGCCGCGCAGCGGGTGGTGCTCAGACCCCTGCCCCGGCGCATCGGGCCGCTGCGGGTGGCGTCGGTGTACATGGCGGCCCAGGAGGAGGCGCTGATCGGCGGCGACCTGTACGCGGCCGTCCGCACCTCCTTCGGCACGAGGCTCATCATCGGCGATGTGATGGGCAAGGGCCTGACAGCGATGGGCGACGCCTCGCTGCTGCTGGGCGCGTTCCGGGAGGCCGCGCGCCGGAAGGCGGCCCTGCCCGAGCTGATGACCTACCTCGAGCGCAGTGTGTGCTGGAACCTGGCCGAGCCCACCGAGTCGGCGGACGAGGGGGAATGCTTCATCACGGCCGCGATCATCGACATCCCCGACGCGGCGCCGCAGGCGCAGATGGTGTCCTGCGGGCACCCTCCGCCCCTGCTGCTGCGCGAACGGAAGGTCGTCACGCTGCACGCCAGCGCTCCCGCTCCGCCGCTGGGGCTGGGCGAGCTGAGCACGCCGGAGTACCGGGTGGACACCTTCCTGCTGGAGCCGGGGGACCTGCTGCTGCTGTACACCGACGGTGTGGTCGAAGCACGCGACCCCCGGGGCCTCTTCTACCCGCTCGCCGCGCGGGCCGTCTCCTGGGCGCAGGACAGCCCCGTGGCTCTGGTGCACCATCTGCGGGCCGACCTGCTGAACCACGTCGGCGGCCGCCTGTCCGACGACGCCGCCGTGGTCGCCCTGCAACGCACCGCCGGCTCTTACTGATCGTCACCGGAGCCCCTGGTCGAGCCCGCGCCTTCAGCGCCAGTGGTCCGTTGCCTCCCCTTGTTCGCGAAACACGGATCTGTCAGAGGGCGCCCGGTGCGCCCAGGCCGGTCAGGGCGCCGACCGGGTCGAGGTCGGGGGTGCCGCGGGGCCACCAGTCGTCGCGGTCCTGCTCCGATTCGTACGCGTACCACAGGCCGTCCCGGCCCAGGCGGAGCTGGAGATGGCCGCGGGGGTGGGTGAGCCGGTTACGCCAGGGCCGGAAGGCTGGCAGGTCGGCGGCGAGCAGCAGCGGCCGGGCCCGGTCGAATCGGCCGGCGGGCGGGTCCCAGGGCTCCTCCAGGACGGCGAGCCCCTCTTCGCCGCCCTGGCGCCAGGCCGCCACCGCGCGCGCCAGCTCGGCCGTGGTGCGGCCGGTGGCCGAGGCGAGCGAGGCGTACAGGGAGCGGGTGGCCGCGGTCAGTCCGGAGCCGGGGCGGGCGGCGGCGAGGCGTACCGCGTCCTGCCACAGGGTGAGGCCGCCGACCGGGTCGCGGCCGGTGGTGAGCAGGGCGTGGGCGCGGGCGGCGGCGTCGGTGGCCAGTTGGTCAAGGGCGAACGGGTCGGGGCCGCCCGGTGCCGCCGGGTACACGGGGGGCTGTTCCGGGTGCGGGGGTGCGGGCAACGGCGCGGGCAGCGGCGGGCGGTGGCTCTCGGCGAGCGCGTCGGCCGCGCGTACGCCCGGGAACGGCGCCGGTTCCCGCTCCTGCGCGGCGCGGGCCGCGCGGGTGGCGTTCAGCCGGGACAGGGCGTCGAGCAGTTCGCGCTCGCCCCGGCCGCGGAGCAGCAGCAGGACGAAGGGGTCCGCGTCCAGCAGGCGTGCGGTCTGGTAGCAGAGGGCGGCGGCGTGCTTGCAGGGGTGGCCGCGGTCCGGGCAGCTGCAGTGCGGCTCCAGGTCGCCCGGGCCGGGGAGCAGCGGGACGCCGCAGTCGGCGAGGGACTGGGGCATCTCCTTGTCGAGGAGTGCGGCGATGTGCCCGGGGCGTTCGGCGACGGCGTCCAGGAACCGGTCCCAGTCGGCGTCGTCGAGCGTCCGCAGCCGCACCTGGACCCGGTACGGGCGCGGCCGGCTCCCCTGCACGTACGCGAGGACCAGTCCCGGGGTGACCGTGACGGCGTCCACGTGCCCCGTCCGCGCGTACCGGCGCCCGCGCGCCAGCCGCGCCGCGTCCAGCGCGCCCTTCTCCAGCGCGTCGATCCACGCGTCGCCCCACCAGGTCTCGGCGAACCGCTCTCCTTCGACCTCCCGTGCCGGGAAGGCCGGGAACGTACGCCGGAGTTCGCCGTCCCGGCGGGGGGAGGCCATGGTGCGCGGCATCCCGGAGGGGACGCCGGGGATGGCCTCCTGCGGCGTGTGGTGCGGAGGGCCGGCGGACGGGCTGGGCGACGCGTCCGCGTGGGAGGCGAGAGGGCCGTCGTCGCCGGGCTCCGGGTCGTGGTCGGGCTTTGCCGGGGGCATCCGGAAGGCGCCGGTGGGCGCGTGGGCGTGGGTGTCCGCGCAGCCGTATTCGACGGTGGTTCCGGCCGGGGTGGGGTCGGCGGGCGCCGGCCGGGGTGCCCGGCGCGCAGGCGGGGTCGGACCGCGAGCGGCCCTGGTCCCCGCCTGCGCGGCGTCCTCACGGGACCGCTCCGCACAGGCCGCACGCCGGGCCAGGGCGCCGCGCAGCGCCTCGCGCGCGGCCTCCGAGGGACGCGCCCCCGCGGGCCGCGGTGGTGGGGCGTCGTCCGCGGGGGCGTCATCCGCCGGGGCACCGGAGGGCGCCGCCGGCCGGGATGCCGACTCCTCCGCGGCCTCCTCAGCCTTCGCGGCCTTCGCGGCCTCCGTGCCCTCCGCGGCTTCCGCGGCCTCCTCGGCCTCCTCGGCCTCCTCTACCTCCTCGACCTCCTCGACCTCCACGGCCGTCGACGGCCCGTGCCCGGCGCCGTCGTCTGCGGTGCCGTCGCCGTGCCGGGCCGACACCGCGCGCCGCAGTGCGTCCCGGGCGGCGTCCCCGGGGCGGCTCACCGAACCGGCCGGTTCGTCCGGCGCGGGCGTGCGCCGGTCCGCGGGTCTGTCGGGGGTCCGGGACCGCTGTTCCCGGGCGGCACGCAGGGCCCGGCGTGCCACGTCGGCGGGGCGCTCGTCCATCAGCCCTCCCTGCGCAGCGAGACCAGATCGGACAGCTCGCGGTCGGTCAGCTCCGTGAGCGCCGACTCGCCCCCGCCGAGGATCGCGTCGGCCAGGGCGCGCTTCGCGGCGAGCATCTCGGCGATGCGGTCCTCCACGGTGCCTTCGGTGATCAGGCGGTGCACCTGCACCGGCTGGGTCTGGCCGATGCGGTAGGCGCGGTCGGTGGCCTGCTCCTCGACCGCCGGGTTCCACCAGCGGTCGAAGTGGACGACGTGGCCCGCGCGGGTGAGGTTCAGGCCCGTGCCCGCCGCTTTCAGGGACAGTACGAGGACCGGGGTCTCGCCGCTCTGGAAGCGGTCCACCATGCGCTCGCGCTCCGGGACCGGCGTACCGCCGTGAAGCAGGTCCACGGGGACCGCGCGGCTGGTGAGGTGCGAGGTGATCAGGCGGGCCATGCCGACGTACTGGGTGAAGACCAGCGCCGAACCGTCCTCGGCGAGCAGGGTGTCCAGCAGCTCGTCCAGGAGCGCCAGTTTTCCGGAGCGCGCCGCCGGCCGGTCGCCGCCGCGGGCGTGTTCGTCCTTGAGGTAGAGCGCCGGGTGGTCGCAGATCTGCTTGAGCGAGGTCAGCAGTTTCAGGACCAGCCCGCGCCGGGCCATGCCCTCGGCGGTCTCGATGGCGAGCATCGACTCGCGCACCACGGCCTCGTACAGCGCGGCCTGTTCGCGGGTGAGCGGGACGGGGTGGTCCGTCTCCGTCTTGGGCGGGAGCTCGGGGACGATTCCGGGGTCGGACTTCCTGCGGCGCAGCAGGAAGGGGCGTACCAGGCGGCCCAGTCGCCGCACGGCCTCGCCGTTGTCCTCGGCCCCGCCGCTCTCCACCGCGCGGGCGTGCCGGGCACGGAAGGACTTCAGCGGGCCGAGGAGCCCCGGGGTGGTCCAGTCGAGCAGGGCCCACAGTTCGGAGAGGTTGTTCTCCACGGGCGTGCCGGTGAGGGCCACGCGCGCGGGGGACGGGATCGTTCGCAGCGCCTTCGCGGTCGCCGAGTAGGGGTTCTTGACGTGCTGGGCCTCGTCGGCGACGACCATGCCCCAGGGCTGCCCGGCCAGCAGCGGCGCCGCTGAACGCATCGTGCCGTACGTGGTGAGCACGAAGCCGCCGCCGAGGCCGTCCAGGGAGCGGTCCGGGCCGTGGAAGCGGCGGACGGGGACGCCGGGCGCGAACCGGGTGATCTCCCGCTGCCAGTTCCCCAGCAGGGAGGCCGGGCACACCACCAGGGTGGGTTCATGGTGCGCCCGCTTGAGGTGCAGGGCGATGACGGTGACCGTCTTGCCGAGGCCCATGTCGTCGGCGAGGCAGCCTCCGAGGCCGAGAGAGGTCATGAGATCGAGCCAGCCCAGGCCGCGCAGCTGGTAGTCGCGCAGGGTGGCGTCGAGGCCGGGCGGCGGTTCGGCGGGCCGTACGCCGGCCATGAGCCGGTCCCGCAGGGCCGCCAGCGCGCCGACGGGCACCGCCTCGACCGTCTCGCCGTCCACGTCCGCGGTGCCGGTGAGGGCGACGGACAGCGCGTCGACCGGGTCGAGCAGGCCGAGGTCGCGCCTGCGGGCCTTGCGGACGAGGGCCGGGTCCACGAGCACCCAGCGGTCCCGCAGCCGCACCACCGGGCGGTGGGCCTCGGCGAGCGCGTCCATCTCGGCGTCGCTGAGCGGATCGCCGCCGAGTGCCAGCTGCCAGCGGAACTGGAGCAGTTCCTCGCTCTCGAAGAAGCCGGTGCCGTCCTTGGCGGAGCCCGGCGCGGGGCGTACCACCGCGGTCGCCGTGAGGTCCTGGGCCAGGTCGCGCGGCCAGTGCACGGCGACGCCGGCCGCGGCGAGCCGCGTCGCGGCCACGCCGAGCAGCTCGCTCACCTCGGCTTCGCAGAGGGCGAGGACGTCGGGCACCTCCTGCTCGGAGAGCCGGTCCAGCGGGGTCCAGACGCGGGCCGCGCGCCGTACGGCGAGGGCGGCGTCCACGCGTGCGCGTGGGCCGAAAGCCGGGTCCGCCTCGCCCGCCCACAGGGCCGCCGCGTCGGTGACGAGGGTGGGGTCGGCGAGGCTGTGCACCTGGACGATCGCCGCGCCGGCGCCCCGTGCGGCGCCGTCGTCGGCGCCGTCGAACAGGTCGTGCGGGGACAGGTCCAGGCGGAGCGACACACGTACGCCCGCGTCCATGCCGGCGGCGACCTCGGCCGCCCAGTCGTGGGCGTGCGGCAGGCGCTGCGGGCCGCGGGCGGCGAAGGGTTTCCCGCAGGTGCGGGGTGCGGCCGGGGTACGGGGCAGGGTGTCGGCCACCGCGTCGAGGAAGGCGCGCAGCAGCGCCTCCGGTTCGGGCAGCCGCAGCGGGCCAGGACCGGGCAGCGGGACGGCGTGGCCCTCGTGGGGCAGGGCGGCGGCGATCGCGCGCAGGTGGGCGATGTCGTCCGGGTCGAGGGGACCCGCGCGCCAGGCGTCGTGCCCGGTGGCGGTCAGGCCGGGCAGCAGCCGTCCACGGGCGACGAGCCGCAGCGCGTGCAGGGCGGCGGCGCCCCAGCACGCCGTGGCGGGGTGCGCCGCCGGATCGTGCCGTGCCCGGACGAGGTGCGGCAGCGCGTCCTCGATCGGCAGCGCCAACGCGGGCGCGCTCCTGCGCCGGGCCCCCTGCCCATGCCGCCGCACGACCGTGAGCTCCGTGTGCGCCGGGTCGGCGGCGGGATCGGCCGCTCCGTTCCCCGGCCATACGTCTCCGGTCGGGTCCCAGAAGGCGATACGGCTGTCGCGGGGAAGAGGGGCCGGGAGGAAGAGCGCGGCGAGGCGGGGGGACAGGGAGGCCGTGTTCGTCGCGTGGGCCGTCGCGCCGGCCACCATGTCGCTCATACGTTCTGTCACCTCCCGCTCGCCGTCCGGTCCAGTCGTCTTCGACTCTACGGGCGGGGTCTGACAATCGGCTCCGGCGGCCCGGGACGGGCCCCGGTCGGTGCCGGCCGGTGTCAGGGGACGGTGCGGGAGACGACGTAGACCATCGGCAGGACCGGGTTGGACAGGTTCACGACCACGTCCTGCGTGGGGGCGGGGTTCTTCTGGCTGTGGCTGAGGCCCCACCAGGGGCCGGGGCTCGTGAAGGTCCAGCCGGTGGTCGTCTTGTCCCGGGCTCCGACGGTGACGGCGCCCTCCTTCAGGTCGTCGCGGTTGACGCCCATGGCCTCGAGGAAGGAGGTGAGGCCCGGTTCGGTGGTCCGGAACTGGACGTAGAGGCGGCTGGTCTTCCAGTTGTTGGTCTCGTAGTAGGAGACCATGTCGGCCGGGTGCGGTATCGGGACCTGGTAGAGGCGGCGCTGGACCTTGGACGGGTAGCCGGGCGCGAGGCCCCTCACCGCGTACCGGGCCTCCTTGTCCTTGCCGCTGTCACGGCTCTGGTTGGCGGAGATCACCAGGTAGCCGGCCGGGACGCCGATGAGCAGCACGATGATCAGCAGGGTGAGGGCCCTGCGGCGGTTGCGGCGCCGGCGGTCCTCGACGCGCGGTGGCCGGCCGTCCGGAGGCGCCGCCTGGCGTGGCAGCGACATCGTCACAGCGCCTCCCGGGCCTCGCGCCGTGCCTGCGCGTACCGCTCGTAGCGCTCGTACCGCTCGACCCGGCGCCGCTTGGCGCGCCGGAAGCGGCGGGCGACCAGCCGGGCGAGGTCGGCGGCGCCGACCATGCCGGCCTCGGGGCCGAGCTGGGCGCGGGTGATACGCGCCTCGGGGCGGTAGCCGCGGCCGGTGAGGTGCCGCCGGAACGCGTCGCGCGCGGGGCCGATCAGCAGGTCGTCGGCCGCGGAGACCCCGCCGCCGATGACGAAGCAGGACGGGTCGAGGGCGGCGGCCAGGTTGGCGATGCCGACGCCGAGCCATTGGCCGATGTCCTCGAGGAGCTCGATGCACATGGCGTCGCCCTCGCGGGCCAGCTCGGTGATCATCGGCCCGGTGATGTCGGGGATGCTGCCCTTGACGTGCTCGATGATCCCGTAGGCGACCGGGGAGTCGGCCGCGGCCAGCTCACGCGCCTCCCGCACCAGGGCGTTGCCCGAGCTGTACTGCTCCCAGCAGCCGCGGTTGCCGCACGGGCAGCGGTGACCGCCGGGCACGACCTGCATGTGCCCGAACTCGCCGGCGACCCCGAACTTGCCCCGCTTGACCTGGCCGTCCTCCAGGATCGCGCCGCCGATACCGGTGCCGAGCGTGATCATGACGAGGTGGTCCTCGCCCCGGCCCGCGCCGAAGCGCCACTCGGCCCAGGCGGCGGCGTTGGCGTCGTTGTCGACCAGGACCGGCACGGACAGGCGCTCGGAGAGGCGGTCGCGCAGGGGTTCGTTGCGCCAGGACAGGTGGGGGGCGAACAGCACGCGGTTGCGGTCGGCGTCGACCCAGCCGGCCGCGCCGATGCCGACCGCGTGGACGTCGTGCCGGTCGGACAGGTCCAGGACCAGTTCGACGATGGTGTCCTCGACGACCCGCGGGCTCTTGGACTTGTCCGGGGTCTCCGTGCGGAGCCGCTCCAGGATGTTCCCGTCGGCGTCGACGACGCCCGCCATCACCTTGGTGCCGCCGATGTCGATGCCCACCGTGGGGACGCGGGGCGCGGTCAGGTGGGAGCGCCGCTCCCGGGTACCGACCGTGCGCAGCACGGGGGCGCGTCGGGAGCCGATGGGGGCGGTGAGGTCGCGGTAGGTGCTCATCGGGCCCGATTCTGCCGCACGGCGGGTAAGGGTTCCGTACGGGGCACCGAGGGGGCGGCGCCCGGTTTGTACCGGTACTTGTACCGGGTACGGAGGCACGGGTGCCGTCGCGCCCGCCCTGCGGAGCCGCATGATGTCACAACCTCCCGGGCCCTCAGGACCCTTGCAGTTCATGGCGCAGATCGTCCAGGTCGCTGCCGCCGGCCATCTGCCGGGTCAGCTCGTCCAGGGTGATCCCGTCCCGGGTGTGGTGGCCGGCCATGGCGCCCCGCCTCAGCAGGACGAACCGGTCACCTACGAGGTACGCGTGATGCGGGTTATGGGTGATCAACACAACGCCCAGGCCCTGGTCGCGGGCCGCCGCCACATACTTCAGTACCACGCCCGACTGCTTCACGCCGAGCGCCGCGGTCGGCTCGTCCAGGACGAGCACCTTGGCGCCGAGGTGCACCGCGCGCGCGATGGCGACGCACTGGCGTTCGCCGCCCGACAGGGTGCCGATGGGCTGGTCGACGTCGCGCAGGTCGATGCCCATCCGCAGCAGTTCGGCCCGTGCCGTCCTGCGCATGAGGCCGACGTCCAGGCGCTTGAAGGGGCCGGACCCCTTGCGGGGCTCGGAACCGAGGAAGAAGTTCCGCCAGACCGGCATGAGGCCCACGACCGCCAGGTCCTGGTACACCGTGGCGATGCCCCGGTCCAGGGCGTCGCGCGGGGAGGTGAGCCGGGTCTCCTCGCCCTCGACGCGCAGGATGCCGCCGTCGTGCTGGTGCAGCCCCGCGATGATCTTGATCAGGGTCGACTTGCCTGCGCCGTTGTCGCCCAGGACGCAGGTGATCTCCCCGGCGTGGACCTCCAGGCCGACGTCCTCCAGGGCGCGGACACCGCCGTAGTGCTTACTGACGCCGGACAGCTCCACGAGTGCCGTGCGGGCTTCGGCCCGCGTGCTGGTACGTCCTTCGCTCTGCGTCACTTGGTGGCCTCCGCCCGCCTGCGGACCCAGGTGTTGAGCAGGGTCGCGAGGAGCAGCATCGCTCCGAGGAAGAACTTGAACCAGTCGGGGTTCCACTCGGCGAAGACGATGCCCTTGCTGGTCATGCCGAACAGGAGGGCACCGACCGCCGAGCCGACGGCGCTGCCGTGTCCACCGGTGATCAGGCAGCCGCCGATGACGGCGGCGATGATGTAGATCAGTTCGTTGCCGACGCCCTCGCCGGACTGCACCGCGTCGAAGGAGAACAGCAGGTGCTGCCCGCAGATCCAGGCGCCGAGGGCCACGCCCATGTAGAGGCCGGTCTTGGTCCGGGTGACCGGTACGCCGACCGCGCGGGCGGCGTCCTTGTTGCCGCCGGCCGCGAAGATCCAGTTGCCGGTGCGGGTGCGCAGCAGGATCCAGGAGGCGACGGCGACCAGGCCGAGCCACCACAGGATGGTGACCTTGACGTCGACGCCGCCGAGGGTGAGCGTCGAGGCGAACACCGCGCGGGCGCTGGGGAAGCCCTCCATGTCGCCGATCGTCTTGGTGGAGACCGTGCCGCCGATCAGCTTGGTGAAGCCAAGGTTCATCCCGGTCAGCATCAGGAAGGTGCCCAGGGTGACGATGAAGCTGGGCAGTCCCGTACGGGTCAGCATGAAGCCGTTGAATGCGCCGATCGCCAGGGTGACCAGCAGTGATACACCGACCCCGACCCAGACGTTCGCGGTCATCCGGTAGCTGAACATCGAGGAGACCAGCGCGGAGGACGTCACCATGACGCCCGCCGACAGGTCGAACTCGCCGCCGATCATCAGCAGCGCGACCGGAACCGCCATGATGCCGATCACCGAGGACGCGTACAGGACGGTGCTGAGGCTGGAGGCGCGCAGGAAGCCGTCCGCGGCGCAGGCGAAGAAGACGAAGACGGCGATCGCGCCGACGACCGAGCCCAGCTCGGGTCGGGTGAGCAGCCCGCGCAGCGCGGAGGTCCGCGGAAACGTTTCAGCGGCGGAGGTTCCTGCGGGGGCCGCGGGCCGGCCGGTGGTGGTGCCGCTCATCGGGTGCCCCGCTTCGTGTACTCCTCCAGCGTGGCCGCCTGGTCCTTGGTGACGATCTGCGGGCCGGTGAGCACCGGCCGGCCGCCGCCGAGGACATCGCCGTTGTACTTGTGGAGCCAGAGCAGGTCGACGGCCTGGTAGCCCTGGAGGTAGGGCTGCTGGTCGACGGCGAAGCCGAGCGTGCCGTCCCTCAGTTCGGCGGCGACCTTGGCGTTCAGGTCGAAGGTGTCGACCTCGGCGCGGCTGCCGGCGTCGGCCTTCGCCTTGACGGCGGTGTCCGCGTACGGGGCGCCGAGCGTGACGACGGCGTCGACGGACCTGTCCGCCTGGAGCCGGGCGCCGATCGCGGCCTGCACGTCGGGCATGTTGGTGCCGTTGACGTAGAGGTTCTCGACCGTGCCGGAGAAGGTCTTCGCCACCCCGGCGCAGCGCTGCTCGTGGCCGACGTTGCCCTGTTCGTGCAGGACGCAGAGCACCTTCTTCCTCCCGCGCCCGTTCAGCTCCTGCCCGACGGCCTCACCGGCGACGGACTCGTCCTGGCCGATGTGCGCGAGGGCGCCGTACGCCTTGGACTGCGCCGATCCGGAGTTGACCGTGATCACCGGGATGCCGGCTCTCCCGGCGCGGGCCACGGCGGCCTTGAGCGCCTCGGGCTTGGCGAGGGTGACGATGATGCCGTCGACCTTCTTGTCCACCGCGGCGTCCACGAGCTGGGCCTGCTGCTGGGCCTGGGCGTCGTGCGAGTACAGGAAGTTGATGTTGTCCTTGACGGCGGCCTGCTTGGCGCCGCTCTGCACGATGTCCCAGAACGTGTCGCCGTCCCCGGAGTGCGTGATCATCGCGAAGGTCCAGCGGGGGGTGTTCACCGCGGCCCTGCCCTGGGCCGCCGCGGCCTTGCGGGCGTCCTCCGCCCGCTTGCCGCCGGTGCTGCTGCACCCCGCGAGGGACAGGGACAGGGCCCCTGTCAGCGCGATGACTACCCAGGTTGGAAAGCGTGCCACGAGGCCGTGCCCTTCTTGCTGTGCCCGAACGTACGCAAGGGGCCGACAGTGATCCCACCGGCCCCGAACGTTCCATTATCGGACACCGGAATGCCCGGTTCCGCGGCCGGGGAGCCATGACCGGTCATATTGTCCGGACATAAGGAGGTGAGGTCGGAGGCGCGTGAGGCCGTCAGGACCGTACGAGGAGCTGGAACTCGAAGGAGTAGCGGGAGGGGCGGTAGGTGTGCGTGCCGTACTCCACCGCGCGGCCGGTGTCGTCGAAGGTGGTGCGCTGCATGGTGAGCAGGGGTGCGCCCTCGGCCTCGGCGAGCCGCTCGGCCTCGGCGGGACCGGCGGCGCGGGCGCCGATGCACTGGCGGGCGCTGTGCAGGGTGATCCCGGCGGCGCGCATCAGCCGGTACAGGCCGGTGGCCTCCAGCTGGGCGGTGTCCAGGTCGAGCAGTCCGGACGGCAGGTAGTTGGTCAGGTACGCCATCGGCTCGCCGTGGGCCAGGCGCAGCCGTTCGATGCGGTGGACCTCCTCACCCTCGGCGACCGCCAGGGCGGCGGCGACCTCGGCTGAGGCCGGGACCACCGTGTTGACCAGGACCGTCGTCGACGGGCGCTGCCCGGCCGCCTCCAGATCGTCGTAGAGGCTGCTCAGTTCCAGCGGGCGCTTGACCCGGCTGTGCACGACCTGGGTGCCGACACCGCGGCGGCGCACCAGGAGGCCCTTGTCCACCAGCGACTGGATGGCCTGGCGGACGGTGGGCCGGGACAGGCCGAGCCGGGCGGCCAGCTCGATCTCGTTGCCGAGCAGGCTGCCGGGGGTGAGCCTGCCGTGCTCGATCGCGGCCTCCAGTTGCTGGGACAGCTGGAAGTACAGCGGTACCGGGGAACTCCGGTCCACACGGAGCTCGAGTGAGACGGTGGGGTCCACTTCTGGTTTCGGCACGGGCCGAGCGTAGCTCCGCGGCCGGATGACGGGAAGTAGTGAAGTCCGATTGTCCGGACATGCCGATTGACAGGGTCAGGGGTCCGCCATCACTTTGTTTCCATGCGCATCGGGGTCATCGGTACGGGCCGCATCGGCACCATCCACGCGAACACGCTCAGCCGCCATCGAGAGGTCGGATCCTTGATCCTCACGGACGCCGATCCGGCGCGGGCACAGGCCCTCGCCCTGCGGCTGGGTGAGACAGCGGCACCGGGGGTGGACGAGATATTCACCTGGGGGGTGGACGCGGTGGTGATCACCACCGCGACCTCCGCCCACGCCGAACTGATCGGCCGGGCGGCACGGTCGGGACTGCCGGTGTTCTGCGAGAAACCCATCGCCCTGGACCTGCCGGGGACATTACAGGCGCTCGCCGAGGTCGAAGCCGCGGGCACGGTGCTTCAGATGGGGTTCATGCGCCGCTTCGACACGGGTTACGCGGGCGCCCGCGAGGCCGTGCGCTCGGGTCGCCTCGGGCGTCTGCACACGGTGCGCGCGCTCACCTCCGACCAGGCACCGCCGCCGCCCGAGTGGCTTCCGCTGTCCGGCGGGCTGTTCCGGGACGCACTCATTCACGACTTCGACATGCTGCGATGGATAACGGGCCGTGAGGTCGTCAGCGTGTACGCGACCGGGTCCGACGCCGGTCCCGCGATGTTCCGCGCGGCGGGCGACGTCGACACCGGCGCTGCGCTGCTCACCCTTGACGACGGCACGCTCGCCACGGCCACCGCGACCCGCCTCAACGGCGCCGGGTACGACGTGCGCATGGAACTGGCCGGTGAACTGGACCAGATCGTGGTCGGCCTCGACGACCGGACGCCGATCGCGTCCACCGAGCCGACCGGCCCGCCGGCCGCGGACAAGCCCTATCCCGACTTCCTGGAACGCTTCGGCCCCGCCTACGAGGCCGAACTGGAGGCGTTCGTAGGGGTGTTGCATGGTGAACGCCCCAACCCGTGCGACGGCCGCGAGGCCCTCCAGGCCCTGCGCGTCGCCGAGGCCTGCGAGGTCTCCCGCCGCGAACACCGTCCGGTGAGCCTGGCCGAGATCGCGGGCGCGGACAGGGCCGTCTTCCGCTGAGGGGCCGACGCCCACGGCCATCGCGGTCGGGCCGCCCGGATTCCCGAATCGGCTTTCGGGCCGGCCGCGGGCGTCATCCGCGCCGCGCGGGTCTCGCGGTGGGAGAATCGGTGGTCATGCGTGCCGCCTATGTCGAACAGCTCGGGTCGCCCGACGTCATTCGCTTCGGCGAGCTGCCCGATCCCGTGCCGGGGCCGGGTGAGGTGCTGGTGGATGTGGTGGCCACCGTGGTCGATCCGGTGGACACCTTCGTCCGGTCGGGACTGTTCCGGACGCCGCTGCCGTTTCCGTTCGTGGTCGGGCGGGACCTCGTGGGCACGGTGGCGTCCGCGGGGTCCGGTTTCGCCGTCGGTGAGACGGTGTGGTGCAACAGCCTGGGCCACGACGGCCGGCAGGGCGCCGCCGCCGAACGGGCCGTGGTGCCGGCCGACCGCCTCTACCGGCTGCCTGCGGGCGTACGCGCTGAGGAGGGCGGTGGCCGTGTTCCATCCCGCCGCGACCGCCTGTCTCGCGCTCTTCACCCACGGCGGGCTGCGCCCCGGAGAGACGGTGCTGGTCGGCGGCGCGGCCGGGAACGTGGGCAGCGCGCTGGTGGAGTTCGCGTACCGGGCGCACGCACGCGTCCTCGCCACGGCCGCCCCGCGCGACCACGAGCACGTCCGCTGCCTGGGCGCGGCGGAGGTCGTGGACCACCACGCCCTCGATCTCGCGGCGCGGCTGGCGCGGCTCGCCCCGTCAGGTGTCGACGTCCACGTCGACACCTCGGGACGCAACGACCTGACGACCGCGGTCGGCCTCCTCGCCCACCGCGGACGCATCGTCGTTCTGTCCGGCGCCCGCGACGAGCCGACCCTGCCGGTCGGTCCGCTCTACATGAAGGACGGCTCCCTGCACGGCTTCGCCATCTCCAACGCCACGGCCGCGGAACTGGCCGAGGCGGCGTCCACCGTCAACGACCTCCTGGCCTCGGGCGGTCTGCGGCCCCGCTCGGTCGAGTACCAGCCCCTCAGCGCCACGGCGGAGGTCCACCGGCGCATGGAGCGCGGCGAACTCCACGGCCGACGCGTGGTGCTGCGCCCCTGAGCCGAGCCGCGTGTGGCACAGCCCCACCCCGGCTCCGGGCTCCGGGCTCCGGGCTCCGGGCTCCGGGCTCCGGGCTCCGGGCTCCGGGCTCCGGGCTCCCGCTGGAACCTCCTCCCGCCCGGCTCCGGCCACAACCTCCCCGTCCTCGGCGTCCGTTCCCGTCGGCACGCTCGCCCGGACGGCCCCCGGCCGGGCGCGTACGACGGGGAGGCCCGCGCCGCCAGGGGCTGACCGGACGGCCCCACCGCCCGGCGCACAAGACCGACGGCCCGCCGGCGCCGGGCGCGCCCGGCCGGACAGCCCCAGCCGCAGGGCCCGGACGACTGACTGACCCGCCACAGGACGCTGACCGGACGGCCCCCACCGACAGGCCCACAAGACCGACGGCCCACCACCGCCCGGCACACCCGACCAGACAGCCCCAGCCGCAGGGCCCGGACGACTGACTGACCCGCCACAGGACGCTGACCGGACGGCCCCCACCGACAGGCCCACAAGACCGACGACCCGCCGGCGCCGGGCGCGCCCGACCGGGCCGGCGGTGGTCGGTGCCCGACCGCCGCTCGCGGGTCGGCACCGTACGCGCCGCTCAACCGTCCGCAGGCTTGACCTGGTTATGACAGAATCCGCCGACACCTCATGGCACGACAGGAGTGTGATGGACGGTCGCATATCCGGAGGACCGCAGGTCTCGGCGGTCCGTGCGTGGTCGTCGACCGCGGCCATGGCAGCCGTCGCCTGGCTGCCACTGATCGGCTTCTTTGTGCTGATCGCGGCCGTGGGGCTGATCTGGGGAGTCTGGCAGGCGGCCGCGCTGCCGATGCTGTGGCTGCTTCCGGCCCTGTACACGAGGGGCGTCCTCCCCGAGGCCCTGCCGGGCCGGGCGGTGCGGCCGGACGATGAACCGGAACTCGCGGCGCTGGTGAGGGACATGGCCGAGCGGACCGGTTTCGGCGCTCCGCTGCTGGTGCGGATCGTGCCGGAGCCGGCAGTACTCACGTACCGGGTGAGGATCGGGGGCGGACGCGCCTACGCGCTGCTGCTCGGGCTGCCGCTGGTGCGGGCGCTCCCGGCCACGCAACTGGCCGCGGTGATCGCGCACGAGCTGGCCCACGAGCGTCACTTCGACGACCGTCGCACACGTGCCCTGCTGGCGGCTCGCGTGGCGCTCGCCGAACGGCTCGAGGGGCGCCTGCGGCCACTGGCCCCACTGGCCGCTCCCCTGCTGCGCGCAACCCAACCGTGGTCCTGGCAGGAGGAGTTGGCGGCCGACGCGGAGGCCGCCCGGGTAGTTGGCGGTGCCGCGGTACGCGAGGCCGTCGAGCGGGTCGCGGTGATCGAGTCGGCTTTCGACGGGCTCGCGCGGGACTGGGTGGAGGACCTGGTCGAGGACGGCATGTACCCGGTCGACCTCTACGAGGCGTTCGACCTCGCCCTCCAGGACCCGCTGGTGCGGGACCGGGCCGCCCGCGAGGACGCCGAGGAGGAGGCTCTGGACGTCTACGCGACGGCCACCCATCCGCCGACGGCCGTGCGGACGGCCGCGCTGCCGCACACCGGCAGCGACACCGACACCGACACCGGCAGCGACACCGGCACCGGCACCCGTGCGGCGTACGGCTCGGCTCCGCTGGTGCTGCGTGACGCCGAGGTGGCCGCCGAGTGGTGCGTCCAGCGTCTGGCCTGCGCGGACGGACTTGGTGGGACGCTCCAGGCGGGCGGCGGGGACGGTGCCCTCCGGCCCGAGGACCTGAAGCCGGTGCGCCTCCTCCAGCTCGACCCCGACAGGTTCCGCCTCCCCGGCGACGGCGGCCCCCGCGCGGAGGCGCTGGCGGCCGCGACCGGGCAGCCCTCCCCCACCGGGGCGCTGCGCGCGGCACTGGACGCCGTCGCCGACGGCGACTGGTACGGCCTCGCCCGCCGGATGCGCCCTCAACTGCGCTGGCTGCCGGCCGCCGTGCGCCGGACGGTCGGCAGCCAGGTACTCGCCGGTGCCATGGGCGCGGCCCTGACGCCGCTGCTGCTGGAAGCCGGCTGGTCGTGCACCTCCCGCTGGATCGGCACCGTACTCACGGCGCCGGACGGCACGGTCGTCGACCTGTACGAGGTGCTCATAACGGCCGTGGACGGCGGCGACCCGGCGCCCGTCCACGCCCTGCTGGAGAAGGCCGGGACCGATAAGGCGGAGAGAGCATGAGACGCCCCGGCCCCGCCCTGCGCGTCGCCCTGCTGGGCGTGACGGCCACCCTGACCGGATTCGCGCTGTTCGCGGGCTGGCTGGGTTTCCACGCGTACACCCATGAACAGGCCCGCGACCGGGCCACGGCCCGCGCCACCGGCGTGGTCGTCGAGGACGACCTCGGGGACACCGAGGACATCCGGGTGCGCTGGAAGGACGGCACGGGCCGTGAGCACGTACAGCGCTTCGAGATCTACGACACCGACCGCTACACCAAGGGCCGTCGGTTCCCCGTCGCCTACGACCCGGACGAGACGGACCCGCGGGGCTTCCCCGGTGACCCGGAGGAGACGGCCACCGAAGACGACCTGTTCGTCCCGGTCCTGCTCGCCGGGGTCACGGCCCTCGGGCTGTGCCTGGTGTGGGTCCGGCGAGGTCTGCGGTTCCTGCGGGCGGCGCGGCAGCCGTCCCGACCGATGACCGCGACGGTGCACTGCGGTACCGGGTCCGCCTCCCCGCATGCACTCTCGGAGAGCCTGTGGCTCAGGCTCACCGAGACGGGCGCGAGCGACCGGCCGGCCGTCTGGCAGCGGATCATGTGGCATCCCGTCGTCGACGGCCTCCGGGGCCCGGTCGAGGTGAGCGCCCATCACAGCACCGGCTCGCGCGACGCGGTGGTGGTACGGCTGACGGACGGCACCCGTCTGGTCCCCCTCGGGCGGCGGCGGCAGGTCGCCCCACGCGGTGTGCTTCTCGACGAGCACGCCGCGGTCCGCACGGCCCTGGCGGACTCCTTCACCCCGGTCGACGCCACGGCGCGCCGCACGCGGCCCTGGTGGTGGCCGGGCGCCCGGGTGGCCGCGTTCGGGCTCGTCCTGGGCACCGTGGCGGGGGCGCTCCTCATCGGCGGGAGCCTGGTGGCCGCCGTGGGGATGTCGCTGTGCGGGGCCACCCTGCTCACCGCGCTGTGGGCGCTGAGCGCTCCGCGGCCCTGACCGGCCCCGTCGCCGGGCAGCACCCACGGCGCCCGCGTACGGCTGCCCGGCCCCGCGGCCGGTGTGCGTGGAGGGTCCGCGGGGCGAGGGACGTGCGGTCGACTCGTGGTTCAGCAGCCGAAGTTGACGAGCTTGAACGTGACGTAGTGGTCCGCGGTGTAGTAGTCCTCCCGCGTCTTCTTGCCGGTGACTATGCGCCGGGCGCCGCGGTCGGAGGAGCCCGGGGTGACGACCGTGTACTCGTGGTAGTACCCGCTCGCCTGCGCGGGCAGGACGCCTTCGCGGTTCTGGAAGACGGCGCCGTCCTGGGAGTACGGGAACGGACCGCCCTTGTCGATCAGTCGCAGCGTGTCGTACGCCTGCGAGGGCAGCGCGCTGTAGCAGATGCTGCCGACCGCCGTCGCGGCGGCGTCGGCCGGGGCGGCGGCGACGGTGCCGCCGACGAGGAGAGCGGACAGGAGGGCGCCCGCGGCGCCGATCCGGGTGGTACGCGGGGGGAATGTCATGGGCTCATCATGACGCGCGTAGATAGTGGCATGTCAATGACAAGCTCAGGAGTTCACCGTCAAGTTCGTTGAATTCGCGGGAAGTTAATCCTGATAGGAGCCGTATCGTGGGCGTCCCACGACGTCGTACGACTGGATGGACACGCCCGCCCCGGTGACACGGCCACCGGTGTGCGCGAAGGCGGTCGGGACGGTGCCCTCCTCGAACAGGCGGTGTCCGGCGCCGAGTACGACCGGGAACGTCAGCAGGTGCACCGTGTCGACGAGGTCCAGCGCCAGCAGGGAGCGCACGAGGGCGCCGCTGCCGTGGACCTGGAGTTCGCCCTCGGTGCGCTCCTTGGCCGCGGCGACCTGCGCGGCCAGGTCCTTGGAGATCACCGTGGTGCCCTGCCAGGCGGGGTCCGTCAAGGTCGTGGAGACCACGTACTTCGGCAGGCCGTTGAGGCGGGCGGCCACCGGGTTCGCGGGGTCGGTCACCTGTGGCCAGTACGCGGCGAAGATGTCGTAGGTGCGGCGGCCGAGGAGGAAGGCTCCGGCGCGGTCGAAGACCTCGGTCATGAACCGGCCGAAGTCCTCGTCGCCGTACGGAACGCTCCAGCCGCCCTGCGTGAAGCCGTCGCGGTCGTCCTCCTGGGGACCGCCGGGCGCCTGGTGGACGCCGTCGATGCTCACGAAACCGGTGACGACGAGCTTGCCCATCGCGGGTGCCTCTCTTTCGGTGGGTCTTCTCTTCGGTGGATCTTCCGGTGCGGTACTCCGTCACCGGTACAGACCCCACCGTCCCCCGAAACTCATCGGCCCCGCCGGACCCGGCGGGCGGGGCGTGCCGGTCCGTGCGGACGGAACGCCCCGCGGGCACGGACGGGTCAGCCACCCAGTTCCTGGTGACGGGCCGCCAGGGCGGCCGCGCCCTGCCCGGTCAGCGCGCCGAACAGGCGGAGCCGGGAGATGCCGCCGTCCGGGTAGATGTCCACGCGCGCGTGCGTGCCCACGGCCGCCGCGGGCAGCACGAAGCGGTGGTTGGTGTCGGGCTGGAGACGGGTGCGCGGCAGGATCTGCGTCCACTCGCCGGTCTCGCCGTCCTTGACGGAGACCGACGCCCAGCCGGCGCTGTTGCCCTTGAGGTAGGCGGTGTCGATCTCCAGGGCGCGGATCTCGGTGTGCCCGGCCAGGCGGTAGCTGATCCAGTCGTTGCCCTGGTCGCGGCGGCGGCGGGTCTCCCAGCCGTCGTCCATCTTGCGGGAACGGCCCGGCTGGATGGTGTTGGTGGCCGGCGAGTAGAAGAGGTCGGAGGCGTCCTCGACGCTGCCGCCGTTCTCCAGCGCCACCACGTCGAAGGTGCCGAGCGCGGCCAGCCACGCCGGGTCGGGCACGACCTCGCCGTACACCCGCAGGCGGGCGATGCCGCCGTCGGGGTGCTGCTTGAGACGCAGGTGCGTGAAGCGCTGCTCGGCGTTCACCTCGAAACCGTTGGCCGCGTGGCCGCCGACCGCGGTGCGCGGGACGAGGGTCGTCCACTTGACGTCGTCACCGAGGAGTTCCTCGGGCGTGGGGGCACCGTCGACCGAGGTGCCCTCGACGGAGACGGCCTGCGGGTAGTTGCCGCGGAAGTGGGCGGTGTCCACGACGATGCCGCGGACTACGCCGGGCGCACCGAGCCGGATCAGCGCCCAGTCGTGGTCGTCCTCCGTGGGCCAGGGGTGCTCGGCCGAGACGCCGCGCCGGCGGCGGGTCTCCCAGCCGTCCATGACCTTGCCCTTGTGCCCGAAGTCCTCGGGGTCGAAGTCGGCCCGCTCGGGCACCAGCAGGTTCTCGCGCTGGGCGAAGAACTCGTCGTTGGCGGCGACGACGCCCGCGCCGAGCCGGCGGTCGGCCAGGTTGGCGTGCCTGGTGAAGGGGAGTTCGGCCGTACGGTAGTCGGCGTAGGGGTCGCCGCCGCCGTAGGGGTTCGCGTCGCCGGTGAAGTGCAGGGTCGCCGTCACAGTGATCAGTTCGTCCTTTCCAGAAGCTGGCCGGTGGGTTCGGTGAAGCGGTCGTCGAGCGCGGGGTCGTAGATACGCTCGCCGCGCAGCCAGGTGGATTTCACGACGCCGCGCAGGGTCTTGCCCGCGTACGCGGTGATGCGGTTGCGGTGCTGGAGCGCGGCCGGGTCGACGGTGAAGGTCTCGTCGGTGGCCAGGACCGCGAAGTCCGCGTCCCGGCCGGGTGCGACGGCGCCCTTGCGGTCGAGACCGGCGAGGTTCGCGGTGCGCTCGGACATCCAGCGGACCACGTCCTCGATGCCGTGGCCGCGCCGGGCCGCCTCCGTCCAGATGGCCGACAGGCTGAGCTGGAGCGAGGATATGCCGCCCCAGGCGGTGGCGAAGTCGGACGTCTTGAGGTCCACGGTGGACGGCGAGTGGTCGGTGACGACGCAGTCGATGGTGCCGTCGGCGAGCGCGGCCCAGAGCAGGTCCTGGTTGGCGGCCTCGCGGATCGGCGGGCAGCACTTGAACTCGCTGGCCCCGTCGGGCACTTCCTCGGCGGTGAGGGTGAGGTAGTGCGGACAGGTCTCGACGCTGAGACGGACGCCCTCGCGCTTGGCGGCGGCGATCAGCGGCAGCGCGCCGGAGGAGGACAGGTGCAGGATGTGGACCCGCGCGCCGAGCCGGCGGGCCAGCGCGATGAGGCCCTCGATCGCGCTGTCCTCGGAGACCTGCGGGCGGGTCCGCAGGAAGTCGGCGTACTTCGGACCGCTCAGCCGGGGGGCGAGCCCGAGCTCGTGCGGGTCCTCCGCGTGCACGATGAGCAGCCCGCCGAAGCCCGCGATCTCCGCCATGGAGGCGGTCAGCTGGTCGTGGTTCAGCTCGGGGAACTCGTCGACCCCGGACGGGGACAGGAAGCACTTGAAGCCGAAGACGCCCGCGTCGTGCAGGGGCCGCAGGTCCTTGACGTTGTCGGGGAGCGCGCCGCCCCAGAATCCGACGTCGATGTGGGCCTTGCCGCGGGCCACCTCCTGCTTGACGCGGAGGTTGTCGACGGTCGTCGTCGGCGGCAGCGAGTTGAGGGGCATGTCGACGAGGGTGGTGATGCCTCCGGCGGCCGCCGCCCGGGTGGCGGTCCAGAAGCCCTCCCAGTCGCTGCGCCCGGGGTCGTTCACGTGGACGTGGGTGTCGACGAGTCCCGGCAGCAGAGCGTCGTCGCCGACGTCCTCCAGCCGCGCGCCCGCCGGCACCTCGGCGTCATGCGGCAGTACGGCCACGATCCGGCCGTCGGCGACGGTGACGGACGCGGGGCGCACGCCGCCGGGGGTCACGACGCGCGTGGAGCGCAGTACGAGCTGTACGTCGGGCAACGGACGCCCCTCCTCTGGTGCGGTTCCTTCGTTCACTGTCGCTCACCCGCGAAACAAGCAATATTCCGGAGAGCGGAAACAAGTTTCCTGTAGACGGAGTCTTCATGGCCGGGCCTCATGAGTCAAGACCTTCCTGGCGGAGCGGGACCTCGTCGCGGCGGCCTGCGCGGGCGACGCATGATCCGCGTCAACGCGCGCTCGGGGGCCAGTTGACCATCCGTTTGGGCCGCGGCCGGGCGTATGTGCGCACCTTGGAGGTCGACAGACCGAGCCGGACGAGGGACTCGGCGATCGTCACGGCGGCGGTCACGCCGTCGACGACGGGGACCCCGGTGCGTTCGGCGACACGCTCGGTGAGCCCGGACATGCCCCCGCAGCCGAGGCAGATCACCTCCGCCCGGTCCTCCTCCACGGCGCGGGCGGCCTGGTCGGCGATCGCCGCGACGGCGGCCTTCTCGTCCCGCTCCAGATCGAGCACGGCGAGCCCGCTGGCGCGCACGGAGGCGCAGCGGGCGCTCAGCCCGGCGACGTGGAGGCGCTCCTCGATCAGCGGGACCGTGCGGTCCAGGCTGGTGACGACGGAGTAGGTGCGGCCGAGGAACTGGGCGGTGCTCGCGGCGGCCTCGGTGATGTCGACGACGGGGACGTCGAGGAGTTCCTGGAGGCCCTCGCGGCCGTGCTCGCCGTAGCCGGCCTGGATCACGGCGTCGAAGGGCCCGGGGTGGGCGCGTACGGCCTCCATCACGGCGATGGCGGCGAGGTAGCTCTCGTAGTTGCCCTCCACGGACTCCGCTCCGAAGGAGGGGGTCAGCGGGACGATCTCGGTGCCGGGTGACGCCGCGGCCGCCGCCTGCTCACCGATCGAGTCGGTGATGGACTGCGTGGTGTTGACGTTCACGACGAGGATGCGCATGGTCGGCTTTCTGGGTGATTCTGCTGGACGGCTGGTTCAGTGCGCGATGCGTGCGCGGCTCATTCGGCGGCGACCGCGATGGCCTCGCCGTCCACGTCCTGGATCAGGACGTCGCGGTCGGCGATGACCGAGTAGAGGACGGCCCCGAGGATGGCGCCGACGAACCAGGAGAAGCCGGCCACGACGTGGAAGGCGGGCATCAGGGCGAGGACGACGGCGATGGCCGCGGAGGGCACGAAGGCCCAGACGGCCCGCGGGTTGTAGCCGCGGCGGTAGTGGTACTCGCCCCGCGCGTCCTCGGTGTAGAGGTCGGGGACGTTGACCCGGGCCCTGCGCAGCAGCCAGTAGTCGGCCATGATCACGCCGAAGAGCGGTCCGAGCAGGGCGCCGAGGCCGCCGAGGAAGTACTCCACCGCGATCGGGTTGTTGTAGAGGTTCCACGGCGTGATCACCAGGCCGACGCACGCGCTCACCAGGCCGGCGCGGCGGAAGTTCAGCCGGCGCGGGAAGAGGTTGACCAGCGCGTAGATCGGTGCCACGAAGTTGGCCAGCAGGTTCACCGCGACGGTCAGGGCGATGAGGGCGATCGAGGCCGCGGCCAGCAGGATCATGTTCGGGATGGTGCGGACGATGTCCGTGGGGCTGGTGATGATCTGCCCGTCGAGCTTGAACTGCGCGCCGCACAGGACCGCCACGATGACGGCGAAGAAGAGCATGTTCACCGGGATGCCGATCACGTTGCCGCGGACGATCGAGGCGCGGCTCCTGGCCGAACGGGTGAAGTCGCAGAAGTTGAGTACGAACGTGCCGTAGATGACCACCCACAGCGCGGCGGCCTGCAGGACGTGCAGCCACATCGTGCCGCCCGGGAGCGGGTGGCCGTCGGACAGGGAGATCGATCCGCCCGCCCGGAAGAACATCCACGCGGCCAGGGCGCTCATGGTGATCAGGGTGGTGGGCGCGGCGAAGGCCATGTAGCGCCGGATCATCTGCATGCCGTAGCTCACGATGAGGACCTGGAGCAGCCACAGGGCCATGAAGGTGATCCAGCCGAGCAGGGACTGACCGAGCACGGAGTGCTTCTCGAGGCTGCCCAGGCCGGGGAACATGGCCACGAGCAGCGCGCTCAGCACGGAGGCGGCGAGGTAGGTCTGGATGCCGAACCAGGCGATGGCGACGCCGCCGCGGACGCCGGCGGGTATCTTCGCGCCCTTGATGCCGAACGCGATACGGCTCATGACGGGGAACGGGACGCCCGTCTTGTGTCCCATGAACCCGGACAGGGTGAGCAGCAGGAAGAGCAGGAGAGAGGCGAGTGCGAAGGCGGCCAGGATGCCCCACACGTTCAGGCCGAGCGCGAACAGTCCGATCGCGAAGGCGTAGTTGCCGAGGCTGTGCACATCGTTGGCCCAGAGCGTGAAGACGTTGTAGGCGCCCCAGCGGCGCCCTTCTCTCTTCGTGGGGGCGAGGTCGTACGTGTACAGGCCAGAACTCGCGGTGTTGCCGGTGTCCACGGATGATCGGTCATCCACAGCAGGAGGCATACGGGCTCCCGGGGAGGGGAAGGTGGGGGAACGTTCGAGGTTTTCCACAGAACGGAAGTAAACTTCCGGTGGCCAGAACGTAGTTTTCACCGAGAGCAGCGTCAAGGGTCAGCCCGCATTCCAGACAAGGATATGGACAAACCCTTGCTGATCGGTAGGAACGGTCCATGACAGGCCTGGGTGGGCATCCGACCAGGCCGGTAGCATGCGGCCACACCCGCAGAAAGGAATGCGACGTGCCGCCCTCAGACGAGCGCAAGTCCTCCGCCTCCGCCGGCCCCGCCGCCACCGGTGGGGTCCAGTCCCTCGAGCGTGCCTTCGATCTGCTCGAGCGGATGGCGGACGCCGGAGGCGAGGTGGGTCTGAGCGAGCTCTCCGCCGCGAGCGGTCTGCCCCTGCCCACCATCCACCGGCTGATGCGGACCCTGGTCGCCTGCGGTTACGTACGGCAGCAGCCGAACCGCCGGTACTCGCTCGGGCCCCGCCTCATCCGCCTCGGCGAGTCCGCCGCGCGGCTGCTCGGCACCTGGGCGCGGCCGTACCTGGCCCGGCTGGTGGACGAGACGGGCGAGACGGCGAACATGGCGCTGCTGGACGGTGACGAGATCGTCTACGTGGCGCAGGTGCCGTCCAAGCACTCCATGCGGATGTTCACCGAGGTCGGGCGCCGGGTGCTGCCGCACTCCACGGGTGTCGGCAAGGCGCTGCTCGCCAACACGTCCGACAGCGAGGTGCGCGCGCTGCTGGCCCGCACGGGGATGCCGGCCGCCACGGACAAGACCATAACCACCCCGGAAGGCTTCCTGGCGGCACTGGCGGAGGTCCGCCGGCTCGGCTACGCGGTCGACGACAACGAGCAGGAGATCGGCGTCCGCTGCCTCGCGGTCACCGTCCCCGACAGCCCCACGGCCGCGGCGATCTCCATCTCCGGCCCGGCGGGCCGTGTCACGGACATCGCGACGGAGCGCATCGTCCCGGTCCTCCAGCAGGTGGCACAAGACCTCTCCAAGGCCCTGGCCAGCTCGGGCCCGGCGGCCTGACCCCCGGCCGACCGGCCGGGGGGAACGGGCCCGGCCCGGCCGGCTCCCGCCCGGGCCGACCGGCTCACGTCGCCCGGCCGACCGGCTCCAGACGGCCGTCTCTCATCTCCCGTACCGCGTCCGCCGCACTCAGGTGGGCGCGGTCGTGGGTGACGAGGACGGTCGCCGTGCCGCGGGCACGGGCGAGGCGGGCCAGCAGGTCGATGACGGCGGCGCCGCGTTCGTGGTCGAGGGCGCTGGTGGGCTCGTCCACCAGGAGGACGGAAGGATCGTTCATCAGCGCTCGCGCGATGTTGACGCGCTGGCGCTGGCCGCCGGAGAGCTGGTGCGGGCGCCGGTGCGCATGGTCGGCGAGGCCCACCGCGGCCAGGAGTTCGCGGATCCGGCCCGCCGCCGGCCGGCGGCCGTCGAGGCGGGCCATCACCTCCAGCTGCTCCGCCGCCGTCAGGGACGGCAGCAGGTTCGGCTGCTGGAAGACGATCCCGATGCTGCGGCGTCGCAGCACCGCCCGCTCCCCGGCGCTCAGCTCCCCCGTCGGCGTACCGTCCACGCACACGCGTCCGCTGTCCGGCGTGATCAGCGTGGCCGCGACCGCGAGCAGGCTGGACTTGCCCGAGCCGGACGGCCCGGCCACCGCCGTGACCGTGCCCGCGGGCACCTCCAGGCGTACCCGGTCCAGGGCGGTGAGCCGGCCGTCGCCGTCGGGATAGGTCAGGGTGATGTCGTCGAGGAACAGGCTCATCGCACGCCTCCCAGCGCGGTCAGCGGGTCGACGGCGGTGATCCGCCGGACGGACAGGCCGGCCCCCAGCACACCCAGTGCGGCCATCACCGCGGCGGGCACCAGGACGGTCGGCGGATCGAGTACGAAGGGAATCGCGCCGCCCCGCACCAGGGCACCGGTCAGGGCCGCGAGCCCGGTGCCGAGCAGCGTCCCGGCGGCGAGCAGCACCGCGGCCTGTCCCAGCGCGTCGCGCAGCAGGTGGCGGGTGGAGGCGCCGAGCGCCTTGAGCACGGCGATGTCGGGGGACCGCTGGATCGTCCACACCGTGAAGAACGCCCCGACGACCAGCGCGGAGATGGCGAACAGGAAGCCGCGCATCAGTCGCAGCGAGCCGTTCTCGGCCTGGTAGGAGCCGATCGCGGTCAGCGCGTCGTTTCTGGCGAGGGTCTTCGTGCCGGCGGTCCGGTCCCCGGCGGGGACGTCGGCGCCCCGTGTGCGCAGCGCGATCACGGTCGCCCGGCCGCCGTCCCACGCCGTCCACACCACGGGTGTGTGACTGTAGGAGGCACCGCCCGCCACGGCCGCCACGGTCCAGGTGGCGGAGCCGAGCCGGATCCGGTCCCCGGTGGCGACGCCGAGCTCGGAAGCCGCCTTCGCGGAGAGCACGGCCCGCCCGGGCGCCACCCCTTCCGGTGCGATGCCGGCCGACGGACGCACGGCGAACTCGGACACCGCCGCCGTGCGGCTCCCGGCGGCCGCGTCGAGCGTGCGGATCGCGACCGGCTCCGCGTACGGAACGCGCTCCGCCCACCGCCGGACGGCCTCGGGCGGCAGCGAGGAACCGGTGAACGACACCGGCCGGCCGCCGGGCGGCGCGGCGAAGGCGAGGTGGTCGGCGGGCAGGCCCCTCACCGCCGAGACGTTCTCCTCGGCGAGCCCGGCGGTGAGCCCGGACAGCAGCCCCACGAGCAGGGTGATCAGTGTGACGACGGCTCCCATCAGGGCGAACCGCCCCTTGGCGAACCGCAGGTCTCTCCATGCGACGAACATGCCGTCCACCCTGCGCCGCACCGCCCCCGCCAGGCATCGCGCCGGGGCACGGCCGTCGCGGATCGAAGGAAGCACCCCTCTTTCGAACTTTCGGTTGACCGGCGCACCGCCCCGCCCGCCTACCCTGGACCCGTCATGGACATCCGCCCCCGCTCCCCCGTCGTCGTCACCCTGCGCCTGTGCCTGTACGCACTGTTCGCCGGCCTGCTCGTGCTCGCCGCCGCCCGCGCGCACGACCCGGCCACCGTGGCGGCAGCGCTGGGGACCGGAGCGGTGTTCGCCTGGGGCGCGCTGAGCCCGGCCACCCACCGCTCCCAGCGCGTGGCCGCGGTGTGGCTGGCGGCGCTCTGCGCGGCCTGGCTGGTGCTGCTCTCGTTCTCGCCCGAAGCGGTGTGGGCGGCCTTCCCGTTGTACTTCCTCCAGCTCCATCTGCTGCCCGTGCGCTGGAGCCTGCCCGCGGTCACCGCGACCGCGGGCGCGGCCATCGCCGGTTTCACCGGGCACGGGGAACGGCTGAGCGCGGGCGCCTTCATCGGCCCGCTGCTCGGCGCCGGGGTGGCCGTCGCCACGGTCCTCGGCTACGAGGCGCTGTACCGGGAGAGCGAGCGGCGCCGTGAGCTGATCGAGGAACTGGTGGCCACCCGCGCCGAACTGGCCGACGCCGAGCGCGCCGCCGGCACGCTCGCCGAACGGGAGCGGCTGGCCCGGGAGATCCACGACACGCTGGCCCAGGGCCTGTCCAGCATCCAGCTCCTGCTGCGCGCCGCCCAGCGCGCGCTGCCCGACGGCTCCCCGGCCGCCGCGCACATCGAGCAGGCCCGCGCGACCGCACAGGACACCTCGCCGAGGCACGCCGCTTCGTGCACGCGCTGATCCCTCCGGACCTGGAACGCGGCTCGCTGGCCGGAGCGCTGGAACGGCTGTGCTCGGGCCCGGCCGCCCCGCCCGAGGTCCGCTTCACGGTGAGCGGCGCCCCGGCCGGGCTGCCCACCCCCTACGAGGTGGCACTGCTCAGGATCGCCCAGTCGGCGCTCGGCAACACCCTGCGGCATGCCCGCGCCCAGCGCGCGGAGATCACCCTGAGCTTCATGGACACGGCGGTGGCGCTGGACGTCGTCGACGACGGTGCCGGTTTCGACCCCGGTGCCGAGCACGCCTCCGCACGGCCCGGCCGGGCGGCGGACGGCGGTTTCGGGCTGCCCGCGATGCGCGCGCGGGCGGAGGCGCTGGGCGGGACGTTCACCGTGGAGTCGTCGCCCGGCCAGGGCACCGCGGTGGCGGTCACCCTGCCGTATCCGGACTCCGGGGGCGGCGCATGACGATCCGGCTGCTGCTCGCGGACGACCATCCCGTGGTCCGCGCGGGCCTGAAGGCGGTGCTGTCCGCCGAGCCCGACTTCGAGATCGCCGGGGAGGCGCCGACGGCGGAACGCGCCGTGGAGCTGGCCGCGGCGGGCGGGGTGGACGTGGTGCTGATGGATCTGCAGTTCGGTCCGGGCGGAGCGCACGGCGCGGAGGCGACGGCGGCGATCACCGCACGGCCCGGCGCCCCGCGCGTCCTGGTGCTCACCACGTACGACACCGACGCGGACATCCTCGCCGCGGTCGAGGCCGGCGCGGCCGGCTACCTCCTGAAAGACGCGCCGCCGCAGGAGCTGGCCGCCGCGGTACGCACCGCCGCCTCCGGCCGCTCGGCCCTCGCGCCCCTGGTCGCCCACCGGCTGATGGACCGCATGCGCACGCCCGCGGCCGCGCTCAGCCGCCGCGAGCTGGAGGTGCTGGAACTGGTCCGCGACGGCCTGTCGAACCTTCAGATCAGCAAGCACCTGTTCCTGAGCCAGGCCACGGTGAAATCCCATCTGGTGCACGTCTACGCCAAGCTGGGCGTGGAGTCGCGCACCGCGGCGGTGGCGGCGGCGACCGAGCGGGGCCTCATCCGGCGCCGGAGACCGTGAGGGACACGGCCTCGGACGGGACCGCCGGCGCGGAACCCGGCTCTCCGGGCACGGGCACCGGCGTGAGCAGGTGCCCGGTCGCCGTCGGCTCGTCAGCCTCGCGGCTGCTCGCCGAACAGGTCCACCGCCGTGCGCACCTGGGACAGTCCGGACGCCAGGGCGCTGACCGAGCCGATGGAGCCGGCGATCAGGAGCAGCGAGCGGCGCAGGCGCGGGAGTTCGGGGGTTCCGTGGGTGGTCATCGCGGCGAGTGCGGCCAGTTCGTCCTCGGCGATGACCCGGTCGGTGAACTCCGCCGGATATGAGGCGAGTTCGCGGCGCAGCCGGGCCACCGCGGTGCGCAGTTCCGTCACCCTGGGATCCTCTTTGCCGCCGGTCGCCGGCCGCCGGTCCAAGCTCCGCAACACAGCCCCTCCCCCTCGCACGCCGTCGTGCGCCGTCCCCTCCGTGGTCCCGTCGGACATCCCTGTGGAGCGGGTCGGGCGCCGGGGGACGCAGATCAGTAAACGCCACCCGGACCGGGAGGCGCCACCGCGGGGACCGAAATTCAGCCCCCGCACACCGGCTCGACAGCGGCCGGTGCGCGGTATGCAGGACCCATGACACGCACAGAGGGCGAGATCGCGGGACTGGTGCTGGCGGCCGGCGGCGGGCGCCGGCTCGGCGGGCGGCCCAAGGCCCTGCTCGCGCACCGGGGCCGGCCGCTGGTGGAGCACGCGGTCGCGGCCCTGCGGGCGGCCGGATGCGAGCGCGTCCACGTGGTCCTGGGCGCACGGTCGGCCGAGGTCCGGCAGCGCGCGGAGCTGCCCGGCTGCGTGCTCGTGGACAACCCGCACTGGGAGCGGGGCATGGGCTCCTCACTGCGGGCCGGGCTGGACTCCCTCGCCGGCACGAGGGCGCGGGCCGCCCTGGTCCTGCTCGTGGACCAGCCCGGCGTGAGCGCGGAGGCGGTGGCCCGGGTGCGGGCCGCGTACCGGGACGAGAGCTCGCTGGTCTCGGCCGCGTACGACGGCGTGCGCGGCCATCCGGTGCTGCTCGGGGCGGCCCACTGGGGCGGCGTGGCGGAGAGTGCGACCGGCGACCGGGGGGCACGCGCCTATCTGAGGGCGCACGAGGGATCGATCACCCTCGTCGAGTGCGGGGACGTGGCACGGGCGTACGACATCGACACCGAGGCCGACCTGGGCCACCTTGAGTGAGCGGTACGGCACCGAGCGCCACCTTCGCTCGACCCGAAGATTCTCGACATCAACACATCTTGAACTTCCACCATGAGGAAACTACTATCCACATTTCAGAAGCACCCGTCGCTCCCCGGGTGCGGTATGCCGCTTTCATGGCCATGGGCATCCGGTGCCACGGCAAGGTGGCACTGAACGTGGTTCGCTGAAGAAGCTCCCCCGAAGGAAGTGACAGCTCATGTCCGCACCAGCGCCGTCCCCGCTGGCCATCGTCGACGCCGAGCCCCTGCCCCGGCAGGATGAGGTCCTCTCCGACGCGGCGCTCGCCTTCGTGGCCGAGTTGCACCGGCGATTCACACCGCGCCGCGACGAACTCCTCGCCCGCCGTGCGGAGCGCCGCGCCGAGATCGCCCGCACCTCCACGCTCGACTTCCTCCCGGAGACGGCCGCGATCCGCGCGGACGACTCCTGGCGGGTGGCCCCCGCCCCCGCGGCCCTCAACGACCGCCGGGTCGAGATCACCGGCCCCACCGACCGCAAGATGACCATCAACGCGCTCAACTCGGGCGCGAAGGTCTGGCTCGCCGACTTCGAGGACGCCTCCGCCCCCACCTGGGAGAACGTCGTCCTCGGCCAGCTCAACCTGATCGACGCCTACACCCGGAACATCGACTTCACGGACCCCGGCTCCGGCAAGTCCTACGCGCTGCGCCCGAACGGGGAACTCGCCACGGTCGTCATGCGCCCGCGCGGCTGGCACCTGAACGAACGTCACCTCGTGGACGCGGACGGCACCCAGGTGCCCGGCGGCCTCGTCGACTTCGGCCTGTACTTCTTCCACAACGCCAAGCGTCTGCTCGACCTCGGCAAGGGCCCGTACTTCTACCTGCCGAAGACGGAGTCGCACCTGGAGGCGCGGCTGTGGAACGACGTGTTCGTCTTCGCCCAGGACTACGTCGGCATCCCGCAGGGCACCGTCCGCGCCACCGTCCTGATCGAGACGATCACGGCCGCGTACGAGATGGAGGAGATCCTCTACGAACTGCGCGACCACGCGGCCGGGCTGAACGCGGGCCGCTGGGACTACCTGTTCTCCATCGTCAAGAACTTCCGTGACGGCGGGGCCAGGTTCGTCCTGCCGGACCGCAACGCGGTCACGATGACGGCGCCGTTCATGCGCGCCTACACCGAACTCCTCGTGCGCACCTGCCACAAGCGCGGCGCGCACGCCATCGGCGGCATGGCGGCCTTCATCCCCTCCCGCCGGGACGCCGAGGTCAACAAGGTGGCCTTCGAGAAGGTCCGCGCCGACAAGGACCGCGAGGCCGGCGACGGCTTCGACGGCTCCTGGGTGGCCCACCCCGACCTGGTGCCGATCTGCGCGGAGTCCTTCGACAAGGTCCTCGGCGACAAGCCGAACCAGAAGGACCGGCTGCGCGAGGACGTGCACGTCGAGGCGGCCGACCTGATCGCGATCGACTCCCTCGACGCGAGGCCGACGTACGCGGGCCTGGTCAACGCCGTCCAGGTCGGCATCCGCTACATCGAGGCCTGGCTGCGCGGTCTGGGCGCGGTGGCGATCTTCAACCTGATGGAGGACGCGGCCACCGCGGAGATCTCCCGCTCGCAGATCTGGCAGTGGATCAACGCCGGTGTCGAGTTCGAGAACGGCGAGAAGGTCACGCCGGAACTGGCCCGCAAGGTCGCCGACGAGGAACTGCGGAACATCCGCGAGGAGATCGGCGACGAGGCCTTCGCCGCCGGCCACTGGCAGCAGGCCCACGACCTGCTGCTCCAGGTCTCCCTCGACGAGGACTACGCCGACTTCCTGACCCTGCCGGCGTACCAGCAGCTCAAGGGCTGACCCCCGCACCGCGCCACGTGGCCCCGGAACTCTCCGGGGCCGCCGCACAGGACCGGTCCGCGCTCCGGCTCATCCCAGGTGCACGGACCAGTCCTGTGCGGCGGCCGGCCTGCCGTGCAGGTCGGGGACGGTCCTGAGCCAGTCCGGGCGGCCCGCCCGGGTCCGCGCCGCCCGCCGGGACTCCTCCGCCGCCAGCTCCTCGCGGGTGGGGAAGTCGGTGGGCAGCCAGGCCGGGGACGCCCCGACTCGGGCGGCCAGGTAGTCGACGTAGGCCTGCCGGGCCTCGTCCGCGGTGGCGAAGCCGGGCTCGTCGGCGAGCCAGGCGTCCGGCACCTCGGCGAGGACGGACCGCAGCAGCTCGCGGGTCACCCTGGGGGCCAGTTCGGCGTCGGCGGCCCGCACGTCCGGCGCGTACCGGCCGAGGGCGTGATGGCGGAAGTCGTAGGCCTTCGCCGGATCCGACGCCTTCCCCGGATCCGAGGCGTCCCAGCGGTGGTGGAAGACCAGGGCCGCGCCGTGGTCGATGAGCCACAGGCGCGGCGGCGCGGTGCCGAGGGTCGGCCACACCATCAGGTTGGAGCTGTGGACGGTGCGGTCCACGTTCACGGTCAGCGCGTCCAGCCAGACGATCCGGCCCGCCTCCACGGGGTCCACCGGGAAGTGCTCGGCGACCTCGGGGGTGAAGTCCGCGGCACCCGGCAGATAGTCCATGCCGAGGTTCACGCCCGGGCTCGCGTCGAGCAGGTCGCGCACCTCCTGGTGCGGTTCGTGCGCGGCGAGCGCGGGGTCGAAGTGCACGAGGACCAGTTCGGGAAAGCGCAGTCCGAGGGCGCGCGCCAGCTCACCCACGATGACCTCGGCGACCAGCGCCTTGTGCCCCTGCGCGGAGCCGGTGAACTTGACCACGTACGTCCCCAGGTCGTCGGCCTCGACGACTCCCGGCACGGAGCCGCCGGACCGCAGGGGCTCGATGTAGTGGGTTGCAGTGACCTCTCTCATCATCTTCCAATGCCCCCGGCGTCGCTTGCCCTACATTCCACGGTCAGCTCCGATGCGGCGCAAGCCGGGAAACCTCAATGGTAACCAAGCGTGACAGCCGGGACCGAAAACAACCTGGCACCACATTCGACGGCGTCGTGTTTAGGGCCGGTTCCAGCGGTCACGCGAGTGTGAGGTTCATGGAGGACCGGCACGACGAAAGGTCAGACTCATGACGGAGTTCCATCCCGCCACCACGACGGACTCCGGCGCTCCGGTGGAGAGTGATGAGCACTCTCTCACCCTCGGACCGGGCGGGCCGGTCCTGCTGCAGGACGCCTACCTGATCGAGCAGATGGCCCAGTTCAACCGGGAGCGGATTCCCGAACGCCAGCCTCACGCCAAGGGGAGCGGCGCCTTCGGCCACTTCGAGGTGACCGAGGACGTCAGCGCCTACACCATGGCAACCGTTTTCCAGCCGGGCACCCGCACCGACCTGGTCATTCGCTTCTCGACGGTCGCCGGCGAGCGGGGCAGCCCCGACACCTGGCGCGACCCTCGCGGCTTCGCGGTGAAGTTCTACACCACCGACGGCAACTACGACATGGTCGGCAACAACACGCCGGTGTTCTTCGTGAAGGACCCGATGAAGTTCCAGCACTTCATCCGTTCCCAGAAGCGCCGCGCGGACAACAACCTGCGCGACCACGACATGCAGTGGGACTTCTGGACGCTCTCGCCGGAGTCCGCGCACCAGGTGACCTGGCTGATGGGAGACCGCGGCATCCCCCGCACCTGGCGCCACATGAACGGCTACACCTCCCACACCTACATGTGGATCAACGCCAAGGGTGACCGGTTCTGGGTGAAATACCACTTCAAGACCGACCAGGGGATCGAGTTCTTCACCCAGCACGAGGGCGACCAGATGGCCGCCGCCGACACGGACTACCACATGCGCGATCTCTTCGAGCACATCCGTGACGGCGACTTCCCCAGCTGGACCCTGTACGTGCAGGTCATGCCCTACGCGGAGGCCGCGCACTACCGCTTCAACCCGTTCGACCTCACCAAGGTGTGGCCGCACGGCGACTACCCGCTCATTCCGGTCGGCCGGATGACCCTGGACCGCAATCCGACCGACAACCACGCGGAGATCGAGCAGGCGGCGTTCCAGCCCAACAACTTCATTCCCGGGATCGGGCCGAGCCCTGACCGCATGCTGCTGGCCCGGCTGTTCTCCTACGCGGACGCCCACCGGCACCGCATCGGCGCCAACTACCAGCAGCTTCCCGTGAACGCGCCCATCGTCGACGTCCACTCCTACTCGAAGGACGGGGCGATGGCGTACCGGAAGACCACTGATCCGGTGTACGCCCCGAACTCCAAGGGCGGTCCTGCCGCCGACCCCGCCCACTTCGGCCCCCCGCCCAGCTGGACGGCCGACGGCGAGATCGTCCGCGCCGCGTACACCTCCCATGCCGAGGACGACGACTGGGGGCAGCCCGGCACACTGGTCCGCCAGGTCCTGGACGACGCCGCCCGGGACCGTCTGGTCGACAACGTCGTCGGACACCTCCTCAACGGGGTCAGCGAACCGGTCCTGGAGCGGGCCTTCACGTACTGGTCGAACATCGACGAGACGATCGGCAAGCGCATTGCCGACGGCGTGCGCTCCAAGGCCGACGAGAAGGACCCGAAGGCCGCTGAGCAAGGAAGCCCCGCGCGGCGCGGCATGCAGCACAAGGCCTGACATTCCCGGGCGGGGCCGGGGATGTCTCCGCCACCGCAAGTGCCGCCCCCCGCTGTCGGACCGGGGGAGCGGCCGGTCGGTGACCTTTCCGTCCGCCCTGGGCTCTCACGTCAGCCGTGGGAGGCGGGGCGGGGCGCGGGCCGACCGGCGCTGTCGTGGGCGGGAGCCGCGGCGGTGGGTGCCGGCTCGAGGGTGCGTTGGACGGCGACCACGGCGACGTCGTCGGTCAGGTGTCCGCCGACGTGGGCGAGCAGGTCGGCGCGCAGGTGGCGGAGCAGTGCCGAGGGTCTGTGGTGTGCCCACGAGGCGGCCCGTTCGGCCAGTGGGTAGAAGGCGCCCCGGGCGTTACGGGCCTCGAGCACGCCGTCGGTGTGCAGCAGCAGCACATCCCCGGGCTCCAGGGCGAAGGTGTCGACACGGTAGTCGGGGCGGGTCAGCTCACCCAGACCCAGCGGCGGCGCGGGATGGGTGGCGCGCAGCGTGATGGCCTGCCAGTCGCGCAACAGCAGGGGTGGGGGGTGCCCGCAGGTGACCATCTGGACCAGGGGGTGCTCGTCGGGGATGTCGAGGACGGCGGCGGTGATGAAGCACTCCCCGGCTGTCTCGACCTCGGTGGGTTCGGCCAGGTGCCAGCACACGCTGTGGTCCAGGTAGGCCGCGAGCTCGGGCAGGCCGGCCTGGCGGTGTGCGGCCTCGCGGAAGGCGCCCAGCAGCAGGGCGGCGTCACTGATCGCGGTCAGGCCCTTGCCCATCACATCCCCGATGATCAGCCGGGTGCCCGTGGGCGTGCGGATGGCCGCGTACAGGTCGCCGCCGATCAGGGACTGTGCCTGCGCCGCCAGATACATCGATGCCACCCGCAGCGGGCCGAACCGCCGTGGCAGCGGCCGCAGCACCACCCGCTGTGTGGCCTCCGACACCGTTCGCACCGCCGCCAGCTCACGGGCATGCCGCTCCCGCAGAAAGCGGAAGACCGTCACGAGCACCGAAACCATCACGAGGGCGATGATCTGCGACTCGAAGTCCATCTTGCCCAGCATGTGGTTTTCCAGCCCGATGACCAGCATGCCCACCACCGCGACAGCGGCGATCGCCCCGGTGACGAAGGTCGAGGCGAAGGACGCGGCGAGCGCGGGTGCCACGATCAACAGCGACGGCCCCGTCGGCAGATGGTGCGACGGGGTCAGTACATCGGCCAGCACGATGGCCACGATCAGGGTGAGCGGAAGCGCCAGCAGGACATCACCGGCCTGCCGTGGGCGATGCCAGTGCGCATATCGCTGCCGCCAGCTCACACTTCCGGACTACACCCATCCGCACGGCCCCGCAGGTGCACGCACAACCACCTGCCGGGCGCCGATCGAGCGGGAATCGAGAAGTCGGGCCGCGGCGCGGGCACGCGGCGCGAATACGACAACACGGCCTCGCGGCGGGGCGGGCCGCTGCCCGGGAGTGCTGAAAACGGGAGCCTGCCCCGAAGGGCGGGCTCCCGTCGTGCGTGCCGCGCGTCCGTGCGTGCGCGCCCTCTCGGCCTACTTGGTGGTGACCGTCACCGAGGTTTCAGCCGTCCCGGCGAGCACCTTGGCGTCCCCGGAGTAGTGCACGGTCACGGTGTGCGTGCCCGCCTTGTGGAACACCGGCAGCTTGACGTTCGCCACGCCGCCGCTGAGCTTGGCGCCGCAGGTCCGGCCGTCGACGGTCACCGTGACGGTGCCGGTCGGCCTGGCACCGGCGGCCGTGACCGTCACGTGCGCCATGACCTCGGTCTTGTTCACCACGACCTTGTTCGGGGTGACCTTGAGGTCGACCTTGGAAGCGACCTTCCCGGACTCCGACCCTGTGTTGAGGCCGACGACGACAGGGTCGTGGTCGGAGGCCGAGAAGGGGTCGTCGGCGTTGAAGAACTGGGTGGCGTTGTAGTTGTAGCGGCTGTAGTTGTAGGCGACCGACTCCTGGGCGTTGATCTGCCAGACCGTCGCGCCGGTGACCATCGACTGCGCGGCCGGGCTGGCGACGATGTGGTCAAGGGTGCCCTGGAGGCCGTGGAAGGAGTAGGAGTGGTGGTCCGGGTCGTACGTCGACCCGAGGTCGCTGTAGCCCTGGCTGTACAGGTACTCCATCGGGTCCTCGTGGTTGTAGGCGTTGAAGTCGCCGACGAGGAACACCTTGTCCGTCTTCAGCGCCAGCGCCTGCTCCTTCGCGAAACCGAGCATGGCGGAGGCCTGGTGCGTGCGGGTCTCGTTGTAGGCGCCCTGGTTGTAGGCGGGGCGGGTGTCCTCCTTGTCGCCGGGGTAGAGACCGGCGCCGGTTCCGCCCTTCGACTTCAGGTGATTGGCCACGACCAGGAAGGCGTCCGAGTCATTGGTGCCGACGGCCTTGAAGCCCTGGGCCAGCGGCTCGCGCGCGATGGAGAAGTCCTGACCGGGACCGGAGAGGTCCTTCAGGATGTGCGAGGCCCCCACCGGGGAGACGTCGGCCGGCTTGTAGATGAACGCGGTCCGGATGACGTCCTCGGCGGCCACCGCCGGCCGGTCCGCAGCCGCCGGCGACGGCGCGAAGGCCCAGGTGCCGGCGCCCGCCTTGGCGTTGAGCGCGTCGACCAGGCCCGCGAGCGCCTTGTCGCGGTCCTCCCCGAACTTGGCCGAGTTCTCGACCTCCTCCAGCGAGACCACGCTGGCGCCGAGGCCGTTGATGCCGGTGACGATCTTGCTCTGCTGGCGCTGGAAGCTGACCTCGTCGGCAGCGCCGCGCGGGCCGTTGGCCCCGCAGTCGTTGACCGCGATGTGGTTGCCCTGGTGGTCGTTGTAGAACGAGCACTTCCCCAGGCCCTTGGCGATGTACTGGTCGCCGGTCATGGGGAAGTAGTTCTGCACGTTGAAGGTCGCGAGGCGGACCTTGCCGCCCACGGCCGCCGGCTTCGCCTTCTGGGCGCGCATGTCGGAGAACGAGACGATGTCCGTTCCGGCACCGTTGACCTGGCCGGTGGGCTGGAAGTTCCACAGCGAGTTGCGGTACTCCAGGACAACGGGCTTGTGGAATGTCACCTTGGCACCCACGCTGACCGGGTTGTCGGCGGTGAGCCAGGGCAGCGGGTCGTTGGCGGCGGCGCCGGTGGCGGTGTAGCTGACACCGGCCCCGTCATCGAGCGTGATGGCGTGGGAGGCGTTGTAGTCGGCGGTCCGCTGTGCGACGTCGCTGCCGGCGGGGCCCGCGTCCGTGGGCTGGCGCAGCATCCTGTCGCCGGCGGCCAGCCCGATCTGGCCGTAGAAGTTGGTGTTGTAGTTGTCCGTCACCGTGAAGTCGCCCTGAGGAGCGATGAGTTCGCCCTCGTGCGCTCTCTTCTGGGCGTCGGTCTCCAGGTCGCTCCACGCGATCCTGAGGGGGGTGACGGGCGGCAGCGGGGTGGACAGCTTCGTGACGGTCGGGAAGGTGATCTCGGTGGTGCCGGCGAACTCCTGGACCGTGCCGCGCACCTGGACGCTCTCGCCGATGGTCACGGTGCCGGCCGACTGCGACCCGTAGACGAACACGGCGTCCGAGGCTCCGGGGGTCCTGTCGTCGGCAACGGTACCGCCGGCTCCTCCCGTCTCGATGTAGAAACCGTTGAATCCGCCGGTCGCGTACACGGCCGTGACGACACCCTCGGTGGTGACCGTCTTGCCCGCCAACGGCGAGGTGTCCGTGCCGGTGCCCTGGATCTCGGCGATCGTCACCTTGCCGGCGTCACCGCCCGAGCCGCCGTCGCCGTTGCCGGGTCCGTTGCCCGAGTTCTTGGGGGCGGGCTGACGCGTGGTGAAGTCGACGCTGTTGTCGTCCGTGTCCACACCGGGGGTCACGCGGGTGGCGGCCGTGGTGTTGCTCGGCGCGGGAGCGGCGGCGCCCTCGACGATCGACGCGGTGCCGAAGCCGACCGTGTCGATGACGGCGCTGGTCGCGTCGTTCAGCGTCACCGAGCCGTCGGTCGCCGACATCGCCAGCTGACCGCTCGCGTCGGGGGTGGGCAGCGGCGTGGTGCCGCCGGTGCCCTTCGCCTCCTGGACCAGGTAGTAGCCGTGGGCCGGCACGCTGCCCGACAGCGCCGTCGTCCCGCCGAGGTTGCCCTTGGCGCTGAAGTACGACACCGACCAGCCGCTCACGCTGACGGCCGCGTCGGTCGGGTTGAAGAGCTCTATGTAGTCATTGGTGTAGGTGGAGCCGGAGTTGCCGCCCCCGCCGTACACCTCGTTGATCACCAGTCCGGTACCGGCCGGGTTGGCGTCGGCAGGCCCGGCGAGGAAGCTGCTCAGACCGGTCACGGCAAGCACGATGCCGGTGGTCCGGACCAGAGTCCGGCGGGACCGGGAGTTCCTCGGGAGAGGACGAGACATGAAGTCGCTCCTGAAATTGGAGAACGGCGGCACGGGCAACTGGAACCCGAGTACGACCGACCAAGGCGAAGCGAGTAAAACGGGGACTCCGGGCCGTTGTCCGAACGTTGGGTGAACTGATTGTCTCGATCTCTCCAAAACCGGGACGGCGGGATGAAAGTGCGTCAGGGTTACGCGGCGCACCACGCGTTGACCCACTGGCGGCCGTCACGCACCCACCGGAACGCGTTCGTCGCACCCTTTGGGGTCAGCGCGGGATCCGGGTGGTCACCAGCGGGTTCGGCAGCGGCTGGTAACGGGCCGCCGCGCCGTCGGCGCCGGTCCAGCGCAGCAGCAGGTTCGTCTTGCCGGGCACGGTGGGCGAGGTGAGCAGGGCGGCGGCCTCCGGCAGGTCGTGGCGGGCGAGTTCACGACGGGCGGCGGGCCAGGGATCGAGGCCCGGGTGGCGTTCGGCGAGGGCGGCGGCGATCTCACCGAGATGGTTGACGACCAGGCAGTACACCAGCCGCTCCCATCCGGCGGCCCGGGAGACGTCCGGCAGCAGCTTGACGCCCTCCGCGTCCCGGAAGAGCGCCTGCACGGGCATACCGCCGGCGTCCACGGCGATCAGCGAGTTCTGCAGGTGGGCCTCCAGGACGACGCCGTGCCGGGCGAAGGCCCCGAGGGCGGGGGGTACGACCTGGCGCAGATACGCCTCCCACCACAGCGCCGGGTCCGTGGGGCCGTCCAGCGGGTTGCCGTCGAAGCCCTCGGCCAGGGCGGCGGCGAGCAGCGGGGTCGCGCCGGGCACCAGATGTCCGCCGAGTCCGTCGCGGACGACGACGGCGAGTTCCTCGAAGGCGAAGGCGGCGGTGCGGTAGGCGCGGTCGGACAGCCAGGCCGCCGGGCCTGGCAGCCGGCCGAACGCGGTCGCGACGGCCGTGTCGGTGCGGCGCAGCTCACGCAGGTCGTGCCGCCACAGCCGCCGTACGTCGTTGGTGATCCGCACGTCCAGGCTGAACTTCAGGAAGAGGTCCGCGTCGGGAACGTGGACGGTGCGGACCGCCGCCGTGGGCCACACGGCGCGGGCCGTCGTGCCCAGCCGCAGCAGCCGCCCGTCGGCGAAGGCCCCGGCCAGGTCGCGGCCGACCAGGTCGAGCTGCCAGGGGTGGGCGGGCAGCAGCCGGTAGCCGGACGGGGCCTGGCCCAGCGCGTCGAGCGCCGAGGTGTCACCCTCCTCGACGGCCACGTCCTCGCGCACCCCGAGCAGCACCAGCGGGAAGCGGGCGTGCGCCTCGGGCGCGTACGGCAGCCAGGAGGCGACCGGGCCGCCCCCGCGCGCCTTGGGCGCCGGGTGGTACGGGTGGCCGGTGACGAGCGCCTGCTCGGAGCGGACGTACGGGTCCTCGGGCACCGGCGCGCGGTCGCGGGCGGCGAGCAGCGCCGCCACCGCCTCCCGGCTGTCGATCATCTCGGCGGGCAGCTCGTCGTTGGACAGGCCCGTGTACCGGCGCAGCTCCTCGGTCACGAGTTTGACCAGTTCCGGGTGGCCGATCCGCTGCCAGCCGTCCGCCGCGTACACCTCCGGCGCGGTGGGCCGGCGCCCGTCGCGCACCCGCAGCAGCCGGCCCCCGCCCGGCAGCCGGTACGTGCGGAACCCGCCCGGGTCCGGGCACGGCCGCGCGACCTCGCGGAGCAGGCAGTTCAGCAGGGGCGCGGCCGCGTACGCGTCGGCGCGCTCCGCGATGCCGGTGGTGGCGGGCGCGACGTCGCCGGTGGGGGGCGTGAGCTCCATGCGCTTTACTCGGTCCGTTCGGTCCATAAGTCCACACGGTGCGAAGGTGATCAGTATGTCTGCCCGGCGCGCGCCGACCTGACGCCCGCCCGTATCGGAGGAGTCCGACCGTGCACCGTCCCCCAGCCACCGAGACCGAGGTCGCCGAGGAGCTGGCCGCCGTGCGGCCCGACCTGGCCCCACGGTACGCGGCGCAGCTGCGCGGCGCGCGGGCCGCTGTGCTGACCCGGCTGTGGCGGGCGCTCGCCCATGAACCGCTGCCGTGGATCGCGGGCCGGGAGCGCACACGGGACGCGCTCGTCCTGCGGCTGCGCGACGGCCGCCGGCTGGAGGGTCCGCCGTCGGACCCGTACGCCACCTCCGGGTACGTCACGGCCGTACGTCTGGCCGGGACGGTCCACGAGGATCCGGCGCGTCTGATGCGCGACCTCGCCGTGCCGCACGGCGACTTTCTCGCCGCCGAACTGGGGCACAGTGCCGCCTCGCTGGCGCTGTCGCGGGCCGATCAGCCGCCCGAGGACGAGGCTGCCCCGCGGGAGTGGCCGGTGACGGACTGGCAGTGGGAGCAGCGGGTGGTCGACGGTCACCCCTTCCATCCCAACTGCCGTTCCCGGCCGGGTTTCTCGGTCGCCGAGCAGCTCGCGTACGGGCCCGAGCACCGGCCGGTGGTCGAGCTGGGGCTGCTGCCGGTGCCGGAGCGGGAGTGCCTGGTGAGCGGGGCGTGGCCGGAGGACCTGCGGGACGGCGGACGGCTGCTGATCCCCGTGCACCCCTGGCAGGCGGCGCACGTGCTCGAGCAGCCCCGTGGGGCGCGTGTCCTCGCGGCGCATCCGCTGATGTCGCTGAGGACGCTCGCCGTGCCCGGCGGACCGCATGTAAAGACCTCGCTCAGCGCCCGGCTGACGTCCTCGGTCCGGGACATCTCGGTCGGCTCGGTGACCGCCTCCGCCGCCCTGTCGGCATTCGCCGTGGACCTGGCGGCCCGCACGGACGGCCTGCTGCACATCACCCGCACCCTGGGCGCGGCCACCGCGGGCTCCCCCGGACTGGCCGCCCTGTTGCGGGAGTCGCCGCGGACGTACGCGGCGCCCGGGGAGCATGTCGTGCCGGTGGCGGCGCTGCCCACCACGGGACTGCCCGAGTCGCCCGCCTGGACGGAGGAGTTCACGCGTCTGGCGCTGACCGTCGGTTTGGGCCTGCTGGAGTCGGGGGTGGCCCTGGAGGCGCACGGCCAGAACCTGCTCGTGGTGCTGTCCGGGTCCGGCGCCCCGCTGCGGCTGGTCTACCGCGACCTCGCCGACATCCGGATCAGTCCCGCCCGTCTCTCCCAGCACGGCTTCGCCGTACCGGAGTTGCCGACCCGGAACCTCACCGACGACCCGACCGCCCTGCGCCGCAAGCTGTTCGGCTCGCTGGTGGCGGGCGCGCTGGCGGGAACGGCCGGATCGGCGGCGGCGCTGCGGGCCGCGCTGGAGCCGGCCGTACGGGACCTGCCGCGCACCCCGGACGTCGTTGCGCTGCGCGAACAGCCCGTTCCGGCAAAGGCGTTGACGCTGATGCGGTTGTCTCCCGGCACGCCCGGCGACCAGTGGACCAGGCTGCCCAACCCGCTCGTTTTGGTCCCCGGCGCGTCGGATCAATAAGATCCGCCGATGATCACAAGACAACGGCTGGCGGCGGGAGTCTGTGCTCTGCTCGCCGCCCTGACGGTGGGGATGGCCTTTCCCGCCGGTGCGGTAGCCGACGAGACGGAGGGGCAGGACGCCCCGAAGGTCGAACTCGTCCTGGACGTCAGCGGGTCCATGCGGACCCGGGACATGGACGGCGGGTCGCGGATGGCCGCGGCCAAGCAGGCGTTCAACGAGGTGCTCGACGCGACCCCGGAGGAGGTCCAGCTCGGAATCCGCACCCTCGGTGCCAACTACCCCGGCAACGACCGGCAGACGGGCTGCAAGGACACCGCCCAGCTGTACCCGGTGGGCCCGCTGAACCGCACCGAGGCCAAGACGGCGGTGGCGACGCTGGTGCCGACCGGCTGGACCCCGATCGGTCCGGCGCTGCTGAAGGCGGCCACGGACCTCGACGGCGGCAACGGCATGCGCCGGATCGTCCTGATCACCGACGGAGAGGACACCTGCCAGCCGCTGGACCCGTGCGAGGTGGCCCGCGAGATCGCGGCCAAGGGCATCGGTCTGACCATCGACACCCTCGGCCTGGTGCCCGACGCCAAGACCCGCGACCAGCTCATCTGCATCGCGGAGGCGACCGGCGGCACCTACACCTCCGTACAGCACAAGGAGGAACTCAGCGACCGGGTCGGCCAGTTGGTCGACCGGGCGGCCGACCCGGTGGTGACGCCGGTGGCCGCGGAGGGTGCCACCGAGTGCGCGAAGGCACCGACGCTCAAGTCCGGCCTCTACACCGACCGTGAGGAGTTCGGGCAGCAGCGCTGGTACCGGGTGGACGTCAACCCCGGGCAGGAGCTGCGGGCGTCGGTGAGCGTCGCCGCCGACCGTGCCGTCGACCCGGACTACGGCCTGCTGGTGCGCGCCGTGACGGAGCGCGGCCGGGAGATCGTACGCGGTGAGGCGGCGGGCAACGGCCGTACGGACGTGATCTCCACGGGTCTGCGCTACCCGAAGCCGGAGAGCGACGACGAGAGCGCCCCGGCCGAGACCGTGTGCCTGCAGATCACCAACGCCTTCTCGGCGGCCTCCGGGGTGAAGACCGCGCCGGGCATGCCGCTGGAGCTGACCGTGGACGTGGTGGACGGTCCGGGCAAGTCGAGCGACGTGGCCTCCTTCGGTCTCGGCCGCGGCTGGTGGCTGCTCGGCGCGCTGGTGCTGACCGGCTTCGTCGCGGGCCTGCTGTGGGGCTGGGTGTCGCGTTGGCGCGTCGCGATCTGGAGGACGAACTGATGCGTATCACCCGTGTGCTGAGCGCCGCACTGCTGGCGCTCGGGCTGGCCGCGGGCCCCGCGGCCGCCGACTCGTCGCCCTCGGCGGACCCGTCCGGCGACAGCGGGGCGCCCACCCAGGCCGGCACCTCGTTCCGTACCGCGACCGAGATCGAGCAGGGGCAGCAGGCGACCGCCGGCGGCTCCACGGGCGACTACATGTACTGGTCGTTCGCCGCGGACGCCGGGCAGCGCCCCACCGTCAAGGCGACGGTGAAGCTGCCCGACTCGCACGCCTCGCAGACGTGGCAGATCGACGTCTACGACGGTCTGCGGCGCCGCCAGTCCTGCCAGTACGGCGCCCAGACCCGCACCGCCGCCCAGGGCACCGGATCGGTCGAACTCGCCTGTGTGCTGCGCACGGTGCGGGCCTGGGCCGAGCCGTGGGCCAACGACCCGCTGCCGGGCACGTACTACGTCCGGCTCACGGTGACCGGGCTGCCCGCCTCCGACCTGGGTCTGCCGGTCAACGCCGAAGTGCGGGCCGACTCCAAGGACATCGGCGGCGCCGCGGCGGTCGACGGCTCGCTCGCGCAGCCGCTGACCCCGGGCATCGCCGTCAAGTCCGAGCAGGAAGGCGGCGGTTCGAATGACGACGGCGGCAAGAAGAAGCCGGCCGTGCTGTCGAGCATTGAGCCCGACGGCGGCTGGTCCTCCGGCTGGTGGTCCGACCGCTGGGTGTGGACCGGTATCGGCGGCGTGCTGGCCGCGCTCGCGGGCATCGGCGGGTACGCGCTGACGCGCGGATCGGGGCGCCCCTCGCGGGTGCCGCCGGGGGTCTGACGTACACCTTCGCCCGACACCGTCTGTGAAGGCCCGCCCCCAGGGGCGGGCCTTCGCTCATGTCCCGTTCTCGCTCATGTCCCGTTCTCGCGCAGGGCCTTGGCGGGGGCGCCGTCTCCGGTCACCTCGACGCGTCCGTCCCGTACCGCGGCCGCCAGGCCCAGCTCCCCGCGGCTGACGGCCGTGCACGTGGCGGAGTCCAGAGCCAGCCGGGCGTCCGGCTCCTCCGGCGCGGGGCCGTACCCGTAGAGCGGACCCTCCTCCGCTCCCACATACAGATGGAAGTCGCCCTCGTCCAGCCCGACTTCGACGACGCCCGCCTCGATCCCGGCCTCTTCCAGGGCCCGCAGCAGGGGCAGTGCGAACCAGTGCGCGCGCAGTGCGTCGGTGGGCCGCCGCTCCCCCAGCCCGTCCTGCCCCCACTCCCCGAGTGCTTGCAGTACGGGCAGCAACGCCCGCCCCCGTGAGGTGAGTTCGTAGACCTGGACGGCTCCGGGCGGCGGGAGCCGGCGCCGGGTCGTCAGCCCGTCCCGTTCCATGTCCTTCAGCCGTGAGGCGAGCATGTCCGTGCTCACGCCCGGCAGGTCGGCGTGCAGATCGGTGTAGCGGCGCGGGCCGGCCAGCAGCTCCCGGACGATCAGCAGGGTCCAGCGGTCCCCGACGGCATCGAGCGCGCGGGCGGCGGAGCAGAACTGGTCGTAGCTACGGCGAGGCGACATGCGAGGCAGTGTAGACGCGTTGTTGGACTTTCCAAGCTCCCACTTGGTAAAACCAAGCAGGATCAGTCACCGGAGGGATGCGGCGCATGGAGTTCCGGCAGTCGAGCAAGCTCAGCGAGGTCTGTTACGAGATCCGCGGCCCGGTGATCGAGCACGCGGACGCACTGGAGGAGGCCGGCCACAGCGTGCTGCGGCTGAACACCGGCAATCCGGCGCTCTTCGGTTTCGAGGCGCCGGAGGAGATCCTCCAGGACATGATCCGGATGCTGCCGCGGGCGCACGGGTACACCGACTCACGTGGCGTACTCTCCGCCCGCAGGGCCGTCGCCCAGCGCTATCAGACCCTCGGCCTGGAGGTGGACGTCGACGACGTCCTCCTGGGCAACGGCGTCTCGGAACTGGTCTCGATGGCCGTCCAGGCACTGGTCGAGGACGGCGACGAAATCCTCATCCCCGCACCGGACTTCCCCCTGTGGACGGCGGTGACGACCCTGGCGGGCGGCAAGGCGGTCCACTACCTGTGCGACGAACAGGCCGACTGGTACCCGGACCTGGACGACATGGCCGCGAAGATCACCGACCGCACGAAGGCCGTCGTGATCATCAACCCCAACAACCCGACGGGCGCGGTCTACCCGAAGGAGATCCTCGAAAGCATCCTCGACCTCGCCCGCCGCCACGGCCTGATGGTCTTCGCCGACGAGATCTACGACCAGATCCTCTACGACGACGCCGTCCACCACTCCACCGCGGCGCTCGCCCCCGACCTGGTCGTCCTCACCTTCTGCGGCCTGTCCAAGACGTACCGCGTGGCGGGCTTCCGTTCCGGCTGGCTGGTGGTCTCCGGCCCCAGGCAGCACGCGAAGGACTACCTGGAGGGCCTGACCATGCTGGCCTCCATGCGCCTGTGCGCCAACGCCCCCGCCCAGTACGCCATCCAGGCCGCTCTCGGCGGCCGCCAGTCCATCCGCGAGCTGACCGCGCCGGGCGGCCGGCTGCGCGAACAGCGCGACGTGGCCTGGCAGAAGCTGAACGAGATCCCGGGCGTGACGTGCGTGAAGCCCAGGGGCGCGCTGTACGCGTTCGCCCGCCTGGACCCCAAGGTCCATCCGATCCACGACGACGAGAGGTTCGTCCTGGACCTCCTGCTGCGCGAGAAGATCCAGGTGGTGCAGGGAACCGGCTTCAACTGGCCCGCCCCCGACCACTTCCGCATCCTCACGCTCCCCCACGCGGACGTCCTGGACACGGCGATCAGCAGGATCGGCCGGTTCCTCGGCGGGTACCGGCAGTAAGGTCCGGCGCCGTGCGGAATCTCCTTCGAGCCCGCGCCCTGCGCTGTGTTACGGTCCGGAGGCCGGCCGCGGGACTTCGGTGCGACTTCCGGAAACTGCCTGTCAACTGTCGATGTGTCCGCACTCGGCGCAGGTGCGGGTGGTGTACGCCGGATCGACGTACACCACCGGTACCCCGACCTTCCGGGCCTTGTACGCGATGAACTGCCCGAGCTGGTGGAACGCCCAGGAGTGCAGGGTGGCCCGTTGGGGCTTGCGGAGCCGTACCCGCTCGCGGATGCCCGTCAGATGCTCCAGGGCGATTCCGCGAGCGGTGCGTTCTGCCTCGGCCACGGCATGCTTCGCGATCTTGTGGTTGATGTCCTTCGCCCGCCGCGCCTCTTTACGCCGCCGGTGTCCGCCGTACCAGGGAGCGCATCCAGACCCGACGCCGCACCTGACCGTCGGGATCTGATCGCGGGCCCGGCAGCCAGGCGCAAGGGCGGATCGGCTCGTCCGTCGCCGTATCCGGCCACCAGGGCGGTCTACGCCACGAGCGCCAGTTCCCAGCACGCTCGCCCCGCTATCCGAAAGTGCCCGGGCCGCACTGCCCCGCCCTGGGCGCGTGCGTCCGCGGGTGCGGGGGCGCGGGCTCGTAGCCTGGGACGCATGGGTGATCTCTTTCTCGTACGGCACGGGGAGACCGAGTGGTCGCGGTCCGGGCGCCATACCGGGTGGACGGACGTGCCGCTCACCGAACACGGGCGGGAGGAGGCGCGGCGGCTGGTGCCGTTGATCCGCTCGTACCGGATCGGGGCGGCGTTCGTCAGCCCCTCGCGGCGGGCGCGGGAGACGGCCGAGCTGATCGGGGTCCACGACGCGCGGGTCGACGCCGATCTGCGGGAGTGGGACTACGGCGGCTACGAGGGCATCACGACCGACGAGATCCAGCGGACGCGTCCCGGCTGGTTCCTGTTCACGGACGGAGTCGCCCCGGGACCGCCGGAGCATCCCGGGGAGAGCGTGGCACAGGTCGGGGAGCGGGCCGACCGGATGCTGGGCAAGGTGGACGCCGCGCTCGCCGGCACCGAGGGGGCCGTCGTGCTGGTGGCACACGGGCACTTCCTGCGGGTGCTCACCGCCCGGCGGCTCGGGCTGGCGCCGTCGGCGGGCGCGCTGTTCCAGCTCGCCACGGGCACGGTGTGCCGGCTGGGCACGGAACACGCGCGGCCGGTGATCGCGGGCTGGAACATCCAGGCGGCCCCTTCGGCGTAGCGGCCGCGGGCATTGTCAGTCCCGGGTCCTACTCTTCGTAGCAGCTGATCGACGACCGTTCGACGACTCGGGGAGGCCGCGCCGTGACTCGACCGCCCACCGCCGCCCAGCGCCGCGTCATCGACGCCGCCGACCCCGTGACCGGTCGGCTCAGGGGTACGGAGGCGCAACTCGCGGCGCTGGTGAGGCGCGGGCTCGCGTTCCGGCACCCGCGCCCGCCGCACGACCACTTCCTCACTCCGGCCGGGCATCGAATACGCGAGGAAGAAGAGGCAGAGGAGGAAAAGTCGCCCCCTGCCGGGGAAGCTGCCGCCGGTACCGGTGTCTTCTCCGCCCGCGTCGGTGGGGAGGAGGAGCCGTACGACGCTCCCGGGCGGGTGCGCGAGGTGCACAGCGCCTGGCAGGGGCTGCTGGAGCTGCGCCGGATGACCAATCCGGACGGTGCCGTCGAGCGGCCCTGCGGCTGGGAGCGCGCGCATCTGGTGCGGGCCGCCGCGCTCGCCCTGGAGGCGGCGGGGCAGCGGCCCGCGGGGCCGGACGCCGACGGTTACCGGGTGCGGGCGACCCCGCAGCCGGAGGCGGTCGCGGTGTACGGGCCCGACGGCGCGGCGCTGCGGGCGTGCGCGGCCGCCCTTGAGCGGGCGGGCTGGCAGGCCGGGGAGTACACCGAGCCCCGCACGAGGGCCCGTTACCTGCTGGCCTCGCCGCGCAGGGTGTGAGGGACGCGGGTGCGGAGGCAGGGGCACGGCGGGACCGCCGTACCCCTCCCGGTGATCAGCGCGCCACCGCTATCTCCTCCCCCGCCTCCATCGGATGAGTGACGTCCTGGGCGCCCACCGACCTCGGCCTGCCCAGGTGGTTGAAGACGAGGTTGAGCAGGACGGCCGTCACGCAACCGGTGGAGATGCCGGAGTCGAGGACGATCCGGGCGGTCTCCGGGAAGGCGTGGTAGAAGTTCGGCGCCGTGATCGGGATGATGCCGACGGCGATCGAGACGGCGACGATCAGGACGTTGTTGTCCTTGTCGAGGCCGGCCCTGGCCAGGGTCTGGATGCCGCTGGCGGCGACCGAGCCGAACAGGACCACGCCCGCGCCGCCGAGCACCGGCCGCGGTACGACGGCGATCAGCGAGGCGGCCATCGGGCACAGGCCCATCAGGACCAGGAAGCCGCCGCCGAAGGCCACCACGAAGCGGCTGCGGATCCGGGTCATGGCCACCAGGCCGATGTTCTGCGCGAAGGCGCTGCACATGAAGCCGTTGAACAGGGGACTGAGGGCGGAGCCGAGGGTGTCCGCGCGCAGGCCGGCGGCGATCGTCTTCTCGTTGGCCGGGCGTTCCACGATCTCGCCGAGGGCCAGCATGTCGGCGGTGGACTCGGTCATCGAGACCACCATCACCACGCACATCGACAGGATCGCGGCGACCTGGAACTGCGGTGCGCCGAAGTGGAACGGGGCCGGGAAGCCGACCACCCGCGCGTCCGCCACCGGGCCGAAGTCCGTGACCCCGAACGGGATCGCGGTGATCGTGCCGGCGACCAGCCCGAGCAGGACCGCGATCTGCTTGACGAAGCCGCGGGTGAAGCGGCGCAGCAGCAGCACGATGACCAGGGTGATGCCGGCCAGGGTGAGGTTGGTCGCCGAGCCGTAATCGTGCGCGGCCGGATTGGGGCCCTGGGCCCAGCCGAAGGAGACGGGCAGCAGGGAGACGCCGATGAGGGTGATCACGGTGCCGGTGACCACCGGCGGGAAGAACCGGATCGCCTTGCAGAAGATCGGCGCGGCCAGGAAGCCGAGGACACCCGCCACGATGACCGCGCCGAAGATGACCGGCAGGGCGTCGGACTTGTCCTTGGTGGAGGCGACGATCGCCGTCATGGGGGCGACACCGGCGAAGGTGACGCCGTTGACGAAGGGGAGCCGGGCGCCGATCTTCCAGATGCCGAGGGTCTGGAGGAACGTGGCGAGACCGGCGGTGGCCAGGGCAGGCCCCGGTGAGGAAGGTCAGCTCGGTGCCGGACAGGCCGACGGCCGCGCCGACGATCAGGGGCGGGGCGACGACGCCCGCGTACATGGCGGCCACATGCTGGAGGCCGCTGGTCGCCATCTTCAGGACGGGGAGTTTCTCGTCCACGGGGTGGGTGGTGGACTCGGCTGACTGTCGTGCCTCGTCGCGGGACGTGGGGTGAGCGGCCACGGCTGCTCCTCCGGTCGGTTGACACGTCGTTTTGACGTGGGTGTCAAGGAGGTGGTGCATGTGTGGTCGTGCGGGACCGGGGACGGGCCCTCGGGGGCCCGCGCGGGGGGACGGAGGACCGTTCCGGGGCGCGTGTCCAAGCGCGCCCCGGAGCCGGCCCGCCGCGGACCCCGCTCGGGTCCACGGCTACCGGTCGGGAGCCGTCCCTCCCGCCCGGAGTTCCTTGAATCGGTCAGCTTCGCGCGGTGATCCGCGCCAGCCGCTGTGCCTCGGCCCGCGTGGCGCGGGCGATGGCGTCCTCGTCGGCGGTCAGCAGCCGGCCGTCCTCGACGATCTGCCGTCCGTCCACGAAGGAGGCGGTGACCGGTGCCGCCGCGCCGAGGACCAGGGCGGCCACCGGGTCGGCGATCGAGGCGTGGGCGAGCGTGTCCATCCTCCACAGCACCAGGTCGGCCAGCTTGCCCGGCTCCAGTGAGCCGATCTGGCCGGCCCGGCCGAGCACCCGGGCGCCGCCGTAGGTGCCCAGGCGCAGGACCTGGCGGGCGTTCAGGGCCGCCTCGCGGTGTGCGCCGAGGCGGTTGATCAGCAGGGCGTTGCGCAGTTCGGTGTGGAGTTCGCCGGACTCGTTGGAGGCGGTGCCGTCGACGCCGAGGCCGACCGGGACGCCGGCCGCCAGCATGTCGGGGACGCGCGCGATCCCGGCCGCCAGGCGGGCGTTGGAGGAGGGGCAGTGCGCCACGCCGGTCCTCGTGCGGGCGAAGGCGGCGATGTCGGAGTCGTTCATGTGGACGCAGTGCGCCATCCACACGTCCTCGCCCAGCCAGCCCGTGGACTCGAAGTAGTCGGTGGGTCCCATGCCGAACAGCTCGTGGCAGAACTTCTCCTCCTCGACCGTCTCCGAGCCGTGGGTGTGCAGCCGCACGCCGAGCCGGCGGGCCAGCTCCGCGGCCTGCCCCAGCAGCTCGGTGGAGACGGAGAACGGGGAGCAGGGGGCGACGGCGACCTGCGTCATGGCGTCGAAGGAGGCGTCGTGGTGGCGTGCCACGGTCTCCTCGGTGGCGGCGAGCGCGTCCTGGAGCGTCTCCACGGCGAAGTCCGGCGGCAGTCCGCCGTCCTTCTCGCCGCGGTCCATCGAACCGCGGGCCAGCGTGAACCGCACGCCCATCTCACGGGCTGCCCGGATGATCGCGCCGGACAGGTCTCCGGAGCCCCGGGGGAAGACGTAGTGGTGGTCCATGGCGGTGGTGACGCCGCCGCGGGCCATCATCGCCAGCGAGCCCCGGGCCGCCGCGGAGACCATCTCCTCGTCGATGCGCGCCCAGGTCGGGTAGAGCGCGACGAGCCAGTCGAACAGGTTGTGGTCGGTGGCCAGGCCGCGGGTGATCCACTGGTAGAAGTGGTGGTGGGTGTTGACCAGACCGGGCGTGGCCAGATGGCCGCTCGCGTCGATCCGGCGCGCCACGTCCTTCAGCCCCTCGGGGGCCTTGCCCGCGCCGACCGACTCGATCCGGTTGCCGGCGAGCACGAGGTGTCCCGAGGCGTACTCGGTGTCGTCCGCGTCCACGGTCGCGATCGCGCAGTTCTCGATGACAATGCGCTGGGCTGCCGATGGGGCCATTGCGCTTCCTTGTCTTTGGTGGCGGCCCGTGGACGCGGGGGCGTCCACGGGGAGGGCACGGCAGGACCCTAGGAGGATTTGAGTGCCGGAGCCGTGCTGCTCCGGGTGCCGAGGTGGTGGAAGAACAGGTTGAGCAGGACGGCGACGATGGCGCCGGCGCTGATCCCGGAGCCGAGGACGGTCTGGGCCCAGGCCGGGAACCGGGTGTAGAAGGTCGGGGCGGCCAGCGGGATGATGCCGGCGCCGAGGGCCACGGCGACCAGGATGATGTTGGAGCTGTCGTCCAGTCCGGCCTCGGACAGGGTGCGGATGCCGCTGACGGCGATCGAGCCGAAGCGGGTCCGGTGGCGCGCGTCCCGCGTCAGAGGTTTGTCATGTCGACCGGGATGAGCTGCTCGGCGCCGTCCCGCAGGATGGTGGCCTCGATCAGGCCGTAGGGGCGGTCGGCGGCGTAGTAGACGGCGCCGTCCTTGGCCTCGTTGTCGATTCCGAAGGGCGACAGGTCCGAGCGGAAGTGGTGCTTGTTGGGCATCGAGAAGCGGATCTCGTCGACCTCGTCGCGGGAGTTCAGCACCCGCACACCCATCTCGAAGAGGGTCTGCTGGAGCGAGTACGAGTAGGTCTCGGCGAACGCCTGCAGCGCGTGCTTGCGTACCCCGTTGTACGAGCGCTCCCAGTCGGGGGCGTGCGAGTCGATGCCGTTCCAGTTGTGCCGCCACCAGGTGGAGACGGTGGTGGCGAGGATGCGGTCGTGGTCTTCCTGAAGGGAGGTGTACTTGTCCTTGAGGAAGCCGAAGAACTCGGAGTTGGTCGAGTTCAGTACGGTGAGGTCCTTGAAGCCGGAGAGCACCTGGATTCCGTGGCCGTCGTAGGTGATCTGCGCGACGCGGGTCTCCTGGCCCTTGCGGACGAAGGAGTGGGCGATCTCTTCCGAGCCGACGAAGCGCGCGCCGGACTGCGAGGTCTCGATGCGCTCCCAGGCGTACTCCTCGACGCGGATGCGGGCCCGGTGGATGGGCTCGTTGTTGTCCACGAAGTGGCGGGCGAGCCTGACGCCGAAGTCCTCGGCGCTCTGGATCCCGTGCTCCTTGGCGAAGGCGAACACCGTGTTCTTGGTGGTGTCGGTCGGCAGGACGTTCGCGTTGGAGCCGCTGCGGTGGACCTCCTCCATGTCGCCGGAGAGGGCGACGGAGACGTTCAGGTCCTTGATGTGGTGCGTGTCGCCGTCACGCGTGATCTTGACGACTCGGTTCTCGGCCTTGCCGTACTGGTTCTGTCCCAGGACGAAACGGGTCATGGTGTCGGTCAGCTCCCTCGGTAAACGGAGTAGCCGAACGGGTTGAGCAGCAGCGGAACGTGGTAGTGCTCGCCGGGCACCACCGCGAAGGCGATGGTGACCTCGGGGAAGAACACGGGCCGGCCGTTCTCGCTGTCCCGGAGCGCGGGGGCGTCCTGCTGGGCCGCGGCTTGTTTCTTGGCGAAGTACGTCTCGGTGTCGAACTCGAGCCGTACGTGGGTGGTGCCCTCCGGCGGTGCCGGAAGGTCCTTGCACCGCCCGTCGGCGTCGGTCGAGGAGCCGCCGAGCGCCTGCCAGCCGGCTTCCCGGCCCGAGCGGGCCAGAAGGCGGACGGCGACGCCCTGGGCGGGGCGGCCGGCGGAGGTGTCCAGGATGTGCGTGGACACTGAGGCGGTGGTCTCGGTGCTCATGGTTTCCTCTTCGGGCGTCTTCTCAGGCGTCTTCGAGCAGCCGGGCGAGCCGGATGCGGTTGATCTTCCCCAGTTCGCTGCGGACGATCTCGCGTTCCTGCTCCGGCGCGTTGCCGATCCGCTCCTTGAGCGCGTCGCGCATCTGCTCGCCGGTCCGGCCGGTGGCGCAGATGAGGAAGACGTGGCCGAACTTGTCCTGGTAGGCCAGGTTGAGGTCGAGCATCTCGGCCTTGAGTTCCTCGGAGGCGCCGGCCATTCCGCGCTGTTCGCGGGCCGAGGCCGGGTCGCCGGGCTTGGGACGGCCGATCGGCGGGTGGCCGGCCATCGCCTCCTCGAGGTCCGCGGGGGTCAGCTCCGCCATGGCGGCGTCGCTCGCGGCTTCGAGGTCGTCGGGGGTGTCGCAGGGGCGGGCCGCCAGCAGCCGGTCCGCCCACGCCGTGCTGGCGCACGCCTCCAGAAGGGCGGCTCGGGCCGCGTCTTCGGGGAGAACGTTGAATCGGGCGAGGCCCGGTGGCGTTGAGGTCGAAGTCACGGGAGCCTCCGTGGGCTGTTGACGGCCTTCGCGTGGAACGGGCTGCGGATAGCTAACGCCCTGACGAACATCGCGTCAACAGTTTGTTGAAAATTCCGGGACGCCCTGCCCGGCGGCGACTCAGCTCTGCCTGTCGCGGTTGAGGTAGTTGTAGACGGTGAAGCGGCTGACGCCCAGGGCGCTCGCCACGGTCTCCACCCCGTGCCGGACGGAGAAGGCGCCGCGCGCCTCCAGTACCCGCACGACCTCCTGCTTGGCCTTGCGGTCCAGCTCCGCGAGCGGCATGCCCTTCCTGCGCTCCATCGCGGCCAGGATGTGGTCCAGCGAGTCGGCGAGCTGCGGCAGGCGTACGGCGACGGCCACGTCACCCTCCCAGGAGAGCACGACGTCGTCGGGGCCGGCCTCGTCGGGCGGGAGCATCCGGCCGCCGATCGCGTCGACCAGCGGCTTCAGCGCCGCGATGAAGGACTCCTCCCCGATCACCTCCCACCCTCCCCGAGCACGGTGACCTGAAGGGAGATGCGGGTGGCGCCGGCCCCGAGGGTCCTGCGCAGCAGGGCGTCCACGGCGTCCAGGACGACGTCGGCACCCCCTTCGGCCGTGTTGCCGAACGGGCCGACGTCCACGGCGTCCAGCTCGGCCGCCTCGACGACCTCCCGCGCCACCAGCGCGTGCTCGGGGGCCTCGTCCAGATCGAAGGGTTCGGTCGTGAACTCCACTCTCAATCGCACGCGCACAACCTAACGCGCGGGCCGGTTTCCGGGCAGCCCCCCAGGCCGGGATCCACACCGGAGCCCGCACCCCCTTGACAAGCCGCGACACCCCCCGGCAGTCTTCCATTAAGCAGAAACGAACTTCCGCAATACGGAATACGGCGACAACGGAAGGGAGCGCGGCCCTGATGGGATTCGCAGACCAGCGCTTCAACGTCAACCTGTCGATCCTCTTCACGGAACTCCCGCTCCTGGAGCGGCCGGCGGCCGCCGCCGCGGCCGGCTTCACCGCGGTCGAGCTGTGGTGGCCGTGGATCGACTCCCCCACCCCGGAGCGTTCCGAGACCGACGCCCTGAAGAAGGCGATCGAGGACGCGGGCGTACAGCTCACCGGGCTGAACTTCTACGCCGGCAAGCTCCCGGGCCCCGACCGCGGCGCGCTGTCCGTGCCCGGTGAGGAGTCGGAGCGGTTCCGCGCCAACATCGACGTGGCCGCGGAGCTCGCCCGGTCCCTCGGCTGCACGGCCCTCAACGCCCTGTACGGCAACCGGGTCGAGGGCGTGGACCCGGCCGAGCAGGACGCGCTCGCGCTGGACAACCTGGTCCTCGCGGCCCGGGCCGCCGACCGGATCGGCGCGATCCTGCTGGTCGAGGCGCTCAACAAGCCGGAGTCGCCGCTGTACCCGCTGGTGAGCGCGCCCGCCGCCGTCGAGGTGGTGGACAAGGTGAACGCGGCGTCGGGCCTCGGCAACGCCAGGTTCCTGATGGACCTGTACCACCTGTCCATGAACGGCGAGGACCTGCCGTCGGTGATCGAGCGGTACGCCGCACGGACCGGCCACGTCCAGATCGCGGACAACCCCGGCCGCGGCGCGCCCGGCACGGGCTCGCTCCCGCTGGAGGACCTCCTCGACCAGTTGGGGAAGGCCGGTTACGACGGCTTGGTCGGCCTGGAGTACAAGCCGGGCGACCGGCCGAGCGCCGAGGCCTTCGGGTGGCTGCCGGCCGGGGCCCGAGCGGCCCGCTGACCCATCCGGACCTCTTTCACCGGGCCCCGGCTCCCAGACCAGCACAGAAGTCAGAAAGGCACCCGCACATGACCACCACCCTTCCCAAGGTTGCCTGGATCGGCCTCGGCATCATGGGCTCCCCCATGTCCGAGAACCTGATCAAGGCGGGATACGACGTCACCGGCTACACGCTGGAGCAGGCGAAGCTGGACCGGCTGGCCGCCGCGGGCGGCGCCACGGCGGGCTCGATCGCCGAGGCGGTCCGGGACGCCGACGTGATCGTCACGATGGTGCCCGCGTCGCCGCAGGTCGAGGCCATCGCGTACGGCCCGGACGGCATCCTGGAGAACGCGCGCTCCGGCGCGCTGCTGATCGACATGTCCTCGATCACCCCGCAGACCTCGATCGACCTGGCCGCCGCCGCCGGGGACAAGGGCATCCGGGTCCTGGACGCCCCCGTCTCCGGCGGTGAGGCGGGCGCCGTCGAGGCGGTGCTGTCGATCATGGTCGGCGGCGAGCAGGCCGACTTCGAGACGGCCAAGCCGCTCTTCGACGCCCTGGGCAAGACGATCGTGCTGTGCGGCCCGCACGGCTCCGGCCAGACCGTGAAGGCCGCCAACCAGCTCATCGTCGCCGTCAACATCCAGGCGTGCGCCGAGGCCGTGGTCTTCCTGGAGAAGTCGGGCGTGGACCTGAAGGCGGCGCTGGACGTCCTGAACGGCGGCCTGGCGGGCTCGACCGTGCTGACGCGGAAGAAGGACAACTTCCTCCAGCGCGACTTCAAGCCGGGCTTCCGTATCGACCTGCACCACAAGGACATGGGCATCGTGACGGACGCGGCCCGCACCGTGGGCGCGGCCCTGCCCGTCGGCGCCGTGGTGGCCCAGCTGGTGGCCTCCCTGCGCGCGCAGGGCGACGGCGGCCTGGACCACTCGGCCCTGCTGCGGGCCGTGGAGCGCCTCTCCGGCGCCCAGGTCTGACCGGACCACTCAGACCTCCGGACGGCGCCGCCGCCGACACCTGTCATGTCGCGCCCAGGCGGCGGTGCCGTCCGGATATCCACCCCCCTTCGTTCAACAAACTGTTGACGAGCCGATCGCGCCGCCCCTAGGCTCCACGCCGGCGGAAACTCCACGAAGCGGAAACACGTTTCCGCATACACTCTGCACGGAAGGTCCCCGATGTCGAAGCGCGTGCTCACGACCGAGTCCGGCGCCCCGGTCGCCGACAACCAGAACTCCGCCTCCGCCGGCATCGGCGGCCCTCTCCTCCTCCAGGACCAGCACCTGCTGGTGAAGCTGGCGCGCTTCAACCGCGAGCGCATCCCGGTGGGGGCACCTCCCACGTCGTTAAGGCAGTGGGGGAGCGTGGTGCACGCCCGCGGCTCCGGCGCTGACGGGTCCTGTCCACCGAGCAGGCCCAGGAGATCGCGGGCACGGACCCGGCCTCCCACCAGACGGACCTGCTCCAGGCGATCGAGCGCGGGGTGCGCCCGTCCTGGACGCTGTACGTCCAGATCATGACGACGGCCGAGGCGGCCGGCTACCGCTTCAACCCCTTCGACCTGACCAAGGTCTGGCCGCACCGGGATTACCCGCTGCGGCGGGTGGGCCGGCTGGTCCTGGACCGCAACCCGGACAACGTGTTCGCCGAGGTCGAGCAGGCCGCGTTCTCCCCGAACAACTTCGTGCCGGGCATCGGCCCGTCCCCGGACAAGATGCTGCAGGGCCGGCTGTTCGCCTACGCCGACGCCCACCGCTACCGCCTGGGCGTCAACCACACCCAGCTCCCGGTGAACGCCCCGAAGGCCGTGCCCGGCGGCGCGGACAACTACGGCCGCGACGGCTTCATGGCGTCCAACTCCCAGGGCCGGTACGCCAAGAACATCGAACCGAACTCCTACGACGGCCCCGTCGAGACCGGCCGTCCGCTGTCGGCCCCGCTCGCGGTGACCGGCCACACGGGCACCCACGCGGCGCCCGCCCACACCAAGGACGACGACTTCTTCCAGGCCGGCGAGCTGTACCGGCTGATGTCCGAGGAGGAGAAGCGGCGTCTGGTCGCGAACATCGCCGGCGGCCTCGCGCAGGTCTCCCGCGACGACGTGGTCAGGAAGAACCTCGCGCGCTTCCACGCCGCCGACCCGGACTACGGCAGGCGCGTGGAGGAGGCGGTGCGCGCCCTGCGCGAGGACTGACACAGAGCCGCGTACGGGGTCCACCGGGAGGTCATGCCCCGGACCCCGTACGCGTACGGCCCGCCCGGGCCGTCGGGCGACCCGGATGAGGGGTAGCCGCCCGACGGCCGGGCGGGCAGGGACCAGGGACCGCGGCGGCGTGCGAGCCAGTGCGGTGGTGAAAGCGACGGGACCGTCCTCCCGACCTGAGGGAGGCCGTCCCGGAGCCGTCGCACCCGCCGCGGTCCCGGCCCTCCGCCTCGTGCCGGTCCCGGCGCGAGGCCCCCTGATCCCGTCCGGCGGCGCGAATGTCCTGTCGCGCCCAGTCTCGCGCCGTCGGACGGCAACCAAGCGGATGGCGCAAGGAGCGCCGGACCCGGGTCGTCACCCGGGTCCGGCGCTTCTCGGCGTGCGGACCGGGAGCCGCGGCAGGAGGCTGAGGATCAGGAGGCTTGAGGACATGGACTACCCCACGCAGCATCCGCACATCGTGGTGCACGCGCCGGCCCTGGACGGCTCCCGGCGGGTGACCGAGGGCGACGTGACCCTCGGGCTCGCCTCCCACCTGGACGACGTGGTCGAGATCCTCCGGCTGGCCGACCTGGACCGCGTCGAGGTGGAGGAGAGCGACCTCATCGAGTGGCAGGGCGGCGGCCCGGACGACTGGCCGGGCCTGCCGGAGCACGACGACATCTGAACGTGCCGGACCACGAAGACGCCTGAGCGGCGGGACCACGGCGCGGTCGGGGAACGGAGCGGCCGGGATGTCTACCGCAGCGGGCGTAGCGCGGCTACGGCATGCTCAAATCATGCTCTGAAGCGGGGCGGGCAGGCATCGGGCACCCCCGAAAGCGGGCACATTCCCCTCGACGGGGCCCGCCGGTACGGGGGCGGCGGGCCCCGTGCTCCGGCCGCTGGGGGTGCCATGGACAGTGCCGCGACGAACCGTCTCGCGCCGCACGAGATCGCGTTTCTGCGCGGCGGCCGCCGCGCCGCCGTCACCGTCTCCGTACTCGCTCTGCGGACGCGGGGCGCCGTCGGACCCGGACGCGGCGGCACGATGCACACCACGGGACCGGCCCGCGGCGCGGGAACGGGCCTCCCCGCCCTGCCCCACCTGACGAAGACCGTGCACGCCGCCCTCTACCGCCCCGCGGGCATGCGGCAGCTGCTGGACCGGGAGCCCGTCGCCCGCGCGCTGACCGACCTGCGCCACGAGCTCACCGCCGCCGGGCTGCTGCGCGTCTTCCCGCCCGGGCGCACCCGGGCGGGCCGGCGGGCCCTGAGGGACCTGCGGGACCGGCATCCGCTGCCGACGACCGGAAGGGGCCTGTCGGCCGACGACCGGCTGCTGGCCGTGGCCCTGTACGGGGACCGGGCGCTGACCCGGCTCATGCCGCGCTTCGCGCGGGAGGCGGGGCTCCTCGGGCGGGGCGGGACGACCGAGCAGGAGCTGCCACGGTCCTGGGGCGGCGGCTCGGGCGGCTTCAGCTGCGCCTCCGTGTGACGGCGCCGGCGAGGTACGCCGGAACAGCGCGAAGAGGGCGGCCCCCTGCCGGTGGGCCGCCCCCTTCGATCGGTGTGCGCGTCAGACCTTCAGGGCCCTGACGGCGGTCGGGGCGTGGCCGGGCTCGGTGGCGAGGTCCTCGAACTCGACGACGTTGCCGATGTCGTTGGTGCCCGACATCGAGATGTTGGTGACCCGCTCCAGGATCGCCTCGACCACGACCGGCACGCGGTGCTCGGCGGCGAGCTTCTTGGCCTGCTCAAGGGCGGCTCCGAGCTCATCGGGGTCGGTCACCCGGATCGCCTTGCAGCCCAGGCCCTCGGCGACCTTGACGTGGTCGACGCCGTAGACGCCCAGCTCGGGCGAGTTGATGTTCTCGAACTCCAGGTTGACCTGGAAGTCGATGTCGAAGGCGCGCTGCGCCTGGCGGATCAGACCCAGGTAGGAGTTGTTGACCAGCACGTGGACGTACGGGATCTTGTGCTGCGCGCCGACCGCCAGTTCCTCGATCATGAACTGGAAGTCGTAGTCGCCGGAGAGGGCGACGACGGACGCCTCCGGGTCGGCCTTGGCGACGCCGAGCGCGGCCGGGACGGTCCAGCCGAGCGGCCCGGCCTGTCCGCAGTTGATCCAGTGCCGCGGCCTGAAGACGTGCAGCATCTGGGCGCCGGCGATCTGCGAGAGGCCGATGGTGGAGACGTACCGGGTCTCCGGGCCGAAGGCCTTGTTCATCTCCTCGTAGACGCGCTGCGGCTTGATCGGGACGTCGTCGAAGTGCGTACGGCGCTGGAGCTTCGCCCGCTTCTCCTGCGCGGCGGCTGCCCAGTCGGAGCGGTCGGGCAGCCGTCCGGCCGCCTTGAGCTCGCGGGCCACCTGGACGAACAGCTCCAGCGCGGCCTTCGCGTCGGAGGCGATGCCGTAGTCCGGGGCGAAGATCCTGCCGATCTGGGTGGGCTCGATGTCGACGTGGACGAACTTCCGGCCGGCCGTGTAGACGTCCAGCTTCCCGGTGTGGCGGTTGGCCCAGCGGTTGCCGATGCCGAGGACGAAGTCGGACTCCAGGAAGGTCGCGTTGCCGTAGCGGTGCGAGGTCTGGAGGCCGACCATGCCCGCGTTCAGCTCGTGGTCGTCGGGCAGGACGCCCCAGCCCATCAGGGTCGGGACGACCGGAACGCCCGTCAGCTCGGCGAACTCCACGAGGAGTTCGGAGGCGTCGGCGTTGATGACACCGCCGCCCGCGACGATCAGGGGCCGCTCGGACTCGTTGAGCAGCGCGATCGCCTTCTCGATCTGGGCGCGGGTCGCGGCCGGCTTGTAGACGGGCAGCGGCTCGTACGTCTCCGGGTCGAACTCGATCTCGGTGAGCTGGACGTCGATCGGCAGGTCGATCAGGACCGGGCCGGGACGGCCGGAGCGCATCAGGTGGAAGGCCTGCTGGAAGACGCCGGGGACCTGCGCGGCCTCCAGGACGGTGACGGCCATCTTGGTCACCGGCTTGGCGATCGAGGCGATGTCGACGGCCTGGAAGTCCTCCTTGTGGATCACGGCGGTGGGGGCCTGGCCCGTGATGCACAGGATCGGGACGGAGTCGCCGGTGGCCGAGTACAGGCCGGTGATCATGTCGGTGCCGGCGGGGCCGGATGTGCCGATGCAGACGCCGATGTTGCCCGCGCGGGTCCTCGTGTAGCCCTCGGCCATGTGCGAGGCGCCCTCCACGTGGCGGGCGAGGGTGTGGTTGATTCCGCCGGACGCCTTGAGCGCCGCGTAGAAGGGGTTGATCGCTGCGCCCGGCACACCGAACGCGGCGGTGACGCCCTCGCGCTTGAGGATCTCAACTGCCGCGCGGGCAGCGGTCATACGAGCCATCGAGTTCTCCTGCTTCGGCTGTCTTCGGCTGTCGGATTCGCACGCCCGTCGCGCCCCGCGGTTGCGGCTATTCCGTATAGCGGAAATTACTTTCTACGATCTGGAAGCAATGTAAGTGGGGCCCGCGAAGGCCGTCAAGAGCGGGCACCCCACGACGGAAACCGCCCCCGGCCAAAGAGCCGGGGGCGGTCGGGAGGCGAGAGGAGGTGGGTCAGGGGGCAGGCGTCGTTCCGCGCACCAGGGGTGCCCGAGCCGCCGGCCGCGTGCTCACCGGGCGTACTTCTCGCGGAGTTCGACCTTGCGCACCTTTCCGGAGACGGTCATCGGGAAGGAGTCCAGGATCCGCAGCAGGCTCGGGATCTTGTAGTGGGCCAGCCGGTCCTCACAGAAGGCCCGCAGGTCCTCCAGGGCCGGCGGGTCGTCCGCGTCCAGCGGGATGACGCAGGCCAGCACCTCCTCGCCGTACTTCTCGTGCGGCACGCCGACCACCTGGACGTCGCGGATCTTCGGGTGGCCGTAGAGGAACTCCTCGATCTCGCGCGGGTAGATGTTCTCACCGCCGCGGATGATCATGTCCTTGATGCGGCCGACGATCTCGACGTACCCGTCCTCGCGCATCACCGCGAGGTCCCCGGTGTGCATCCAGCGGCCCGCGTCCACCGCCTCCGCGGTCTTCTCCGGCTCGTTCCAGTAGCCGAGCATCACGCTGTAGCCGCGGGTGCACAGTTCGCCCGACGTGCCACGGGGCCGGGTGACCCCGGTGGCCGGGTCGACGACCTTGACCTCCAGGTGCGGCAGTACGCGGCCGACCGTTCCGGTGCGGTGTTCGAGGTCGTCGTCCATCCGGGCCTGGAGGGAGACCGGCGAGGTCTCGGTCATGCCGTAGCAGATGGAGACCTCCTCCATGTGCATCTCGGCGACCACCCGCTTCATCACCTCCACCGGGCAGGGCGAGCCCGCCATGATGCCGGTGCGCAGGGACGACAGGTCGTACGACGCGAAGCGGGGGAGGTTCAGCTCCGCGATGAACATGGTCGGCACCCCGTACAGCGAGGTGCAGCGTTCGCGCTGGACCGCCTCCAGGGTGGCCTTCGGCTCGAAGGACGGCGCCGGGATCACCATGCACGCGCCGTGCGAGGTGGCCGCCAGATTGCCCATGACCATGCCGAAGCAGTGATAGTACGGGACGGGGATGCAGATCCTGTCCTGCTCGGTGTAGCCGACCGTACGGCCCACCCAGTAGCCGTTGTTGAGGATGTTGTGGTGGGAGAGCGTGGCCCCCTTGGGGAAGCCCGTGGTGCCCGAGGTGTACTGGATGTTGACCGGGTCGTCGCAGCTCAGCTCCGCCTGGATGGCGGCCGGTCGGTCCACCGGCACCTCGGCCGCGGCCGCCGTCAACGCGTCCCACGACGGGTCGCCGATGTAGATCGTCTCGCGCAGGACGGGGCACCTGCCGCGGACCTGCCCGACCAACTCCCGGTAGTCGGTGCCCCGGTGGGCCCGCGAGGCGACCAGCAGCGAGATGCCGGCCTGCCGGAGCACGTACTCCACCTCGTGGGCCCGGTAGGCCGGGTTGATGTTCACCATGATCACGCCGATGCGCGCGGTGGCGTACTGGACGAGCACCCACTCGGGGCAGTTGACCGCCCAGATCCCGACCCGGTCGCCCCTGGCCACGCCCTTGGCGAGCAGTCCGCGGGCCACCTCGTCGACGGCGGCGCCGAACTCGGCGTAGGTCCAGCGGCGTCCGGAGGGCACGTCGACGAGCGCCTCGCGGTCGGCGAAGGCGGCGACCGCCCGGTCGAGATTGGCGCCGATGGTGTCGCTCAGCAGCGGTGTGCCGCTGGTTCCGTGGGCGTAGGACGGCTCGCTCACCGGACGTTCGCTCACCGGAAGTCCTCCTCGCGGTACTCGTTCGCCGAGCCCTCGGCCGTGGCCTCGCGCAGCTCGATCCGGCGGATCTTGCCGGAGACGGTCTTGGGCAGCTCGCCGAACTCCAGGCGGCGGATGCGCTTGTAGGGGGCGAGCACCTCCCGGGAGTGCTCGAAGAGGGCCTTCGCGGTGCCGGTGTCCGGCTCCCAGCCCTCGGCGAGGACGACGTACGCCTTCGGCACCGCGAGCCGCAGCGGGTCCGGCGCGGGCACGACGGCCGCCTCGGCCACCGCCTCGTGCTCCAGCAGGGCGCTCTCCAGCTCGAACGGACTGATCTTGTAGTCGGACGCCTTGAAGACATCGTCGGAGCGTCCGATATACGTCAGACATCCCTCTTCGTCCCTGGAGGCGACGTCCCCTGTCCGGTAGTAGCCGCCTGCCATCGCCTCGGCGGTGCGTTCCGGGTCGCCGTGGTAGCCGGCCATCAGGCCGACCGGGCGCGCGGACAGGTCGAGCGCGATCTCGCCCTCGGCGGCGCCGGGCGCGCCGGAGACCGGGTCGAGCAGTTCGACGCGGTAGCCGGGGCTGGGCCGGCCCATGGAGCCGGTCTTCAGCGGCTGGCCGGGGCTGTTGGAGACCTGCACGGCGGTCTCGGTCTGCCCGAAGCCGTCCCGGATGGTCACGTCCCAGGCGCGCCGGACCTGCTCGATGACCTCGGGGTTGAGGGGTTCGCCCGCGGCCACGGCCGCGCGGGGCGGGGTGCGCAGCTGCGAGAGGTCGGCCTGGATCAGCATGCGCCACACGGTCGGTGGGGCGCAGAAGGTGGTGACGCCCGCGCGGTCCATCTCGGCCATCAGGCGGGCCGCGTCGAAGCGGGTGTAGTTGTGGATGAAGACGGTCGCCTCGGCGTTCCACGGCGCGAACAGGTTCGACCAGGCGTGCTTGGCCCAGCCGGGCGAGGAGATGTTGAGGTGCACGTCCCCCGGCTTCAGGCCGATCCAGTACATGGTGGCCAGATGCCCGACGGGGTACGAGACGTGGGTGTGCTCCACCAGCTTGGGGCGGGCCGTGGTACCCGAGGTGAAGTACAGCATCAGCGGGTCGTCGGCGAGGGTGGGTCCGTCCGGGACGAACTCGGCGGGGGCGGCGCACACGTCCTCGTAGGGCTCCCAGCCCTCCTCCAAAAGGCCGCCGACCGAGATACGGGTGTAGGTGCCGGGGACGTCGGCGAACTTGGCGGTGTCGGCGGCGCGCGCGATCACGTGCTTGACCCGGCCGCGTTCGACGCGGTCGGTCAGGTCGGCCGGGCCGAGCAGCGGGGTGGCGGGGATGACGACCGCGCGCAGCTTCATCGCGGCGAGCGCGGTCTCCCACAACTCGGCCTGGTTGCCGAGCATGACGAGGATGCGGTCCTCGGCGGCGACGCCGCGGTCGCGCAGCCAGTTCGCGGCGCGGCTGGAACGCTCGGACATCTCGGCGAAGGAGAGGCGGGTCTCGGTGCCGTCCTCCTCGACGATGTGCAGGGCGGTGCGGTCGTTCCCCTCGGCGATGGCGTCGAACCAGTCCAGCGCCCAGTTGAAGTGGGTGGGGCGGGGCCACTCGAAGCCGGCGTAGGCGGTGGCGTAGTCCTCACGGTGTTCCAGCAGGAAGTCCCGCGCCCTGCGGAAGAGCTCCGTCGCCGTCGTCATTTGTCCTCCTCGGTTCCGGACCATTGCCGGGCGGCTCTCTGCCATCGTGTAATCCGTGACGTGCGTCTCACTACCCCCGAACGGGGGTGTGGTGCGCGGGCAGGTCCAGACGGTCCACGGCGAGGGGGCGAGCAGGTGAGGGCGGACGCGGCCGGGGCGGCGGAGATCCGTGGTGCGCTGGTGCGGCTGCGGCGTGCGACGGGCCTTCCGGTCGCCTTCGGCGGTCTGGTCGAGCCGGGCCGGCCGCGGGTGCGGATCAGCGAGCTGACCGGTACGACGACGTGCGCGCTCCGGGCGCTCGCGGTCAGCTCCGGCAACGGGCTCGGCGGCAAGGCGGTGGCGCTGGGCCGCCCGTGCGCGGTCACGGACTATTCGCTGTCGCCGCGGATCAGCCACGAGTACGACGTCCCGGTCGCCGCTGAGGGGTTGCGCTCGGTGCTGGCCGTGCCGGTGGTCGTGGGGCGCCGGGTGCGCGGCGTGCTGTACGGCGCGCTGCGCACGGCCCAGCCGCTGGGCGACCGGACGCTGGGCGCGGCCGTGGAGGCGGCGCGGGACGTGGAGCAGTCGCTGGTGGCTCAGGAGCGGGCGCGGGACCTGCTGACGGCGTCCCGCACGGCGTCCGCCCCGGACCCGGCGGACGGGGCGGCCTGGGAGCAGGTCCGCGAGGCCCACGCGGCCCTGCGCGCCCTGGCCCCGCGGATCTCCGACCCTGCTCTGCGCGCCGAACTCCTCGACGCCTGCGGCCTGTTGACCACGGCGGCCGCCCCGTTGCCGGGCGTCGGCCTGGCCCCCCGCGAGATCGACGTACTGACCTGCGTGGCCGCCGGCGCGACCAACGCCACCGCCGCGTCCCGCCTGGGCCTGAGCCCGGAAACCGTCAAGAGCTACCTCCGCTCGGCCATGCGCAAACTGAGCGCCCACACCAGGGGCGAGGCGGTGGCCGCGGCCCGCCGGGCGGGGGTACTGCCGTAGGGGGGCCGCGCAGGAGCGATGCCCGACCGTGCGAGCGCGCGGGAGCCCCGAGGGGCGGGAGCGGCCGCCTCGGTGTGTCCGCGCGCGGGTCCTGGTGGATCGCGCGGGTCCCCGCCGCGGGGGCGGCGGCAGGCTCACCGGCGGGGTGGGACAACGGGCAGGCACGGCAGGGGGCACGTGCTGCCGTCGGGTACCGGCAGCGGCGGGTCCGGTGGCCGGGAGGCCGGTACGGGGGAGTGTCGGCGGCGGCGGGGCGGGGGTACCGTCGGAGTGCTCTTCGCGCGGGGGTCGTATTCATTCAACGGTGCTTTGAATATGACCATGCTTCGCCACTGTTATTTCGCTCACCTCCCCGGCTGTCCGAAATTCACGGGCAGGTTGCCTAGAATTTGGCCCGAACACGACACTCGAGGGGAGCGGTGACCGTGCGACGGGACTTCAAGGGCCCTGCGAACTGCCGTTCCGAGCTGGTCATCGGCCAGGAGGAGCCGTCCGCGGCGGCGCGGGAGCAGCTCGCGCGCGGTGGGAGTGTGCTGCTGCACGGGCCCGCCGGAATAGGAAAGTCGACGGTGCTGCGGGCATTGGCCGCGGAATACGCCACGAGCGCCCGCACCGTGTTGCGCTGCTCCGCCACCGAGTCCGAATCCCACCTGCCCTTCCTTGCCCTGGCCGACCTCTTCGGCCTGGTCCTGGACGAGGTGTCCGGCAAGCTGCCCGCCGCCCAGCACACCGCGCTGGAGTCGGCGCTCACCGGCCGCGGCGAGTCCACCCTCCAGCGCGACGGGCTCGCCCTGCGCCTGGCCGTGCTCTCCACGCTGCGCGCGCTCGCCGCGAAGGGCCCGGTCCTGATCGTCGCCGACGACCTCCAGTGGCTGGACTCGGCCAGCGCCGAACTGCTCGGCTTCGCCGCCCGGCGCCTCGGCGACACGCCGGTGCAGATGCTGTGCGCGGTGCGGACCGAGGAGGAGGAGTACGACCGCCATCTGCGCGCCTGCCCGCCGGACACCCTCTCGGTCCGGCTCGGCCCGCTGACCCGTACCCAGGTCTCCGCCCTGCTCGGCCACCGCGGCTACTCCAACCTGCCCCGCTCCACCGTCCGCGACATCCACCGCACCAGCGGCGGCAACCCGCTGTTCGCGCTGGAGCTGGGCCGCGCCCTGGCCGAGAGCCCCACCCCGCTCCGGCCCGGCGAGCCGCTGCCGGTGCCGACCTCGCTGCGCGCCCTCGTCCTGAGCCGCCTCGAGATGCTCTCGGACGAGGCCCGCCGCACCCTGCTGGTGGCCAGCGCCGGCGCCCGCCCCACCCCCGCCCTGCTGCACGCCGCCGGCCGCGGCAACGCCGAGGCCGAGTGCGCGCAGGCCGCCGAACTCGGCCTGCTGGCCACCGAGCCGGAGGGACCCGCCGTACGGTTCGCGCACCCGCTGATATCGGCCGCCCTGTACGCGGAGGCGCCCACCCAGGAGCGGCGGGCCGCCCACGCCGCCCTGGCCACCGCCGCCCCCGACCCCATCGAACGGGCCCGGCACCTGGCCCTGGCCACCACCGGCACCGACCCGGAGGTGGCCTCCCGGCTCGCCGAGGCCGCCGCGCTGGCCCGGGACCGCGGGGCGCCCTCGGTGGCCGCCTCACTGGGCCTGCTCGCCGCCCGCCACACCCCGCCCGGCAGCGGACCGGGCCCGGACGGCCGGCGGTTGCAGGCCGCCGAGGACGCCATCACGGCCGGCGAGGTGGACCTCGCCCGGGACATCGCCCGTGAGGTCCTGACCCGGGCCACCGTGCCCGCCGAACGCGTGCGGGCCTGGATGGTGGTGATCGAGTCGGCCGGCCAGGCCCTCGGGGACGTGGACGGGGTCTTCCCGCAGGCGCTGGCCGACGCGGGCGACGACCCCCGGCTGCTCGCCCTGGTCCACTACCAGCTCGCCTGGCGCGGACTGGTCGTGGAGGGCGACTTCGCCGAGGCCCGCCAGGAGGCCGCGCACGCCGCCGAACTGGCGGAGCGCGGCCGGGACCGGCGCATCGAGCTGATGGCGCTCGCCTTCCAGGCCTCCACCGAGACCCTGATGGGGCATCCGAACGCCCCGGTCACCATCAAGCGGGCGCTGAGGGAGCCTCAGGACCCGTACGTGGCCTGCCATCACAACGGCGTCGGCTCTGCCCGCTACCGCTGGCTGCTGATGAGCGACCGGCTGCCCGAGGCCCGGGCGACCATCACCGCGCTGCTGCGCGAGGTGCGGCGGCGCGGCATGGTCGAGAGCGAGGTGCACTTCCTGCGTCTGCTCGGCGAGACCGAACTGCGCTCCGGCCACTGCGGCCGGGCCCTGGACCTGGCCCGTGAGAGCCTCCGGATGGCCCGGGACACCGGCATCGGCGAGAGCGCCTCCGCCACCCTCGCCTCCCTCGCCGAGGCCTCCGGCGGCAGCACCGACCGGGCGCTGGCGCTGGCCCGTGAGGCGGTGGGGCACGCCGAGGAGGACGGCGACCAGATGTATCTCTCGCGCGCCCTGACCGCCCTGGGTCAAGCCCAGTTGGTGGCCGGGGACGACCAGGCCGCCGTGACGGCGCTGTGCCGGGTGCGGGAGCTGGAGCTGGGGCTCGGCATCACCGATCCGGCACGCGGCCGCTGGCACGGCGACCTCGCGGAGGCCCTGGTGCGGACCGGGGACCTCACCGAGGCCCAGCACGTCATCGACGCGGCCCGCGAGCACGCGCTGCGGCTCGGCCGCGAGAGCGTGCTGGCCGTCCTCGACCGCTCCGAGGCGCAGGTGCGCGCCGCGCGCGGCGAACGGGACGCGGCCATGGACCAGTTGACGTCCGCCCAGGACCGGCTGGCGAAACTCGGCAACGGCCTGGAGGAGGCCCGCGCCGCGTTCGCGCTGGCCCGGCTGCGCACCCTCGCCCCGGCCCTGGGAGCCGGCCCGGGCGGAACGGCTCCCGTGCCGGGGCCGACGGCGTACGACGAGGCGGCGCGGCTGTTCCGGCGCTGCCGCGCGCTGCCGTGGCTGCGCCGGGTGGAGGAGGCCGCGGCCGCCAGGCCCGCGCGGCAGCCGGAGGTGGCCCCGGCGGCGCTGGACGGACTGGCGGCGATGGAGCGTCAGGTGGCGTCGCTGGTCATGGAGGGCGCGACCAACCGGGAGATCGCCGCGCGGCTGTTCATCAGCGTCAAGACGGTGGAGGCGACCCTGACCCGGGTCTACCGCAAGCTGGGGATCCGCTCGCGCGTCGACATCGTCCGATTGGCGGCCGGCCGGCGCGCGAAGTGAGCGCGGCGCGGGTTGACTGACCGCGTGGACGACCGTGTGGACGCAGTGAGGACCGGCACCGGAGCGCGCCGCGGGACGGGAGCGGACCGCCGGGGCCCACCGGCGCTCACCGGGGCGGGACCGAGGGATTTCCCTGCCCGGCTCCCCTAGGGAGTTCCCTCATTGGAGCAGGGTGGGTCCGGTCCTAGCGTAAGGGTCGTGCCGCTCGCCCGGGCACACGGAAGCCGAGCACGGACCCCACGACCCCCGTGCTCCCCCGCCCGCGCGATCCCCCGCCGGCCTGCCCCGAGGAGACGCATGTTCGGCCTCACCCGCGCCAGACGGACCGCCGCCGCGGTCACGGTCGGCGCTGCCGCGGCCGCGCTCACCGCGCCCTCCGCGGCCGCCGCTCCCCGGCCGGTCGTCGGCGGCACGGCGACCACGACGGCGGAGTACCCGTTCGTCATGCAGATCACGGACGCGGCCGGCGCACAGTTCTGCGGCGGCACCCTGGTCGCGCCCACGAAGGTGGTCACCGCCGCGCACTGCGTGGTCGGCGAGATCGCGGACAACATGCGGGTGGTGGGCGGACGCACCCGTCTCGACGGCACCGACGGCACGGTGGGCGAGGTCAGCGGGGTCTGGTTCGACCCGAGATACACGGACGCCGTCGACGGCGGCGACGTGGCCGTGCTCACGCTGAAGTCGCCTATGCCGTACGCCACGGCGTCGTACGTCTCCCCCGCCGGCACCGGTGTGTACGCGCCCGGCATGACCGCCCGTGTCCTGGGCTGGGGCACCACCCGCGAAAACGGCGGCTCCTCCGACGAGTTGCGGACGGCGGCGGTGCCCGTCGTGTCCGACAGCGACTGCCGCGACTCCTACGGCTCCGACTTCGTCGCGAGCGACATGGTTTGCGCCGGATACACATCCGGCGGCATCGACACCTGCCAGGGCGACAGCGGCGGTCCCCTGCTCATCGGGGGCGTCCTGGCAGGGATCACTTCCTGGGGCGACGGCTGTGGCGAGGCGGGCCGGCCGGGTGTCTACACCCGGCTGGCCTCCTTCTCCAGCCTCGTGACCGAGCAGGTTCTGACCTGAGCCGTTGCCCCGGTGAAAGCCAGGGGGCGTTGCGAGCCACCACGAGCGGCCCGCAACGCCCCCTCTCCACGTCCCCACCCCGGCCCCCGGGGCCTCACCCTCCTGCGACGGTCCCGAACCGTATGCCGTACGACGCTCCCGGGTGCAGGGCGGCGAGCATGCGCTCGGCCTCCGCGGTCACGTCCTGCCGCTGTGCCCTGGTCAGCGGGCCGAAGGGCTCGACCACCAGGGTGTCGCCCTCCGGTTTCCACAGCCCCGCCAGGAAGCCGTCGACGAGGAGGGTGCGATGGGCCTGGTTGCCCTGCGCGTTGCGGCCCCGGTACCGCGCGGGCACCAAGCGGGAGCGGTCGGCGTGGGAGAGGAGCAGGTTGTCGTACTCGGGCAGGAAGCGGGGCGGTGCCGGGGTGTCCGGGTCGGGCCGGGGAGCGTCGTGAAGGTCGAACAGCTCGGTGCCGCCGTCGCCTTGGAACGTGACGAGCCGGGGGCGGAGCCGTTCGAAGGCGGGGCGCAGCCGGGTCAGGCCCGCCCAGGTCTGCATGTCGCGGACGGAGGCCGGACCGAAGGCGGCGAGGTAGCGCAGGACGGCGGCTTCGAGGGCGGCGTGCTCCCCTTCCCGAGGGGAGGGATCCGCGAGGCGGCCGAGCCAGTGCTCGGCGGTGGTGAGGGCGACCTGCCCGCTCCTGTCCCACAGCCCGCGCGGGGTGACCTGCACCAGCGGGAGCAGGCAGCGGGCGGCGACGCCGAGGGCCTGCGGGTCGGCGTCGGGCCACTGGGCACCGAGCGCGGCGCGCAGCTGCGTCATCGTGCGCGGCTCGGCCTCCACGAGGTCGCGGGCGAGTGCGGTGAGCCGGTCGAGGTCGACGCCGTGCAGGCCCTTTCGGAACAGGTGGAGTTCGCGCTCACGGGCGCCCTGCACGAGCGGTCGCAGCGTGAGGCAGTCGTCGGCGGTGTGGGTGTGGATGGTCGAGCGCAGGGTGACGATGCGGACCACCTCGCGGGCGGCCATCGGCTCCGACAGCCGCTCCGGTGCGAAACCGTCGAGGCGGGCGGCAAGAGCGTAGTACGGCGGCCTGACGTTCTGCGCCTGAAGGCCCACCAGGTGCTCCACGGCGGCCCCTGCCGTCAGCGGCGCGCGGCGGAGCAGCAACTGCCGGTCGAGCGTCGCCCGGTTGAGGGCGCGCACACCCAGCACGGGGGCCGACGCGGTGGTCGTCGTCTTCGTCATGTCCGCACGGTAGCGGCCATCGAGGACAGCATCTGTCCTCTTTCGTCAGGGACTTGGCGGTCCTTCGTCAGCGCCCCGCTCGCCAACGGCGGGGGGTGGTCCGGTGGCGTACCAGCCCGTCCAGTGGCGAACGGTGATCGCGATCACCGGTCCGCGCGGCGGGACCTCGCGGTACTGGGGGTACTTGCGCAGCAGCCGGGCGAGCGCGGTCCCGTACTCCACCACGGTCCGCTCGTCCTCCGCGTCGGGCGGCACGATGCGGGCGTCGCCGTCGGCGCGGGCCCACCACAGGCGGTCCCAGTCCTCGTCGTAGTCGTCCGCCAGCAGGCACACGGTCCCGGTGGCCTCGATGTGGCGCAGGCGGGCGAGCCGGGTCGTGGTCTTCGGCTTGCGGTCGACGGCCGTCACGAGTCCGTCGTCGCCGAGGGCGGCGAACACCGTGGGCACCAGGTGCGGGCGCCCTGCCGCGTCCACCGTGGCCAGCCTCGCCACCCGGGCGGCGAGGAACCGGCGGCGCGCCTCGCCGGGGTCCATGCGGGGCACGGGCGTGCCTCCTCTCAGCCGTCCGTCAGGGCCCGCAGCACCTCCTCGTCCGTCAACTGCCCGAAGTCGCGGTACCAGACGCCCACGGCGGTGAAGCAGGACGGCTGGTGGAGACAGATCAGCTCGTCGGCCTCGCCGCTCAGCGCCCGTACGGCCTCGGGTGCGCCGACGGGGACGGCGAGGACGGTGTGCGCGGGCGCGCCGCGCCGCACGTGCCGCAGCGCGGCGCGGGCGGTGGAGCCGGTCGCCAGGCCGTCGTCGACGACGATCGCGGTACGTCCGCGCAGGTCGGGGGCGGGGCGGCCGTGGCGGTAGCGGCGGGTGCGGCGGCGCAGTTCGGCGCGTTCGCGTTCGACCACCGGGGCGAGGTCCTCCTCGGTGAGGCCGAGCAGGTGCAGGGCCGTCTTGTCGAACAGCGGCGGGTCGTCCCCGGCGATCGCGCCGAGGCCGTACTCCTCCTGCGAGGGGGCGCCGATCTTGCGGACCACGACCACGTCCAGCGGGGCGTCCAGCGCCCGCGCGACCTCCCGGGCCACCACGACACCGCCGCGGGGCAGCGCCAGCACGACGGGGTCGGGCAGTGCGCCCGCCTCGTACCGGGGGCGTAGCCGTTCGGCCAATCGCCGGCCGGCCTGCGCCCGGTCCTCGAACCTCATGGGCGTCACTCCTTCCGCCCTGTGTGCGGGTACCCCGGGGCACCCTTCCGGCCACATCCCGCGGGTGCCGTCCGGCGCGCCGGTTAGTCCGGGGTGGGAGGGGCAGTCGGAGAGGACTCACGGCAGACCGGTTCCCCGTAGGAGCAACAGTGTCTACAGGCCGACTCCCCGACCGCGAACAGCGGATTTTGAACGAGATAGAACGCGCCCTCAGCCGTGACCGCCGTCTGGTCCGGCGGCTGCGGTCCGGGCGCAAGCGGCCGGTCCTCTGCCGCCTGACGTCCTACGCCCCTCCGTTGTGGGCCGTGATGCTGCTGACGGTGGTCTCGCTCGCCCTCCTGACGGCCGGTGCCGTCACCTCGGAGCCGGGCGTGATCTGGGCGTTCGCGGCGGTGTGGCCGGTGACGCTGTTCTGCGCGCTGCGGCTGCTGTGCCGCCGGGCGGAGTCCTGACGCGCTGCCCGGTGGGCCCGGTCACCGCCGTGAAGACCGCTCGGCCTAATTCGAATGCTTATTCGACCCCGCTATGAACTGCGTCTATACCCGCGGCGTATAGTCCCGGCATGCCTTGTGCGACCAGGAAGACGAAGAAGACGGGGGCCCGGTTCCGGGCAATGGCGGCTTTGACGGCACTGGCGGCCGCCTGCATGACACTCACCGGCTGCTCCGACGGCAGCACGGCGCCCAGCGACGCCCGGGCGCGCCCCGCCGCGGGCGCACCCGCCGGGTTCGGCACGGTGGACTGCCGGAACGCCAAGTGCATCGCGCTGACCTTCGACGCGGGGCCGAGCGAGAACTCCGCCCGGCTGCTGGACATCCTCAAGGAGAAGCAGGTCCCGGCGACCTTCTTCCTGCTCGGCGCCCGGCACATCGAGAAGTACCCGGAGCTGGTCGTGCGCATGGCCGCCGAGGGCCACGAGGTGGCGAACCACACCTGGGACCACCAGATCCTGACCCGGATACCGGCGGACCGCGTGCGCGAGGAGATACGGCGCCCGAACGAGGAGATAGAGCGGCTGACCGGGCGCAAGCCGACCCTGATGCGCCCGCCGCAGGGGCGCACCGACGACACCGTGCACCGGATCTGCAAGGAACTGGGCATGTCCGAGGTCCTGTGGAGCGTGACCGCCAAGGACTACACCACGACCGACTCCGCGCTGATCACCCGGCGCGTCCTCGACCAGTCCTCCCGGGACGGGATCATCCTGCTCCACGACATCTACGCGGGCACGGTGCCCGCGGTGCCCGGGATCATCGACGCGCTGAAGGAGCGCGGGTACGTCTTCGTCACCGTGCCGCAGTTGCTGGCGCCGGGCAGGACGGAGCCGGGCGAGGTCTACCGGCCTTGACGTGCTCCCTGGCCTGAAGTCCAGGGATTCCGGCCTGGGCCGGCTGGCCCTTCCGGGGGCTTCCTGCTTCAACGCGCTGTGCCGGGACTTT